>CAVOEB010000029.1:0-37393 GCA_963694715.1 Alphaproteobacteria bacterium | reverse complement strand
GCCGGCAAAGGTCGCGGAGCCGGCGACCAGGATGGTTGCGCCCGCCTCGATGGCAAGCGGTGCGGTTTCGTGGGTAATGCCGCCGTCTACCTCGATATCGATGGCGTGGCCGCCGGCCTCGGCCATGGCGCGGATCTCGCGCATCTTGTCGAGCTGTTTGGCCATGAAGCTCTGGCCGCCGAAGCCCGGCTCGACGGTCATCACTAGGATCAGGTCGAGGGCGTCGAGATAGGGTGCAAGCGCAGCCGCCGGAGTGCCGGGGCACAGCGACAGGCCAGCCCGCTTTCCCGCCGTGCGGATCCGGGTCAGGCAGGCGGCGGGATCTTTCCCGGCCTCGACATGAATGGTGATCCAGTCGGCGCCCGCTTCGATGAAGGGGTCGAGATAAGGCTCGATCGGGTCGATCATCAGATGAACGTCGAAGGGCAGCAGCGAATGGGGCCTGAGCGCCGCGACGATCTGCGGACCGATGGTCAGGTTGGGGACAAAATGGCCGTCCATCACGTCGACATGGATAATGTCGGCGCCGGCTCTTTCAATGGCGCGGACCTCGTCGCCGAGCCGCGCGAAATCGGCCGAGAGAATGGAGGGCGCTATGCGTATTTGCGGCGCCATGAGAATCACGTATCAGCTTAAGCGAGGCGCCGCAAGCGCGCCGCGAAAAAGCCGTCGAGGCCGCCCTGACCGCCAAGCTGGCAGGGCAATGTGCGCAGGTCGCCCGCGGGCGTAACGGCCTCCGCCAGGCCGCCGATCTCGTCCGGCGTGACCGCGATTCGCTCGACCGGCGCGCCCGAAGCAAGCAGCGCCTCGATCCGCGCCACGCCCTCCTCGGGCTGAAGCGAACAGACGCAGTAGACCAGCCGTCCGCCGGGCTTGAGCATGGTCACGGCGTTGGCCAGCAACCGATCCTGCCCCCGCGCGTTGCGCGCGACGTCTTTTGGTGTGCGCTGCCAGGCGACGTCGGGATTGCGCCGGATCGTGCCCGTCGCGGTGCACGGTGCGTCGAGCAGAACCGCGTCCGCCGACTTGTCGGGCTTGCCCTTGGCGGCGTCGGTCTCGACCAGCTCGGCGGCGAGATGCAGGCGGTCGAGGTTCTCGCGCAACCGCACAAGCCGCTTCGTCGAGCGGTCGATCGCCATGACCATCGCGCCGCCCGCCGCCAACTGGGCGGTTTTACCGCCGGGCGCGGCGCACAGATCGATCACGTCCTGCCCCGCGACGTCACCCAGCAGGTGAGCGGGCAGGGCAGCTGCCGCATCCTGCACCCACCAGCCACCCTCGTCATAGCCGGCAATCTCGGTCACGCGTCCCGGCTTGACCAGGCGCAAGGACCCGCTGGGCAAGAGCTCGGCGTCGAGCCGCTGGGCCCATAGCTCGGGCGCCGAACGGCAGGTCAGGTCGAGGGGCGGTTCGCTCAGATGGGCCGTTGCAATGGCCCGCGTCGTCGCCTCGCCGTAGGCCGCGACCCACGATTCCCACAGCCAGTCGGGTGTGTTTATCCGCGGCGCATCCTGCGCCGCCAGCATCGCTTCGCCGTCGGCGGCGATCTTGCGCAGCACCGCGTTGATCAGCCGCTTGAAGGCTATCATACCGCGTATCTCGGCAAGCTGGATCGAGGTGTTGACGGCCGCGTGGGGCGGGGTGCCGACGAACAGGAGCTGGGCCGCGCCCATGCGCAGGAGGTTACGCATATCGGGCTTGCACCGGGTCCCGCGTATATGCAGCGCGATGCCCAGCGTATCGTCGATTTGGCCCAAATGACGCAGCGTGGCGGTGGCCAGCAGGCGAACGAACGCGCGGTCGCGGCGGTCGAGTTTGGCCAGGCCCTTGTGGTTCTCCAGGGCCTCACCGAGAGGGGTCTGGCGGCCCAGTACGCTGCCGAGAATGTCCAGCGCGTAGGACCGTGGCAGGAGAGGGGACTTTGGCATCCCTCTTGATGTACCCCGCGCAGGCGGCCTTGTCGATGCGCTCGCTCGCACGGACCTTACGGCGCCATAATGGTCGGCGGCTTCTCGGGTTCCATGATCATGAAAGCGACCAGGCGGGCGGGGCTGTTCTCGCTCGGGTTGCGGGTCGTTGCGTGCAGGTTCATAGGCGGTTCGTAGAACCATTCGCCGGGGCCGTAGGTTCCGACCGGACCGTCGCCCACGGACAGCTCCACGGCGCCGTCGAGCGCGTAGAGAAAGGTGGGGCCGGGATGGATATGCGGATCGAAATTACCGCTCGGTGGGAGAGTCACTTCGAGCATGAGCAGCTCACGCTCGCCGAGATCGCCCAACGCCTGAGAGAATAGCATTTCGATGGCGAGCGGGGCTTCGGGGTCGTCCGCCACGGCGGGTATAAGCGCGGCGGTAAGCCAAAGGCCGGCGCCAAGCAGGGCGCTGGTGATGGCCAGTCGCGTCAGGGTCATAGGGTGGCCTCCTTCGGGTTGATTATCGGCTCCGCGCCGCAGCGCCCCTCTCGCCCCAGATCATGACGCGGATCTTGCGCCGCGCGCCCTCGATATGCTCACGCATGGCGGCGCTTGCGGCGGTGGCGTCCCCGGCGGTGATGCCGTCAAGGATGTGGGTATGTTCGTCGGGCTGGCCGACCCACATTTCGTGGACAAAGCCGAACACGTCGAGCGGGCGGAACATGCCGGCCCGCGCATCCTCCACCGCCCGGCGCAAATAGGGGTTTCCCGTGGCGGCGACGATGATGAGGTGGAAGGCGGCGTCCGCGGCGCGGGATTCGGAATGGTTTTCGGCGTGCGCCATGTCGTCGTTGGCTTGGCTTATCGCCTTGAGGTCCGTCGCGCTGCGGTGATTGGCTGCAAGTGCGGCCGCCGCGCATTCGACGGCGATCCGGTAATCGAAAAAATGCTCGATGTCGTCCCAGTGCAGGCGCAGGCGGCTGAGCTCGCTTTCCGCGCCGTCGTTACTCTGGGTGATAAACAGCCCGCCATGGGCGCCCGGTTGCGACTTGAGATAGCCCTCACCCACGAGCTGGCAGATCGCCTCGCGCAGCGTGGTCCGCGAAACCCCGATCTGCTGGGCGAGATCGACCTCAGGTGGCAGCCGCTCGCCCGAGACGTACTGACCCAACTGGATCGCCCGGCGGATCTGGTCGGCGACCTGGATATAGGCGGGCAGCTTCTCGATCCGCAGATTGCCTGCGCTCGTTTTGGACTCCGGAGCGTTAGCCATGGAGTGCGGTCCTGTAGTTCTCTGGGCGCCGTATGAGGGCAGGCCCGAAGCGGGAAAACAATTGACCAAAAAATAGACAAATGTTACGACGAGCGCAAATCCGCTGGTTGTAAGGACGATCCAAATGCTGGGCGAGTTGGGCTCGTTAAGAAATTTGAACCGGATCGCCATTTCTAAAGGAATTGGAGTGAGATATGCTCGACTATACTAAGTTGAAAGCTTGGGAAGGTGTTGACCCCTGGCCGCCGTTCGACGATCTGCCGTTCGTCACCACGACCGAGGGCAACCCGCAGCATTCGGGCCGCTTCGATCAAGGCGGTTTTGGTGCGCGCACCATGGTGGGTGTCTGGGAATGCACCCCCGGCAAGTTCGAATACTCCTATCCGGGCGACGAGATATGCACCCTGCTCGAGGGTCATATCCGCGTCACCGAAAAGGACGGCTCGGTCCACGAGTACAAGGCGGGCGATACCTTCTTCACCGTCAAGGGCGAGACCGTTAACTGGGAAGTGATCGAGAGGATCCGCAAGATCTTCTTCATTCACGACATCGACGGCGAAGTCGCGGCCGCGTAATCCGCGCCCGGTCGATCCTATGCAAAGGTGAGGAGGTGGGTGGCCTAAGGCCGCCCGCCTCTCGCTTTGTTCGGTTTGGGCAGGTTGTTCGCTCGTTTATGCGGTTGCCGGAGGGGTCCGGCGGGGAGTAGCATCGGCGCCATCAAGTACGCTAAGGCTGCAAACAAGCCGGCGCACACGATAATTCAACGGAAGAGGTCAGGGAGATGGCACGTGATCCGCGCTACGACATTCTGTTTGAGCCGATCAAGCTCGGGCCGGTTACAGCACCAAACAGGTTTTATCAGGTTCCCCATTGCGACGCCCACGGCCACAACATGCCCTACGGCGATGCTTCGCACCGCAGTGTGAAGGCCGAAGGCGGCTGGGGTGTGATCTGCACTGAGCAATGCTCGATCCATCCCACCTCCGACGCCGCACCCTATGCGGAAACGCGGATTTGGGACGACGGCCACGCCAAGCAGCTCGGCCTCTTGGTCGATTCGGTGCACAAGCACGGCGCGCTAGCGGGTATCGAGCTGGCTCATAACGGCTATGCGTTTTCGAACCGCATGTCGCGCGAAATTCCGCTCGCCCCGTCGTCCACCCCGGTTCATTACAACTGGGATCCCATCGCCGCACGCGAGATGGATCACGAAGATATCCGGGACTTGCGCCGCTGGCAGGTCGACGCGGCAAAGCGGGCCCAGAATGTCGGCTTCGACGTCATCTATGTCTATGCCGCCCACGGTCTGGGCATCGGTCAGTTTTTCCTCTCACCCCACACCAACCATCGGACCGACGAATATGGCGGCTCGGTCGAGAATCGGGCGCGCTTGATCGGCGAGATGCTCGAGGACACCCTCGAAGCGGTGGGCGAGACGTCCTGCGTCGCGTTACGCTTCGCGACCGATGAGATGATCGGTGCCGAGGGCATCACCTGGCAGGAGGAAGGCCAGGCGGTGGTCGAGATGTACGCCGAGTTGCCTCATCTGTGGGACGTCAATATCAGCGACTGGAAATGGGATTCCGGCGTCTCGCGCTATTTTGAGGAGGGCCACCACGAACCCTACGTCGCGTTTGTAAAGCAGAAGACGACCAAGCCCGTGGTCGGGGTCGGGCGCTTTACCTCGCCCGATACCATGATCGACCAGATCAACCGCGGCGTGCTCGACATTATCGGCGCAGCAAGACCTTCGATCGCCGATCCGTTCTTGCCCAAGAAGATCGAGGAAGGGCGCAACGAGGACATCCGCGAATGCATCGGGTGCAACATCTGCGTCTCGTCCGAGACGACCTCGGGGCGATTCCGCTGCACCCAGAACCCGACCGCGGGCGAGGAATTCCGCCGCGGCTGGCACCCCGAGAAGATCGACCCCAAGCCCGAGGGCGTTGATGACGGCGTGCTTATCATCGGCGCCGGCCCGGCGGGCCTCGAAGCCGCGCGCGCGCTGGGCCAGCGAGGCTACGACGTCCACCTCGTCGATGCGCGCGCGGAAGTGGGTGGCCGGGTGATCAAGGAAGCCCAGCTGCCGGGCCTCGCCAAATGGGGCCGGGTGGCAAGCTACCGCGACATCCAGATCGGCAAGATGAAGAACGTCGAGGTCCACCTCAACACCGAGCTTTCGGCCAAGGACGTGCTCGAATACGGTGCCGAGGTGGTGGTCTGCGCGACCGGCTCAACCTGGCGCCAGGACGGCTGTTCGCACACCAACACGCACGAGATCCCCGGTTCCGACGGCGATAACGTGTTTACCCCCGACGCCATCATGGCGGGCGCCGAGGTCAAGGGCCCGGTCGTGGTGTTCGACGACGACCATTACTACATGGCCGCGGTCATCGCCGAGAAGCTGCGCAAGGAGGGCAACGAAGTCACCTTCGTCACCCCCTTGATGGAGCTTGCCCGCTGGGGCGAAAACACGCTCGAATTCGAGTTCACCATGGAGCGCATCCACGGTCTCGGCATCGAGGTGATCACCGATTACAACATCACCAACATCGGCGGCAACGGCGTCGATATTGTCCACCTCTACGCCGACAAGGGCACCCGCACGATCCCGTGTAGTTCGACGGTTTTGGTTGGCTCTCGGCTGCCCAACGACGCGCTCTATCGCGAGCTTGTGGCCGACCCGGCGGTGCTGGAAGCGGCCGGAATTACGACGCTGGAGCGGATCGGCGATTGCTTCTCGCCGGGTGCGATCCAAGTCTCGACCCACGGCGGGCACCGCTTCGCCCGTGAGTTGCATGCCGGCCCGCAGCCCGACGTCTCCTACAAGCTCGAGCGCATCGCGCTCGATCAGGAGATCAGCGTCGCGTAACGCAACCCCCCGTTAGCGCGGAGGACAGGCGCCGCCCCACCGGGCGGCGCCTATTCTTTGCGCCCCTTACATCGACTCGTGAGTCGGGAGGGACTACCATTACCGATTGGAATTGCAGAGCATCCGGGGAGATGGCGGAGATGGCACGCGATCCGCGTTATGACATTCTGTTCGAGCCCGTAAGAATCGGCCCGAAGACGGCGAAAAACCGCTTCTATCAGGTCCCCCATTGCGACGGCATGGGCAGCAACATGCCCCAGTCCGACGCGGCGTTCCGGCGCACCAAGGGTGAGGGCGGCTGGGCGGTGATCAACACCGAGCAATGTTCCATCCACCCCACGTCCGACGCCTGGCCGCTGCCCGAAGTGCGCTTGTGGAACGACGACGATGTCCGACAGGCCTCGTTGTTCACCGAGGCCGCACACGACTACGATGCCCTGGCCGGGGTCGAGCTTTGTCACAACGGCCGGGGGGTCTCGAACCGCTTTTCCCGAGAAGCACCGCTGGCACCCTCGAGCCAGGTGACCATGCACGATTACGATCCCTGGATGGCCCGAGAAATGGATCTCGACGACATCCGCGAATTCCGCCGCTGGCATTCCGACGCGGCCAAACGCGCGGTGCGCGCAGGCTTCGACATCGTCTACGTCTATTGCGCCCACATGTTTTCGCTGCCCAATCATTTCTTGAGCCGCGGCACCAACCACCGGACCGACGAGTATGGCGGCAGTCTGGAAAATCGCATGCGCCTCATCGGCGAGTTGCTCGAAGACACCCGCGAGGCGATCGGCGACGATGCCGCGCTCGCCTTCCGCTTTGGTGTCGAGGACCAGTTGGGCCCTCTCGGGGTTGCCTGGCAGGAAGAGGGCGTCGGCGTGGTCGAGAGCTTTGCCGAAGTGCCCGATGTTTGGGACGTCACTGTTAGCGACTGGACCCAGGGAATCGCGGCCTCGCGGCTTTTCCCCGAGGCCCATGAGGAACCCTACGTTGCCTTCGTCAAGCAAAAGACCACCAAGCCCGTGGTCGGTGTCGGACGTTTTACATCGCCCGATACCATGATCGATCAGATCAACCGGGGTATCCTCGATTTCATCGGCGCCGCCCGGCCCTCGATCGCCGATCCGTTCCTGCCCAAGAAAATTGAGGAAGGGCGTAACGAAGACATCCGAGAATGCATCGGGTGCAACATTTGCATCGCTATGGAATTCGCCTCCGCACCCATCCGCTGCACCCAGAACCCGGCGGCGGGCGAGGAGTGGCGGCGTGGTTGGCATCCTGAGAACATCGATCCCAAGGGTTCCGACGACGGTGTGCTGATCGTGGGCGCAGGCCCTGCGGGGCTCGAGGCTGCCCGGGCACTGGGTGCGCGTGGCTACGACGTCCATCTGGTCGAGGCGGCGGGTGAAATCGGTGGCCGGGTCGCCAAGGAATCCCGCCTCCCGGGGCTGGCCGCCTGGGGCCGGGTGGCGAGCTACCGCGATATCCAGATAGGCAAGATGAAAAACGTCGAGGTTCACCTGAACACCGAACTCTCGAAGAAGGACATACTTGGCTACGGCGCCGAGGTGGTGGCGATCGCGAGCGGCTCCCGCTGGCGGCGCGACGGGATTTCCCACTCCAACCTAGCGACCTTGCCCGGCTCAGACGGCGAGACCGTGTTCACGCCCGACGACGTGTTCGCGGGCGTCGATATTCCCGGCCCCATCGTCGTGTTCGACGACGACCACTACTACATGGGCAGCGTCATCGCGCAGGCGCTTCGCGCCGAGGGCAAGGAAGTCACGCTGGTCACACCCGAGGGCGAGGTCGGAAAATGGACCGAGTTGACCCTTGAGCAGCCGGCGATCCAGGCCCAGATGCTCGAGCTGGGTATCGAAATCATCTGCCACCGCAACATTGCGAATATCGGCGGCAACGGGGTTGAGCTCGCCTGCGTCTATACGGGCAAGCAGGAAACCCTGGCCTGCAAATCGGTCGTAGTGGTCGCATCGAGGCTGCCCGACGATACGCTCTACAAGTCGCTCGCCGCCGACAAGGCGGCGCTCGACGCGGCGGGTATCAGCACCCTCGCCCGGCTCGGCGATTGCTTGGCGCCGGGGCCGATCCAGGCCGCGGTCCGTTCGGGCCATCTCTTCGCTCGCGAGCTCGACGCGCCGGGTGCCGGCGCTTATCCCCGGCGCGAGCGCGTCGCGTTGGGCGGCGCTGTTGCCGCGGAGTAGCCCCGGTCTAGGGTCGGGCTGCCCATGACACCACCTGTACCCACCCGCCTGCACGGTCTATGGCGGCGCGACTGGATGCGCTTTGCCGACGGCACGAGCAATACCACGCTCCGTGTCTTCTACTTGCAGGGCCCGACGCTGTTTGCCGACCTGCGCCTGCCCTCCGGGCAGAAACGCTTCGCCGCGGACACGGCGCTCGATGGTCTCTCGGCGGCGAATATGCGGGCGCTGATGGGACGCATGGGCTTTGCCGGTCACACCACCATGACCGGTAACCGGGTCACCTGGCACCGGCATTTTGACTATCAGCAGGGCCGGGGCGCTGCTGTCGAGCTCGATGTTGGAATTTGCAGCTTCCGGGGCCTGCGAATGATCGAGGCCGAGCCGAGCGGCGCCTATGTCGAGCAATGGCAACGCGTCTATGACGGGGCGGGGCGGTTTCTAACGCTTCGTTGCGAGGCGGGCCCCGGCGCGCCCGAACGCATTCTCGTGGCCTGCGGCGATCGCTTCATGATCGCGCGCGATCGTGCCTCGACCCTGCCGCGGGGGGAATATCTCACTGACCTCGCTGGGACAATCGATGCGAAGGCGCTGGCACCCCATCTCGATTGCGAGCTGGCCTACGGCCGGCGTACCGGGCGGGGCGGGGCCTGGCGCATCGGGCTCTCGACCATCCCGGCGCGCGAAGGCAGCCTCGCCTTTGGCCCTGGCTGCTTGCACTATCACCCCGAACTCGACGCGGTCGACGAAGAGCTGGTCGCCCGCCCGGGTGTCGCGCTTCGCCGCTGGCAGATCGTCGATTGCACGCTTCGCCGCACCGAGTTGGCCGCGTTTCTTGCCGGACATTAGTTTCCCCCAAGGAGATCGCTATGCTGCCCCGAAAACTCGTGCCCGATAGTTTCGAGGTGCCCGCCGTGGTCGAAACCGACGGCTTCAAGCTCATGCCTCTGGGCTATCCGCTGATGATGAAGGATTTCGACGCCTACATGTCGAGCATCTCAAGGGCCATGCCGCGCCCGGTCATTCCTGGCCCGAGGGTTCGATCCTGGAAGACGCCATCATCGACATCGGCTGGGTCGCGCAGAGCTGGCTCCACCGGGCAGCATTTTCCTACGCGGTCATGGCGCCCGACGAGAGCATCGAGCGGGCCTGCGTCTACGTCTATTTCTCCCTTAAGCTGGAATATGAAGCGCAAGGCCATCTCTGGGTCCGGGCGAGCGAGGTCCCCGGCGGCTTCGACGCCGAGCTCTACGCTTGGATGCGTGATTGGGTGCGCGACGCCTGGCCGTTCCATTTCGAGCGTGTCGGCTGGCCCGGCCGTGAAACGCCGTGGGCCGAGTGGGAAGCCCTGCCCGACAAGGACCCGATGGAACTCTAGCCCCGCGACGCTTGCGGTTCAGGGAGAGTTAAGAACGATGGCCCGCGATCCGAAAGCCAAACCCGCAACCAAACCCCCGAAGCCTGCGCCCGACGACGCGGCCGCAACCGCCAAACCGGCGCCCAAACGCCAACCGCCGGGCGAGGTTGGCGGACCCAAGGGGCCCGAGCCAACCCGCTACGGCGACTGGCAGCAAAAGGGCCGTACCACCGACTTCTGAGCCGCGTATCTGCCCGCGGCGCTGGCTTTGGTCGTCTGGCTCGCCGGTCTGGTGCCCGCCCGCGCTGGAGATGTTCTGGCCAGTCCGGTCTGGGCTGAGGTGGTGCGGGTGGTCGACGGCGATACCATCGAGGTCCGTGCGTGTATCTCGCTGGGTCAGGAAATTTTTACCCTGGTCCGTTTCGCGGACGTCGGCTCGCCGCTATCGAATACGGTAAGTATGCCGGGCGCGTCGTGGCCCGGGTGGCTACGTCCGGCGGCGAAGATCTAGCCGCCGGGCTGATCGCGGCCGGATTGGGGCGCGCCTATGACGGCGCCGCGCGCATCGCCTGCTGCGATGACGTGGACGTGACCGGCAAGACCGAAGCCGAACTGGCCAAGCCCCTCGTCGCGCGCTAGGCTCGGCCCCCGATCCTTCAGGAACTGCGGCCATGATCCGGGCTCTCTTCCTCCGGCGCGCCGCAAGGCGTGCGATGGTATGCGGCGCGATGATCGCGCTGTTGCTCGGCGCCTGCGCGCCGCCGTCCGGCCATGACGTGCGCACCCTCGAACAGCTCACCAAGATGGCCCAGGCCGGCGATCCGGGCGCGCAAGCCGCACTGGGCCAGGCCTACGAGAAAGGCTTGGGGGTGCGCGCAAGCATCGATCAGGCGCTTCGCTGGTACGAGCAGGCGAGCGAGGGCGGCGATCCCTTCGCGCCGTTCCAGATCGGCGCGCTCTATGAGCGTGGCGTTGGTGTCGAGAAAAATTATACCGAGGCCGCCCAGTGGTATCTTATTGCCGCCGAGCGCGGCAACGATACGGCGCAGGCCAGCCTCGCCCATCTCTACGAGTACGGGCTGGGCGTGCCACAGGATTATGCGGCGGCCGTCTACTGGTATGAGGCTGCACGGACCGCCTGGGCGGCGCGGTCCGAATATCCCGTCGAAGCGGCGTTCGCTACGGGCCGCGAGGGCGCCGATTACGGCGAGCCGCCGCCCGAAGCGCTGATATTCGATCCGGCCCCCGCCGGTTCGGACCACGACGCGCCCAGTGATGCGCCCATCGTTATCGGCGAGGCTGCCCTGCCGCTGCCGGCCGACCCCGCCGCCGCTCCGCTGGAAGCGCCCCTTGAAAAACATGACGCCGCCGGGCCAGCCATGCCGACGCTCGATTCCGGCGAGGTAATGAGCGCTGCCCTGGCGGTACCCGACGAAGCGTGGCCCAATACCCCTGCGCCCGAGGCTCCCGCGCCCGAGTTCGCCGCCCACCTCGCCTCGTTCCGCACCGCGGATGCGGCGGCGCGCGAATGGGACCGGCTGGCGGGGGTTCATGGAGGCTTGTTTGCCGACCTCGCGCCCTGGCTCGACGGCGTGGCGCTGGGCGAGACCGACGGCGAGGGCTTCGTGCGCCTGCTCGCCGCTCCCTTCGGGGACCGCGCAAGCGCCGAGCGCTTCTGCGCCGAACTCGTTGCGGCCAATCTCTACTGCAAGGTGGTCGCGCGTTAGCGGTTCATCCGGTTCTCGACCAGATGCTCGACTACCGAGGGGTCGGCCAGCGTGCTGGTGTCGCCCAGGTTGGCGAAATCGTCCCCGGCGATCTTGCGCAGGATCCGGCGCATGATCTTGCCAGAGCGGGTCTTGGGCAGGCCGGGTGCCCACTGGATCAGGTCGGGAGTTGCGATCGGGCCGATTTCCTTGCGCACCCATTTGACCAGCTCGGCGCGCAATTCTTCCGAGGTCTCGACGCCCTCGGTGAGCGTGACATAGGCGTAGATGCCCTGGCCCTTGATCTCGTGGGGATAGCCCACGACCGCGGCCTCCGAGACCGAGGGGTGGGCGACCAGAGCGCTCTCCACCTCCGCCGTGCCCATGCGGTGGCCCGAGACGTTGATAACGTCGTCGACCCGGCCCGTAATCCAGTAATAGCCGTCCGCGTCGCGCCGGCAGCCGTCGCCGGTGAAGTAGCGCCCGGGATATTGCGAAAAATAGGCGCTGATGAAGCGGTCGTGATCGCCGTAGAGCGAACGCATCTGGCCGGGCCAGGAATCCGCCATGCAAAGCAGCCCCTCGCATTCGCCCGTCAGCTCGTTGCCCTCGGCATCGACGATCAGCGGCCTGATCCCGAAGAAGGGCCGGGTCGCCGAGCCGGGCTTGAGTGCCACGGCGCCCGGCAGCGGCGTAATCAAGATGCCCCCGGTTTCGGTCTGCCACCAGGTATCGACGATCGGGCAGCGCCCATCGCCGACCACGTGGTAGTACCACCGCCAGGCTTCCGGGTTGATCGGCTCGCCGACCGAGCCCAGCAGGCGGAGTGATTCGCGCGAGGTCCCGGTCACGGGCTCGTAGCCCTCGCGCATCAGCGCGCGGATCGCGGTCGGCGCGGTGTAGAAGATGCTGACCTTGTGTTTGTCGACCACCTGCCAGCAGCGCGAGCTGTCGGGATAGTTGGGCACGCCCTCGAACATCAGGGTGACCGCGCCGTTGGCGAGCGGGCCATAGATTATATAGGTGTGGCCCGTGACCCAGCCGACGTCCGCGGTGCACCAGTAGATATCGCCGTCGTGGTAGTCGAAGACGTACTGGTGGGTCATGGCGGCGTAGAGCAGATAGCCGCCGGTGGTGTGCATCACCCCCTTGGGCTTGCCCGTCGAGCCCGAGGTATAGAGGATGAAGAGCGGGTCCTCCGCGTCCATCGGCTCCGCCGCGCATGTGGTGGGTTGCGCTGCGGTGCCTTCCTCGTACCAGACATCGCGGCCCTCGACCCAGCCGATCTCGCCCCCGGTGCGCTTGACCACGATCACCGATTTTACCGTCGGGCAGCTTTCCATCGCCTTGTCGGTGTTCGCCTTGAGCGGGATCGGCTTGCCGCCGCGAACGCCCTCGTCGGCGGTAATCACGCAGTTGCTCTCGCAGTCATGGATACGCCCGGCGAGTGAATCCGGTGAGAAGCCGCCGAACACCACCGAATGGACCGCGCCGATCCGGGCGCAGGCGAGCATGGCGTAGGCCGCTTCGGGGATCATCGGCATATAGATCGTCACCCGGTCGCCCTTGGCTACGCCCCGGGCCTTGAGCAGGTTGGCCAGCCGGCAGACCTTCTCGTGCAGCTCCGCGTAGGTGATTGCCGCGTCGTCTGCGGGGTCGTCGCCCTCCCAGAGGATCGCCGTCTGATCGGCGCGTGCGGGCAAGTGGCGGTCGATGCAGTTTACGCAGGCGTTGAGCTTGGCGCCCTCGAACCAGCGGATCGTCACATCGCCGGTAAAATCGACAGTCTTTACCTTCGACCAGGTTTCGATCCAATCGAGCCGTTTGGCCTGCTCGGCCCAGAACCCCTCGGGGTCCTCGATCGAGCGGGCATACATCGCGTCGTAGCTCGCCTCGTCGCACCAGGCCGATTTAGCCAGATCGGCGGGCACGGGGAAGATATCGGGATGGGACATGACATGATTCTCTACTGCTGGGCGATGGTCCGGCGTCGCCTGATGCGCCGCTTAGGCAAGGCCGATTATCGGCGCTTCGGGTGACCCGGGCAAGACTAGCGCCCGGCGCGGCGTCGCGGGCGGCTCAGCGGTAGCGGGGCGCCGTGCTCACATAGATCCGCCCGCCGCGCACCTCAAGGCTCACCGCCTGCAGGCTCTTGCCCGGACAGGGGCCTTCAATGCAAACGCCGTCCTCGATGCGAAACACTGCGCCATGGGTCGCACAGACGATGGTCTTGGACTCCGCGTCGAGAAACTCGCCCTCGACCCAGTCGAGCGGCGTGGAGCGGTGGGCGCATTGGTTGACGTAACCGTAAACCTCGTCGTCCCGCGCGTTGTTCGGGCGGACGAGAAACACCAGCACCGGCGTCTCCTCGCCCTCGACGCGAAACCCCTTCGAACGACCCGGCGCGAGATCGCCGAGCGTGCAGAGCGGCTCGCCCGCCGGGATCGAGGCGGGCCCAGGGTCGGTTTCGGACAGGCTCATGCCGATACGCCGCCCATGGTGCAGATGATCTTCCACGCTCGGGCATCGATCGCGCTGACCGATAGGCGCGACTGGCGCACTAGCGAGAGATGGCCCAGGCGCTCATCTTCCTTGATTTGCCTGAGTGTAACCGGGCGGGCCAGCGGGCCGACGGTCTTTATGTCGACCATGCCGTACTTGCCTGCCTCGACCGTATGGTCGGGATAGAACTCCTTGGCGATCTCGACGATGCCGACAATCCGCTTTTCCTTCTGCGAATGATAAAAAAACACCTTATCGCCGAGCCTCATCGCCTTCATGTTGTTCTGGGCTCTGGCGTTGCGCACGCCGTCCCAATAGGTGACGTCGTCGGCAACCTGCTCGTCCCACGACCAGTCGGTCTCCGGGTCGGCCTTCATTAGCCAGTAGTTCATTGCGCGCTCTCCAACTCTAATCTTCGGGCCGGCCGACCACCCACTTCCACGGCGTGATCTCGACGGATGCGAACAATCCGGCCTTGGCGTAAGGGTCCTCGGCCAGCAGGGCCGCCACCGCTTCGAGCTCGACCCCCTCGACGATCAACAACGAGCCCAGGGGCGCATCCGCCTCGTCGAGCAACGGGCCCGCAACGGATATGACATCGAGTTGCGTCGCCATCCAGTCGAGATGGGCGGGCCTTGTGTCGGCCCGCAGGCTGCCGGCGTCAGGTTTGTCGAGGCAGCGGGCGATGAAATGCATGGCAATACTTTCTAGTTGTCGAACTCGAACTAAAATTGCTTAAGGCCGCGACTGCGGCCCACCGGTTATCCGGCGCGCCCGCTTAAGAAGCGGACCGTGAGGTCCGCTGCCGTGAGCAAGAAAAGCCTAGAGCGGATCCAACTGAAAGAGAACCGCTCTAATAGGCCGTCAAGCCGCCGTCGATGGTATAGATGCCCCCGGTGCAGTAACGGCTTTCATCCGACGCCAGGAACAGCAGCAGGTCAGCGATCTCGGGGGGCTCGGCGTAACGGCGCAATGGAATTGCGCGGAGCATGGATTCCTGGGCCTTGTCCGGATCGTCGGGGTTGAAACCTTCCTCGAGGTCGCGGGCGAGTTGGGTTGCGACCGGCGCGGGATTAATCGTGTTGACCCGAATCTTGTTGCGCGCGCCTTCGAGCGCGCCCGAGCGCATCAGCCCTACGACTGCATGCTTGCTCGCGGTGTAGGCCGATATCTTCGGCGTGCCAATCAGGCCCGCGACCGACGAGGTGATCACGATGGAGCCTGCACCCCGCTCGGCCATTGCGGGCATAGTGTGCTTCATGCCGAGAAACACGCCGCGTGTATTCACTGCCATGACGTGATCAAAATCCTCGACCGCCATCTTGGTGATCGGCGCCGACTTGCCCGCGATCCCAGCATTGAGCAGGGCGATGTCGATGCCGCCGTAGCGCTCCACGGCCAGGGCCGCGAAGGCCTGGGTCTGCGCTTCGTTGGAGACGTCGGCAACGGCGTAGCTCACCGCGTTGCCGCCCGCCTCTTCGACCGCGGATCTGAGCGCATCCTCGTTGATATCGACGAGCAGCACGTTCGCGCCCTCTTTCGCAAACAACGTGCCCGCCGCGCGGCCGATGCCGCCCGAACCGCCCGTGATGATCGCCGTCTTGTCCGCCAGCCGTGTCATAAAATCCTCCCGTTCGTGGTCGTCAGGTTGTCTTTTTGCCGCCGCCGAGGAAGCCCTCCATCAGGCGATTGTTCAGGGTCTCCGGCTTTTCGCACATCAGGAAATGACCGGCGCCCTCAACGTACTCGATCGTGAAGTCGGTGTACCAGCGCCCAACGAGGTCGGTCCAGGCCGCGGGCGCGATGGGATCGGCCATGCCCTGGAGAAAAACCATCGGGCAGTCCGAAATCGTCCAGTCGATCTCCTTCCAAAAATCCTTCACCCGGTAGAAGTTAAAGCCGCCATGGAGATTACCGGGTTTCATGAAGGTGTCCGTATAGACCTCTATTTCAACATCCGTGAACAGGTCCCCATCCGCCGACCAGTGGGACAGCCAGTGCTTAAAATAGGCCCGGCAGGCCTCCCGGCTCGAGCCGACCAGCTCGACTGCGAGATCGAGCTGGTGAAACATGAAATACCAGGCCTCCTCGAAGCGCTGCATATAGCGCTCGCCCCAGCCCGGCACCGCCGGGTTGAGGATGGCAGCTGCACTCACCCGGTCACGGTGGCGGCGGATGAATTTATGCACCACCTCCGAGCCGAAATCGTGGCCGCAGAGGAAAATCTTTTCCAGCCCGAGGCGGTCGAGCAACTCGACGAAGTCGTCGATGACATGCTCCGTCGAATAGAGATCGATGCGATCGAGCGGCGGCTTGGTCGAATCGCCGAAGCCGCGCATATCGGGCGCGATGACGTCGAAATGCTCGGCTAGCGGCCCAATATTTTTGCGCCACTCCCAGCAGAAACCCGGCCAGCCATGGACCAGCAGCAGCGGCGGCCCGCTGCCCTCGCGCAGATAATGCAACGTCACGTTCGAAAGCACGTCGGTGTGGTGAGTGAACTCGTCGGGCATGCGCAGCGTCATGGCATCTCTCCTCGGTTCCCGGTTTCAGTTGGCCGGCCGGGCCCCGGCCTCGGCGGTAAACGGTCGGGCGAGCAGGGCCCCGATCGCGGTATCGATATCCGCGCCGCGGTGCAGGATGGCATCAACAGTGGCGCAGATCGGCACCTCGACCTCGTGACGTGCTGCGAGGCGGCTCACGGCTTGCGCTGTCGCGACGCCCTCGGCCACCGATTCACGTCGCGCCAACACGTCGACGAGGCTATGGCCGGTGCCCAGCGCGAGGCCGAGCGACATGTTACGCGATTGCTCGCCTGCGCAGGTCAGCACCAGATCGCCCAGCCCCGACAGGCCGGTGAGCGTCTCGGGCCGGGCGCCGAGTGCTGAGCCGAGGCGCGCCATCTCGGCCAAGCCACGGGTGATCAGGGCGGCCCTTGCATTGTCGCCCAGGCCGCGCCCTTGCGCGATGCCGCAGGCGATGGCGAGCACGTTCTTGACCGCGCCGCCGACCTGCGCGCCCACAACGTCGTCCGTGAGATAAGGCCGAAAGGTAGCGCTCCCAAGCAACGTGGCGAGTTCCGTGCCCAGCTCGGCGTCGGCGCAGGCCAGCGTTACCGCGGTGGGCAGGCCGCGCGCGACCTCGGCGGCGAAGGTCGGGCCCGAGAGCACGGCGATGGCAGGATCGGGCAGGCTTTCGCCCACCGCCTCGCTCATCAGCGCGAGACTATCCTGCTCGATGCCCTTGGCGCAGATCACCACCGGCATGCCGGGCTTCAGCGCCGGCGCGAGGGCTTGCGCCACGGCTCGCAAACGCTGGGCCGGAGCAGCCAGTAAAAGCGCGTCACAGGCGCCCAGTTCGCCTAGCTGGCCCGTGGCGCGCAAGCCCTCATCGAGGGCGACGCCGGGCAGGAAACGGGGGTTTTCGTGGCGTGCGTTGATGGCTTCGACCACGTCGGCCTCGCGCGCCCAGATCAATGCGCCGTGGCCCGCGCTCGCGGCCATGGCACTGAGCGTCGTGCCCCAGGCCCCGGCGCCAACCACGCCCACTGTCGAAATTGCGCTCACGCCTTGGCCCCCAGCCGACCGGGTCGGCCCATGCCGGGCGGCGGCGCGGCGTTTGCGTCGAGCGGCCAGCGGGCGCGGGGTGCGGCGTCGAGCCCGTCGCGCAAGCCCCGGCCCAGCCGCTCGATTCCCGCCCAGGCGATCATCGCCGCGTTATCGGTGCAAAGCGCAAGGGGAGGGAGTGTGAGGCGCACACCGTATTTACCGGTCAGCACGCCCAGGCGCTCGCGCAGATGGGTGTTGGCCGCGACCCCGCCGGCCACCACCAGCGCCGGGGCTGCCTGACCCGTCGCCTCCGCGAACAGGCGCAAGCCCGCCTCGGTGCGGTCGATCAACACGTCGCCCACCGCCGCCTGGAACGACGCCGCGAAATCCGCTTGGGCGGCAGGCGTTAACGTCTCGGCTGCGAGCTTCCCGCCACTCGTGGCTTCGACCGCCTGGCGCAACGCGGTCTTCAGGCCCGAGAATGAAAAATCGCAGCCCGCCCGCCCCTTGAGCGGCCGGGGTAGCTTGATCGCCGCCGGATCGCCGTCGCGCGCGTAAGCCTCGATGGCGGGGCCGCCAGGATAGCCTAGCCCGAGCAACTTGGCCGCCTTGTCGAAGGCCTCGCCGACCGCGTCGTCGATGGTGGTTCCCAGCCGGCGGTAGGCGCCCACCCCCTCGACAGCCAGCAGCTGGCAATGGCCGCCCGAGACCAGCAGCAACAAATAGGGATAGTCGAGATCCTCGACCAGCCGGGCCGAGAGCGCATGGCCTTCGAGATGGTTGACCGCAACAAAGGGCAGATCGTGCACCGCGGCGATCGCCTTGCCAGTGGTCAGGCCCACCATCACCGCGCCGATCAGCCCCGGCCCCGCGGTCGCCGCAACGGCGTCGAGATCGCCGCTGGCCAGCCCCGCCTCCTCAAGCGCGGCGCCGATCAGCCGGTCGAGATGATCAATATGGGAGCGCGCGGCGATCTCGGGCACCACCCCGCCATAGAGCCGGTGTTCGTCGATCTGCGAGAGCACGAGGCTCGCGCGGATCTCCTTCCGGTCGGTCACGATCGCCGCGGCGGTCTCATCGCAGCTGGTCTCGATGCCGAGCATGTTCATCGGGCGCCTCAACCGTGTTTGTGGCAGTGGATTGCGGGGCGACTTTAGCGTTGCGCGCGGCTGTCCGCCAGCCTCGAGCTGTGCTAATCCTTACGTCCATGACTGGCCTGATCGCTTCGTTCCGCCCGTGAGCGCATCCCCCAGCCTTCGCATTGGCAGCCGGGGCAGCGCGCTGGCGCTGATCCAGGCCCGCGAGGTGCACGCCCGACTGGCGGCGGCCCACCCAGAGCTCGCCGGCGAGGACGCCATCGCCATCGAGGTCATCAAGACTACCGGCGATCTCGTGCTCGACCGGCCGTTGACCGAAATCGGCGGTAAGGGGCTGTTCGTCAAGGAGATCGAAACGGCGCTACTCGACGGCGTCATCGACCTCGCGGTTCATTCCATGAAGGACATGGAGGCCCGGCTACCGCCGGGCCTGATTATTCCCTGCCTGCTGCCGCGCGAGGATCCGCGCGACGCGCTGATCGCGCGGCACGCCAGCTCGTTGGCTGATCTCGCCCCCGGTGCGCGAGTCGGTACCGCGTCGCCGCGCCGCACGGCCCAGCTTCTGATGCACCGGCCCGACCTCGAAATCGTAAGCCTGCGCGGTAATGTCGAAACCCGGTTGCGCAAGATTGCCGAGGGCGAGGCCGAGGCCACCCTGCTCGCCATCTCAGGGCTCAAGCGGCTGGGCCGGGCGGATGCCGTCGCCGCGGTGCTCGAAATCGACGAGATGTTGCCGGCCATCGCCCAGGGCGCCATCGGTGTCGAGTGCCGGGCCGACGATAAGGTGACCCAGGCCCTGCTGGTGCCTCTCAACGACGAGGCGACCTGGATTCGGGTCTCGGCTGAGCGCGCTTTGCTCGCCGCCATCGGCGGCTCCTGCCAGACCCCGATCGCTGCCCTGGCTGAGCTAGACGGCGACGATCACCTGTTCATCCAGGCCCTGCTTGTCACACCGAACGGGCGCGCGGCCCATTCCGGTTCGCGTCATGGCCCGCGCGGTCAGGCGAGCCGGCTGGGCGCCGAGCTTGGCATGGAGCTGCGCGAGAAGGCCGGGCCCGGCTTTTTTGCCGACGAGGCCGAAACCTCATCCGACGACGGATGAGCCGTCGCGTCGTCATCACCCGGCCGCGCGAGGATGCAATCCTCCTCGCCGAGCAGCTCGCCGAGCAGGATATCGAGGCCATGATCGAGCCCATGCTCGAGATCGTGCGCCGCCCGCTCAATGCAGCCCTCGATTTCAACGGCGTCCAGGCGATCCTCGCGACCAGCGCCAACGGCGTACGCATGCTCGCCCAAGTCAGCGTGCGGCGTGATTTGCCGCTTTTCGCGGTCGGCCCGGCGAGCGCCGAGGCGGCCGCGGCCTGCGGCTTTGCAGAGATTTCCGCTGCCTCGGGCGATGTCGAGGCTCTGGCGAAATTAGTGTGCGCGCGTCTGCGGCCCAATGCGGGGTCACTGGTCCACGTCGCAGGCAAACATATCGCGGGAGATCTCACGGGTGCGCTCGGGGCCGCGGGCTTCAACGTGCGCCGCGAGGTGCTCTACGAGGCACGCGCCGCCACAGCGTTCTCGGAGCGGTTGCGCGACGCGTTGGCGACGGGAGGACTCGATGGCGTGCTATTTTTCTCTCCCCGCAGTGCGGGTACGTTTGTTACTCTTTTGAAGGCAGCGGGCCTGGCCCAGAGAACCGCCTCGCTCGACGCCCTGTGCCTGAGAGACGCGGTGGCGAAGGCAGCCGGCGGCGTTACTTGGCGGCGGGTAGCGGTGGCCGAGCGTCTCGATCAGGAGGCGGTTCTGGCTTTTCTCGACCCGGGCTCCGCCCGTGCCCCGACGGGCTCCGGCGAATCGAGGACCTGAGTAAACCATGGCCGAGCGCAAACGTCCCAAATCTAATAACAAGGCGCGTGCTGGCGCATCCGGATCGTCCCGCGATACCTCGCCCCCGGCCGACAGCGCAACTAAGCCGGCCCCGGCCGGCGCGATGAAACCGTCCGAAGACGTGGCACGACCGCCCCACGCCGAGGCCGATCCCGCGCTTTCCGCGGGCGCCTGTTCCAAGCGTCGGCGCACCCGGCTGGTCGGCGTATTGCTGTTTGCGGGCGTGGTCGTGGGCGCCGCACTCTACGGCCTGTGGCCCATGATCATGGACGAGGTTCGCACCGGCCCACCCGTCGAGACGGCGTCGGTCGAGGCGGCTCCCGTCGGGGCATCGGCTCCCCAGCCGCCGCTCCCGGAAATTTCACCCCCGGGTCCCGCGACCGGCAACGCGGCGCTGGATGTGCGTCTCGACGCCCTCGAGCAGAGCTTGACCGGGCTTGCAGCCCCCCAGGTGGCGATACTCGATACGCTGGCCGAGCGAATCGCGGTACTCGAAGCGAACGGTGGGGCAAGCCCGTCACCCGAGGCCACGGCGCTGGCCGCACGGCTCGACGAGATCGACGCCCGCCTCGCGCTGGGCGGCACGGTGGCGAACGACCAGGCAAGCGAAGCGCTGGCCGACGAGCTTGCGGCGCTGGGGAAAACACTGGCCGCGCTTACGCTCCGCCTAGGCGCTCTGGAGGTGGACCAGGCCGCCCGGCCCGATCCTGGCGTAGGGCCTATCGCCCTTGTGCTGGGGCTCGCCCAGTTGCGCGACGCGCTTGCCCGGGGCGCGCCCTTTGCGGCGGAGCTTGCCGGGGTTGTTCCCCTGCTGGCTGAGCGGCCGGACGCCCCGGCGGCGCTCGCTGCGTTGGAACCCTACGCCGAGTACGGTGTGCCTACCCGCGAGGCCTTGCGAGCGCGCTTTCCGGCCCTGGCGCGCGCTGTTGTCACCGCGGCGCTGGCGCCCGAAGGGGCGGGCTGGGTCGACGAGACCCTGCAGAAGTTGGCCGATGTGGTCTCGGTGCGGCGCACCGGCGACGACATCGAGGGTGATTCGGCGGAGGCCCGGATCGCCCGCGCCGAGGTCCGTCTCGTAGCGAGCGAACTGGCGGGCGCGGTGGCCGAGCTGGACGGGCTCGAGGGCGCCGCTCGCGAGGCCGCGCAAGGCTGGCTCTCGGACGCCCGCGCCCGGCTTGACGCGGAAGACGCAGTGGCGCTTCTGGGGCGCGTCGTCGCCGCCTCGTTCGTGGCCACGCCCGGCGAGGCCGGGGTGCCATGACCCGGCTGTTCCTATTCTGCTTAGGAATCGCGGCAGTCGCCTTCGTCACCGTGTGGGTGGCGGATCATCCGGGCCAGGTCGTGCTCGACTGGAAGGCCTACCGTATCGAAACCTCCGTCGCGGTTCTGGTCGGTGCGGTAGCGCTCGCTGCGGCACTGAGCATCGCGCTCTTTGAAGCGGTGCGGATGATCTGGCACGGTCCCGCTGGGTTTCGGGCAGCGCGCCGGCGGCGGCGCGAGCAACGTGGCTACCGGGCGTTGACCCTGGGTCTGGTTGCCGCGGCTGCGGGCGATGCACGCGGCGCCCGGCGGCTTTCCCGGCGCGCCGATTCACTCCTCGGCGAGCCGCCGCTCACCCTGCTGCTCTCCGCGCAAGCGGCCCAGCTTGAAGGCGACGAGCACGCGGCGAAGGGCTATTTCGAGGCCATGCTGGCGCGCCCCGAGACCGAGTTCCTGGGCCTGCGCGGGTTGCTCGTCGACGCGACCAAGACGGGCGATCGCAAGCGCGCTCTGGAGCTGGTGAAAAAAGCCTATCGTTTACGCCCTCACACTCCTTGGGTACTCACCACCCTGCTCGAATTGCAGATCCAAGCCAACCAATGGATCGACGCCGAGGCCACCTTGCAGGCGGCGCTTAAGCACCGGGTCCTCGATCGTGCGGTGGGCACGCGCCATCGTGCATTGGTCATGCTGGGCCGGGCACAGGCCGCCAAGGCCGCGGGCAATCCCGATGAAGCGCGCCGCTTTGCCAGGCGCGCCCGCGAGCTGGCCGCCGATCTGGTGCCTGCGGCCGCGCTGGCCGCCGAGCTCGAAATTGAGGCGGGGCAGCCTAGCCGGGCGCGAAGAATCCTTGCCGAGGCGTGGGAGAGTGCGCCCCATCCCGAGCTGGGGGTGCTGCTGCTCGACGCCGTTGCGGACTCCACCCCGGCCGAGCGGGCGGGTCATGTCGGGAAGACCGTCGCCCACAACCCGGACCACGTCGAAAGCCATCTTTTGCTTGCCCGCGCATCACTTGACGCGCGGCTGTGGGGCCAGGCGCGCCGCCACCTCGATGCGGCGGCCGCGACGCGCTCTAGCGCAGGAATATTTCGCTTGATGGCGGATCTCGAGGAGGGTGAGAGCGGCGACCGCGAGGCCGGGCGTCGCTGGTTGATCGAGGCGAGCCGCGCCGCGCCCGACCCCGTCTGGGTCTGCGACGCGTGCGGCGCGCAGGCCGCGTCCTGGGCAATGCATTGTGCCGCCTGCGGCGCCTTCGACCGCTTCGAGTGGCTTAGCCCGCCGGCGCCCCGGGCGGTTGCTGCGCCCAGGAGTGACGAGGGCGACAGTGATGCAGACGCGAAGGCGGAAACGATCCCAAAGAAGCCGCGATTGAGGCGGGGTGCGGCGAAACAAGCGGAAGAAACGCCCGCGGAACGCGCCGCACGAATGACGTAAGAAGTCCTCAAGCAGCGAGCGGGTGCGAGCGATAGGGCGAATACCAAAAGGGGGAGATTAAGAGATATGAGCATCAATCTGGAGGGCAAGATTGCCATCATAACCGGTGCGGGCAGGGGCATCGGCGAGGGTATAGCCACGGTGTTTGCCGCCGAGGGCGCCAAGGTGGTTTGCGCCTCGCGCTCGGTGGACGAGGGCGAAGCGGTGGCCGAGGCGATCCGCAAGGCCGGCGGCAACGCGATCTATCTTCAGACGGATATCCGAGACGAAGCCGAGTGCAACGCGCTTGTGGCCTTCGCGGCAGAAACCTATGGCCGGCTCGACGTTCTCTGTCACAACGCGGGCATCTATCCCGACCTGCCCATGGAAGAGATGCCCATCGAAATCTGGGACGACACCATCAACACCAACTTGCGCTCCTGTTTCCTGCTGACCAAGCCGTGCATCCCGATCATGCGCAAGCAGAACTGGGGCCGTATCCTGTTCACGTCGTCGATCACCGGCCCCGATGTCGCCCAGGCGACGCTCACCGCCTATGCGTCAAGCAAGGGCGGCGTGAACGCCTTCATCAAGGCGGCCTCCCTCGAACTTGCTAAGGACGGCATCACGGTCAACGCGGTCAGCCCGGGCAATATCCTAATCCCGAGCCTGGTCAAGCTTTACGGCGAAGACGGCGTGAAAGTGGTCGAGCGCAACATCCCTGTGGGCCATCTGGGCGAGCCGGCGGACATCGCCTACGCCATGGTCTATCTCGCCTCCGACCAGGCCAAATTCGTCACTGGCCAGGCGATCGTCGTCGACGGCGGCCAGATCCTGCCCGAAGACCCAGATTCGTTCTTGAGGAACGAATAGGCCCTCATGTAGCGATAGCGATAGGGCTGATAAATAAACCGCTCTCATGGTGCGATAGCGGTAGGGCTAAAGGTCCGCGGTTCGAATCCGCGCGCCGGCAGCGGTATAGAAGGAGACGGAAAGACTCCATGACCAGCGAACCGAATACGCCCGGGAAGATCGCGGCACTGGGCGTTTGCTGCCTGCGCACTCTCGGTGGGATGCCGCCGTCATCGTCCCGGTCTACGGCTTTGCAAACGTCGGCGCGGCCCAATCGCCATTGCGCCTCGTATTCAATCATAATTGGCCGCCCTACAGCGCCCAGGACGAACAAGGTCGGGCCTCCGGCACATTCTTCGACATCGTGGACGAGGAGTTCAATCGACGGATGGGAATTCCGCTCGAGGCGAACAGTTTACCCCGGGCACAGGCCCACGTCCGTGACGGCGAGGTCGATGGCTTGGTCACGGTGCCCACCGGGGAACGGCTGCAATACCTCGTCGCCTCGGAGAGCGTGTTTACAATTGTTCTCAATGTCTATGTCGCTCGCACATCACCAAACTATTCGGCGCTCGCCGAAATCAGGGACGTTGCGGATCTGGTGCCGTTCGAGGTCTGCGAGATCTTCGGCAACCAATTGGCCATAGAACGGTACCGGCGCCTCCATATCGAAAAGGTGACGTTTGTTTCAACCTATCCCCAGTGTTTTCGGATGCTGTCGCACCATCGCACCGATTTCGTCATTGTTCCCCCGGCTTCGGCGGCGAAGCTGATTGCCGCGCTGGACATGGCGGCCTCGATTGTCGAGGTGCCCTTGCGCACCCCCGCGGACCACCATGTTCTCCTGCGCAAGGATTTGCCCTATGCAGGCGCCTTGCCTGAATTCAATCGCGTGATCCGTGCGATGCGCGAGGACGGCATCATCGACGCCATTGCGACTCGATACAGGCTAAATGACCTTCTCTCCGGAAGCTCGCTCAGGTTATAATTAGCCTCCGGTAGAGACTGCCGGAGCCGAAGCGCAGTGCCGCGTTAGCTCAGTTGGTAGAGCACAGCATTCGTAATGCTGGGGTCGCAAGTTCGAGTCTTGCACGCGGCACCAGCGCGGCGGCGATGCAACGATAAGGTGGACGCAATGACCAGCCAGCCGAATACACCGAAAAAAGTCGTGGTGCTATGCGGTAGCCCGCGGCGCAACGGTAATTCACGCCGCCTCGCCGACGCGCTGTGCGAGGGTGCGAGCGAAGCCGGTCACGAAACCGAGCTAATCCACATTCCCGATTATGTCGACGGAATGCTGCGCGACTGCAAGGAATGCCGGAAAGCCGACGGCCATTGCGCCATCGATGACCGCTTCGAAGAAATGTTTTTTGAAAAGATGCTGCCTGCCGATGCCTGGGTCTACGCCACGCCGCTCTACTGGTACGGCGTCTCGGGCATCTTCAAAAATATGCTTGACCGCACATTCTGCTGTATGTCAGCCGGCCATCCCGAGTGCGAGCGGGTGATCCGTGACTTCATGCACAAGAAGTGCGCCGTGTTAATGAGCGCGGAGGAAAACAATCTGCCCTCGCGCCTCGGCGTGCTAGCCCACATGGAAGAGCTCTGCCGCTACCTGCGCCATGATTTTGTCGGCTTCGTCGTGGGCGTGGGTAACTCGCGCGGCGACACCCTGGAAGATCCCTCAAACCCAGTGGGCGAGGCCCATGCCTTGGGCCGGCGCCTGTTCGAGGTGCGCGAAACCAATTACACCATCGATAGCGAACGGCCCAAGAAGGTCTGGTCCGAAGGGCCGTCTTACCCCGTCACCTGGCGCTGACAGTCGCCAGCTCGCGTGCAGGTTGGTGCGGCACTTGCCTCACGGGCTCGAAATTTTCCACCATTGTGTCAAATTAGCTGTGTGCAATCAGCCATTCTGAACCTTGCCAAAAGGAGAGACACTCACGACCAGGAAACGCAATGGGCGCGGCGCAGGCCCTATGGGGCACAGGCGGCGCGAGATGATGGCGCTGGGCGCCGCGGGTATAGGGGTTTGCTGCCATGCCCCTGACGCCCGGGCCGCCAGCGACCACGCGATAATGTTCGCTTGGAGCGGCTACGAGCTGCAAGGGTTCGACGAAGCCTATATCGAGAAGCACGGCGAAGCGCCCGAATTCAGCGTGTTCGGCGATGAGGACGAAGCGTTCGCCAAGGTCACGGCGGGTTTCCAGCCCGACCTGGCCCATCCGTACAGCTAGATCACCCAAAAACTGATGGGCGCCGGGCTGATCCAGCCGATCGACGTTTCGCGCCTGTCCAACTGGCCGGACCCCTACCCGATGATGAAAGAACGGCCCGGTACCATCTTCGGCGGCGAGCATTATTTCGTGCCGTGGGACTGGGGCTGGATCTCGATTACCTACCGTACTGACCTGGTCGACATCGACGAGAAATCCTACAGCCTGCTGTGGGACGAGCGCTATGCGGGCAAGCTGGCGGTGATCGACGACGTGGGCGATACGGGCTTCATCGCCGCGATCTATGTGGGCATGGATCCTGACCATATAAGCCTCGACGACATCGCCGAGCTCAAGGAGCTGCTGAAAAAGAAAAAGCCGTTGCTGCGCATCTAAACCAACGATCTCACGTCGGTCGAGCAGGGCCGGGCGTCGGGCGAGCTGGTCGCCGCGCTGACCTGGAACGGCCCCATCAAGCTGCGTTGGGACGGCGTGCCTGTGCGCTACATGGAGCCCAAGGAAGGCGCCCTCGTCTACGTCCTGATCAAGGACGCGTAGCATCTCGACCGGGCCCACGACTTTCTCGATTTCCGCTCGGGCGCCTACAACGTGTCCGAGTACGGCTACGGCCACCCGAACAGCAAGACGGAGGGAATATTCTGGCCCGAAGATCTCGCCGGCATCGGCCTGCCCGCGGATCAAGCGGCGTTTTTGGACGACGCCGTGATCGGCGGCATGCCCGATAACTACGAGGCGCCCATCCATATATTCGAAGAAGTCGAAGCCAGGTTCTGATCCGGCCCTTGCCGGCCCGCGGGAAAAACTTAAGGGAGACGGTGCAATAAAAATTATCGGAGCGATGGCGGCCGCGACGTTCGCTGTAAGCGGTCTGGCCTTCAGTCCGGCCCAGGCGGGCAGCGCCAGGCCGCCGGCCCGAGGGCGTCACGGTGCTGAGCAAAGCGGGACTCGCGGCTCTATTCGTCGAGAACACCCTGTTCGGCTTCGATTGCGGCAAGAAGTACTGGAAATATTACAAACCCAACGGCTATATCAAGGGCCTGTGGGGCCGCGACAAATACCGCGGTAAACGGTCCATCGGGAACGGCCTGTGGTGCCTCGATTACCAGGGCACGGGCTATGACGGCTGCTGGTATGTCGAGCTACTCGAGTGCAACCCGAAGAACCTCTAATTGTTTTCTGAACACACCCGCGCCGGCCTCAAGCAGGCGCGGGTGTTTTTTGTGCCGGATCAGGCGGCGACCTTGGGATCGTAGACCGGAACGGATAACGGCGCGAGTGCCTCGCGCCCCGCAATGGCGTCGGCCAGCTTCTCGGCCAGCATGATGGTCGGCGCATTCAGGTTGCCGCTGGTAATCGAGGGCATGATCGAGGCGTCGACAACGCGCAACCCCTCCAGCCCGTGCACCCGGCCCTCGCCGTCGGTCACGGCCATAGCATCCTCGCCCATGCGGCAGGTGCAGCAGGGGTGATACGCGGTCTCGCCGCGCGCGGCGCAGAAGGCGTCGAGGTCTGCGTTCGAGGTGGCCCCCTTGCCCGGCGCCAGCTCGCGCCCGCGATAGGGATCGTAGGCGGCTTGCGCGATGATCTCACGGGTCTTGCGGATGCCCTCGCGGAAATCCCGGCGATCCTCCTCGGTATCGAGATAATTGGGATCGATCCGGGGTGCTAGCGCGATGTCCGGGGAGGTAAAACTGAGCCGGCCCCGGCTGGTCGGCCGGCAGGTGTCAAGATGGGCCTGGAAGGCGTGGGTCTTTTGCACTGCGCCCTCGTAAGTGATGCCGAGCGGCAGGTAGTGGTATTGCAGGTTGGGGTGGGGCGCGTCGTCGCGGGTGCGGATAAAGCCGCCGACCTCGAAGTGAGTGGTCGCACCCAGACCTTTCTTCGACAGGATCCATTCCAGCCCCAGCTTAGCCTTGCCCCACGGGGTCATGGCGCTGGCCAGCGAGATAGGCTGAGTGCATTCGTACTGTACCAGCACCTCGATATGATCCTGCAGGCTCTTGCCCACGCCCGGCAGGTCGCAGGCCACGTCGATGCCCGCGTCGCGCAACTCGTCGCCGGCGCCGATACCCGAGACCCAGAGCAGGTGGGGCGAGCCGATTGCGCCCGCCGAGAGGATCACTTCGCGCCGCGCCGCGATCGTTTCACCGGCCCCGTTGCGCTCGACCTCGACACCGGCCGCGCGGTTGCCTTCGACGATTATGCGCCGCGTCAGGGCATGGGTCATGACGGCCAAATTCGACCGCCCCATCGCCGGGCGCAAATAGGCCCGCGCGGTCGAGCTGCGCCGCCCGTCGCCGACGGTCATGTCCTGCCAGCTCACGCCTTCCTGCTGGTAGCCATTGGGATCGTTTGAGAGCGGGTAACCTGCCTGCTGCCCGGCTTCGAGAAAAACCTCGTCGAGCCGGTTACGCGGGGTCGGGGTCTCGCCTCCGGCGGTCACCTGCAGGGGACCCGAGCTGCCGCGATATTCGTCGCCGCCGCGCCGGCAGGTTTCGGCCCGCTTGAAGTAGGGCAGGCAATGGGCGTAGTCCCAGTCCGCGGCCCCGCTCTCGGCCGCCCAGCGGTCGAAGTCGAGGGCATGGCCGCGGACATAGACCATGCTGTTGATCGAGGACGAACCGCCCAGGCACTTGCCGCGCGGCGTGTAGATTTTCCGCCCGCCCAGGCGCGCCTGGGGCTCGCTCTCGAACTTCCAGGTGTAGCGCGGATTGTGCATCGGGTAGAGCATGCCCGAGGGCATGTGGATGAAGATCGAATCGTCGCGCCCGCCGGCCTCGATCAGCAGTACGGAGACGTCCGCGTCCTCGGTCAGCCGGTGGGCCAGCACGCAACCGGCCGAGCCCGCGCCCACGATGATGTAATCGACCTCCCTCTTCACCGCCATCGAGCCCTCCCCGGCCACTGCGTTCAGGGGCAAAGATTAGCACGGCGCGGTGTAGGTGACGCAAGCTGTCGCGGACGCAAACACGGTTTGGAAGAGAGCTCGGGCTCGCCCTATCGGAGCCGGCGAGCAGATCAGGCGCGGGCGCCTAGAACCTTCATGGTCAGCGGCATCGCGGTGCCGGTCAGCCGCGCAGGGCGCAGGTTGACGGTCTCGAGGCTGGTTTTCTGCAGGTCGGGCTGCTCGAAATTGGCGCCGCCGAGCTTGGCCTTCAATAGGTTGGCGCCGCGCATGCGGGCCCGCAGCAGACTGGTATCGGTCAGATTGGCGGGCCAATCGCGCCCGGTAGGCTCGCCGCTCGCGCTCCTGATCTCCTGAGGCCGAAGCTTCGCTGCTTCGAAGTTGGCATCGTCGAGCCGGGCGCCGCTCAGATCGGCCCCCGACAGGTCAGCGCGCGAGAGCCGCGCATTGAGCAGTGTGGCGCCTGAGAGATCGACAAGAGTGAGTTTGGTGCGCACGAGCACGGCGCGGGTCAGGTGTCTGCCATCGAAAATCGCGCGTTTGCGCCCAGCCGCGCCTACCAGAATTTGAGGTAGCGCTCGCGCTCCCAGTCGGAAACGTGGTTGTGGTAGCTCGCCCATTCCTGCTCGCGGAACTCGACCCAGGAATCGAACATTGCTTTGCCGAACACCTGTTCGACCAGCGGATCGCGCTTCACGGCGTCGATGCCCTCGACCAAAGTGCGCGGCAGTTCCTTGATCTTCTCGCGCCTGCGCTGGCCAGGGCTCTTCTCGTAGACGTTCTCCATGTGCGGCTCGCCCGGGTCGGCGTTCTCGCGAATGCCCTCCAGCCCGGCCGCGAGAGCCAGCGCCGTGCCTAGATAGGGGTTCATGCCGATGTCGGCGCCCCGGCACTCGACCCGGCCGCCGCCCAGCGGCACACGCAGCAGGTTGGTCCGGTTGTTGCCGCCGTAGCTGGCGAAGGCCGGCGCCCAGGTATAGCCGGTCATGCTGCCCGATACGGTCAGGCGCTTGTAGCTGTTGACCGTCGGGCAGGTCACCGCGACGATCGCCTGGGCGTGCTTGAGCATGCCAGCGATGAACTTGTAGCCCAGTTTTGAGGTGTCGCAGTTGCGCTTGTCCTTGGCGTCCTCGAACAGGTTCTTGCCCGTTTTCTTGTCCGCCAGCGACATGTTGAGGTGTGCACCCGAACCCGTCCGGTTGCTCCAGGGCTTGGGCATGAACGTGGCCAGCAGGCCATGCTCGCGGCAGATTTCCTTGAGCATGAGGCGGAAGAAGGTAAAGCGGTCCGAGGTGGTCAGCGCCTCGGCATAGGCGAAGTCGATCTCCCACTGGCCGTTGGTGTCCTCGTGATCGAACGAATAGACGTCCCAGCCAAGCCCGTTCATGGAGCTTACGATCTCGTCGAGCCAAGCGTAGTTATGCAGCGTGAGGCGAGTGTCGTAGGCGGCCTTGTCGATGTCGTCGAACTCCGAGACCGGAACATGCTCGCCGTTCTCGCCCTCGCGGAGCACGAAGAACTCGCACTCGATACCGACGTTGAAGGTAAAGCCCATCTTGGCGGCGGCCTCGAGCTGGCGCTTGAGGATCAGCCGGCCGTTCGGCTCAAAGGGCTTACCCTCGCACCACAGGTCGCTGGCGAACCAGCAAATTTCGGGGTTCCAGGGCAGAATCGTGGCCGATTTCGGGTCGGGGTGGGCGGCGATTTCCTCGTCCACGACCACCTGGGGGACGCCGTCGAGCGCGGCGCCTGTGCACAATTCCGAACCCGACATCATGCGGTCGAAATGCTCGATCGGAACGGTTTTGCCCTTCGAGATGCCGTGCATGTCGACGTAAGACGGGATCAGGTAACGCACCCCTTGTTTCTTGAGGTGGTCCAAGAGCGCCTGGTTTTCCTTGCTTAGCCGTTTGGCCATGATCAGTTTTCCCCTGTAGATTTTCGCCGGCTGCGAAGGTGGACGAAATTTAGCTTGTTCTATCCGGAAACAAACAGAAGTAACATGATAATTCGACCGTACCGGCGAACTATCGCCAAGCCCTGCCGCTGCTCGCTAAGCGCTGTTTTCGGCAACATATCTATGAACGGCGTCCCTGATTTTACTTCCGTCTTCGAGGAAGGTTGACGTCTCCGAGACAATACGGGCTACAAAACCCCCGTCCTTTATCGAGGGCAAATTGATATTCACATTCATTATAGCCCCCTCCAGCCCCGCATAGGCCTGCTGTGATGCGACGCCAAGGTCGCTCAGGGTGTTGGGATTGGATTTGCCGACCAGTTTTTTGGCCAGTCGCAAAACGCCAAGGCATTCCCTCGCTATCCCCAGAGGCGATTGAACAGCCTCCTTGTAGGCGGCCTGGATCGCTTCTCGTCTTGCAGCCTTTTCGTCGTCCGTCTCTTTGGGCATTTTGAACCCAGCCATCACGCCGTTGAACGCCTCGGTATCAAGGTCGACCCGTCTCAGCAGGCTTTGCGAGAGCGACTGAGCGCCCTCGAGAGCCTCCTCGAGTTCGCCCTCGAAGGGTTCAAGCCCTTTCCTGCCGATACTCAGCCGGCAAACCATTGAGACCAGGTCCGCCCCGAGGGTTCCCGAAAGCGCGGCCACACTACCGCCGCCCGGTGCCGGAGAATTGGATCCCAGCACCTGGCTGAATTCTGCGACCGATAATTCTACGAGCATTCTATCGTCCTCATCTATTGCGCTAACCCGCGACGATTGGCCCGGCGCCGCTCGGAGGAGCGGGCGCCGGGCAATCACCAAGGAAAGGGGAACAGCCTAATTCTCGAGTTCGAAGAGGTGGTTCTCGATAATCTGGGTCTTGTAATCCCAGGGTCCGTTGATCCCCTCGAGTTGCAGATACCACTCGGCGGTCTGGACGAGCACCTCGGCTGAAATGGTGCCGCAAACCTGCGCGGCGAGAACATTGACCCCGTAGCGCGCGGCCTCGGCTTTGAGCAGGTTGAAGACGCGGTGAATGGGAGTTTGCAAAGGATTGCTGATCTCACACGACACCACCGTGCAGGCCTGGCCGGTTCGACGGTGAGTCTGAGGCAGGCCGATCACACCCTGGATATTGAAGAAGCCGCCGTGTTTGCCGCGCACGGCACGGGCCAGCTTCTTCGCAATAGCCAGATCGGTCGTATCCAGCACGACGTTGAAATAGGCATCGTGTTCCTCCAGCGCGCCGACTATGGTGGCGCCCGCCGTCGGATGGAGCTTCGCGGGCCCGAGGTCGGGTGCCCGCTCCGGATCGACTAGGACGGTCTCTTTGAGCCCCTCGTAATTGCCCTTGCGAATGGCGGTCAGGCCTTCGCGGTCGGGGCGGCGCGCGTTCTTGCCGGTATAATAAATCGGCACGTCGTAGCGCTTAAAGAGCTCCTGGCCCAACTCCTCGGCGAACTCGATGCAATCTTCGATCGTGATGCCCTTGGCCGGGTAAATCTCGATGGTGTCCACGGCCCCGATACGCGGATGGCGGCCGTGCTGCTGATCCATATCGATCAGCTCGTAAGCCTTGCCGGCGGCATCGAGCAACGCGTCCCGCACCGCCTCGGGGCGGCCCAGCACCTCGGCCGGCAGACGATCGAAATCCGCGTCGGGCTCGTACCCGATAAGTTTGACGCCGTCGCGACCCCGGAGCTGGTCCATGATCTGCTCGATCACGTCTTCGTGTGTGCCGTCACTGAAATTGGGGTCGGTAAGTATGTAGCCTGTCATCGGAAGCGTCTCCCCACGGGGTTCAAATATCCATTTTTTAGGTGCATCGGTCTCACCGCTACAACTCGATGAGATTTGAGCGCCATTCAACAGCCCCTTGGGGGCGTAATGCAAGTCTCCTGTTCGCCACTCGCTAGGTTCCGGCTTTACGCCGTCGCCGTTTTGTCCGAATATTTCCTCCGCGTCGATGCAAGAGCGGGGCGAGGGATGGAAGAGGCAAACCGATGGCGCGCAAGCGGCTGTTACAAATCTCGATAACCGGTGGCGATCTCGACGAGATGATCGCAATCTACGCCGGTTCCGAAGACACCCATCACGATGGGGTGTGGTTCGCCAACCGACTGACCGAACTCGGTGTCCTCGAGCTGCTCGACTACACCAGCGTCGACGTCGCCCACGGCGAGGCGCTGCCCCCACCGGAGGATTACGACGTCGTCTTCGTCGGCGGCTCCATTCCCTCGATCAACGACGGTTTGGATTGGCAGGACACCATGATGGCATGGTTGGCCGAATACCGCGTCACCACCCGCCCGTTGTTTGCTGCATGCGGGGGCCATCAGATGGTCGCACACATGCATGGCGGCCAGGTGACGCCCTTGCCCGGCGGACGCTTCGTCGGTAGCAAGCCGCTCGATCTGACCGACGCGGGGCGTGCTCATTTCGTCTTCGAGGGTTTCGACGATGATCCGCACTTTCATTTCGGCAACGAAGAGCATGTCGAGCGCTTGCCCGAGGGTGCGATGCTGCTCGCGTCGAGCGAGGCCTTCGAGGCCGCGGCCATCGATCATGGCGGCCACTGGGTGACTACCCAATTTCACCCCGAAATGACCGCAAATGGCTGTATGGCCGCGGTGTCCCAGGAGGTGCCCGAGCCCCATCTCTACTACCGCGACCTGCCCGACGCGCCGCGCCTGTTCGTCAATTTTCTCACCGGCACCGGTATTTTGTGAGCGCAACCATGACCACCCCGACCCTGTTGCATGTCTCGATCAACTCCGAAGACCCCGAGCTCGACCCGGCGCGATTCAAGCCGCTCGACGACGGCTCGGGCTATGACGGCGTGTGGTTCACCAACCGGCTGCGCGAGCTGGGCCTGCTGGATCAGCTCGATTTCGTCAGTATCGACGTCTATGGCGGCGAATCCCTGCCCGACCCCGGCACCGCGGACGCCGTGTTCGTTGGCGGCAGCTATCCCTCGATCAACGAAGGCTTCGCCTGGCAGAAGACCGCGATGGACTGGCTTGGCGAGTATCGCGAAACCGGGCGCCCGATGTTTGGGGTCTGCGGCGGCCACCAGATGGCCAGTGTCTTACGTGGCGGGCGGGTCGAGCCCCACGGTCATGGCATGATCCATGGTAGCTACCCCGCCCTGCTGACCGAGGCGGGCCGGAACCACTATTTATTTGCCGGCCTCGGCGATACGCCCGAGTTCCATTACGGCCATTATGACCATGTCGTCGAGATCCCGCCCGAAACGACCGTGCTCGCATCCACCGAGTGGTACGACGCGGGCGCGCTCGACCACGGCGGCGATTGGGTCACCGTGCAGTTCCATCCCGAGGTCACCATCGATATCATGATGTCCGACGATTACGAGACCAACCCGAGCGCGATCGAGCGTTTCCGGCCCTTACCCGACGCGCCCCGGATGCTGGCGAATTTCCTGCGTGGCACCGGCATCATCGACTGACAAGGGGCAGGGGAGAGCTACGATGACGGCCTATCTTATTGGCGATATCGAGATTACCGATCCCGAGGGTTTCGGGACCTACGCCGCAGGGGTCGGCGCCACACTCGATGCGTTCGGCGCCCGGGTCCTGGCCCGGGCGGGACGCACCGAGGCGCCCGAGGGCACCCCGCCCAGCGGCGTGCTCGTCATTACTGCCTTCGAAAGCCTCGAGCGCTTGCGCGCTTGGTACCAATCGCCTGAATACGCCGAGCTGCTCAAACGCAGGCACGCCGCCACCCGCTCCCACATCTTCGCCGCCGAAGGCACCGACCAGGCGCCCACGGGCGGCATGAAGGGCTATGTAGTAGCCCAGATTACCGTCACCGATGCCACCCGCTACGAGGACTACAAGGCCGGGGCGGGCGCGGCGATCACCGCGTTCGGCGGGCGCTTTCTCGCCCGGGGCGGCCAGGCGGAGGCCGTCGAGGGTGGTCCGCTCGGCGAGCGCATAGTGGTGATCGAGTTCGGCAGCTTCGAGCGCGCCGCCGCGTGGTACGCTTCGCCCGATTACGCAGCGCCGCTCGCCATCCGCAAAGAGGCGGCCGACGTGACGGTCTGGATTACCGAGGGGTTCTAGGGCCATGGGCTGGCAGGGACAGATTTTACGGGTCGATCTCACTGCGGGCCGTTGTACGGCCGAGCCGCTGAACCGTGAATGGGCGGAGCGTTACCTCGGCTCGCGCGGGCTAGGCAGCAAGTATCTTTATGAGGAGGTCGACCCGGCTGTCGATCCCCTCGATCCCGGCAACGAGCTGATCTTCGCGACCGGCCCGCTCACGGGCACCGCGGCGTCGACCGGCGGGCGCTTTACGGTGGTCACCAAGGGCGCGCTCACGGGCGCCATCGCGGCGTCGAACTCGGGCGGCAAGTGGGGTGCGGAGCTCAAGTTTGCCGGCTACGATATGGTCATCGTCGAGGGCCGCGCGAAAAAGCCCGTCTATCTCGTGATTGACGATGGCGAGGCCACCCTGCACTCCGCCGCCGATCTCTGGGGCACCACCGTCTGGCACACCGAAACGACGCTCCAGCGCCGCCACGATCCCCAAATGAAAGTCGCCTCGATCGGTGCCGCCGGCGAGGCCACATCCCGCATCGCCTGTATCATCAATGACATGCACCGTGCCCCAGGGCGTTCGGGCGTCGGCGCGGTGATGGGCTCGAAGAACCTCAAGGCCATCGCCGTGCGCGGCACGAAGGGCGTGCCGCTGCGCGACCCGCCCGCGTTCCGCGCCGTCGTTGCCGAGGGCCACGCGGCGCTGGCGTCGAGCGAACGGCGTATGGAGCTGACCGAGACCGGGACCTCGCGCATGGCGATGGTTGCGAATTCCTTCGGCACCCTGCCCACGCGCAACAACCGCGACGTCCAGTTCGAGGGCGTCGAGAACATCTCGGCCGAAGCGATCGCCGAGCGCCTGCCCGACGGTCACCGCAACCTGGTGACCAACTCGGCCTGTTTTGCCTGCACCATCGGCTGCGGGCGCATCGCCCATATCCATCCCGAACACTTCTCGGTCAAGGACCGGCCCGAATACCACATCGCCTCGGGTGGGCTGGAATATGAATCCGTCTACGGGCTGGGCGCCATGGTCGGGGTCGACGACCTTGATGCGGCGACCTTTGCGGGCTTCATGTGCAACGAGCACGGCATGGACCCGATCTCGCTCGGCGGCTCCATCGCCGCGGCGATGGAGCTGTTCGAGGAAGGCGTGATTACGTCCGCCGACACCGGTGGCATCGAGCTCACATTCGGCAACGCCCACGCCCTGGTCGAGCTCGCGGAAGCCACGGGCCGGGCCGAGGGCTTCGGGCTCGAGATCGGGCTGGGCGCCGCGCGGCTCTGCGCCAAATACGGCCGCCCCGAATTCGCCATGACCGTCAAGGGCCAGGAGTTCGCAGGCTATGACGGCCGCTCCATGCCCGGCATGGGGCTCGCCTACGCGACCAGTAACCGCGGCGCCTGCCATATGCGCGCAACGCCCTTCGCAAGCGATTTTGCCGCCGGTCCGCTCGACGAAAAACCCGGCATCGTCAAAGCCACCCAGGACTGGAACGCGGCGGTCGATTCTTCGGGCATCTGCATGTTTGCGCTTTATAATGGCTGGCCCCACGAGATGCTAGCCGCCCATCTCGAGGCGGCCTGCGGTGGCGGCTGGGATCTTGACCGCCTGCGCGAGGTCGGCGAGCGGATCTGGACGCTCGAGCGCCAGTTCAACCTGCAGGCGGGCCTGAGCGCGGCTGACGATACCCTGCCCGCCCGCATCCTCGAAGAACCGCTGACCAGCGGCTCCGCCAAGGGAGCGGTCTGCCCACTCGGCGTCATGTTGCCTGCCTATTACGAACAGCGCGGCTGGTCGGCGGACGGCGTGCCGAGCGACGCGACCCTAGCCCGCCTCGGCCTCGAGACGAGTTCTACCGACACTGGGTAAAAGCCTTCCTAGAGGCGCACCGGTTCGCCTATAGTTGGTCATAATCGGAGCGAAGAGAGGATTCTCATGGGTTGGCAGAAGCAGGTCCTGCGCGTTAATTTGACCAAGAAAACCGTGGCAATCGAACCGCTCAACATGGAGTGGGCGATGAGCTATATAGGCAGCCGCGGCCTGGGCAGCAAGTATCTCATGGAAGAGATCGACCCCAAGGTCGATGCGCTCGCTCCCGGCAACAAGATCATCTTTGCCACCGGGCCGCTCACGGGCACCCTCGCGCCCACGGGCGGGCGTCACACGGTCATCACCAAGGGCGCGCTCACGGGTGCTATCACCTGCTCGAATTCGGGCGGCAAGTGGAGCGCCGAGCTTAAGATGGCGGGCTACGACCTGCTGATCGTCGAGGGCAAGGCGAGCTCACCGGTCTATCTGCTGATCCGCAACGACGAGGTCGAAATCCTGCCCGCCGACGATCTGTGGGGCACGTCGGTCTGG
>CAVOEB010000028.1:0-37641 GCA_963694715.1 Alphaproteobacteria bacterium | reverse complement strand
CTCGCGATGCTGCTTTAGGAGGCGTAATCGGTATGACGAATCACACTCCGAGGACGCAGGCCCGCAAGTGCGGGCCGCCGCAGGGCCGGGGCTGGCCCCGCGGGGGCGGCCGGCCCCAACAGAAGACGCGGCGCGAGCCTGCGCGGCGCTTGAGCGCGTAAAAAATTAATCATGGCCGAGACAAAATTCGACATCATCGTTGTCGGCGGCGGGCCGGGTGGCTACGTCGCAGCGATCCGCGCCGCCCAACTCGGCATGAAGACCGCGGTGATCGAGCGCGAGCATCTAGGCGGGATTTGTCTCAACTGGGGCTGCATCCCGACCAAGGCTCTGCTCCGGGCGTCCGAGATTCGCCACCTGCTCGACCATTTGGGCGATTTCGGTCTCTCCGCTGATAACATTAGCTACGACACGGCCGCGGTCGTGAAGCGCTCGCGCAAGGTCGCGAACAAGCTCTCCAAGGGCGTTGGCTTTCTGATGAAGAAGAACAAGGTCACCGTGTTCGACGGCAAGGGTCGCCTAGCCGGTGCGGGCAAGATCGCGGTCGCGAAGGACGGTAAGGATATCGCGACCCTTGAGGCCAAACACATCATCCTCGCCACCGGTGCGCGGGCGCGCGCGCTGCCTGATTTGGCGCCCGACGGCAAGACCGTCTGGAGCTACAAGGAGGCGATGGTGCCCGAGGCGATTCCCGCCTCCCTGCTGGTCGTCGGCTCCGGCGCCATCGGCATGGAGTTCGCGAGCTTTTATTCCGACATGGGCGCGGAGGTCACCGTGGTCGAACTGCTCGACCGCATCCTGCCCGTCGAAGACGAAGAGATTTCGGCGCTCGCCCTGAAGGCTTTCAAGAAGCAGGGCATCACGATCCATACCGGTGCCAGCGTCTCCGCGCTCAAGACGAGCGCCAGGGGGGCGAAGGCCACCATTACCCCGGCCGGCGGAGGCGAGGGTGTCGAGATTTCCGTCGATAAGGTCATCCTCGCCGTCGGCATCACGGGTAACGTCGAGGATATCGGAATCGACGGCAGCAAGGTCGTGGTCGAGAAGGGCCATGTCCTGACCGACCCGTGGATGGCGACCGGCGAGCCCGGCATCTACGCTATCGGCGATCTGTGCGGCCCGCCCTGGCTCGCTCACAAGGCGATGCACGAGGGCGTACTCTGTGTCGAGAAGCTCGCGGGCATCGAGGGCCTGCACCCCCTCGATCCAACTAAAGTTCCCGGCTGCACCTATTGCCGGCCGCAGGTCGCTTCCGTCGGCTTTAGCGAAGCTGCGGCCAAGGCCGCCGGGCACGAGGTCAAGGTCGGGCATTTCCCGTTCGTCGCCAACGGCAAGGCGATCGCACTGGGCGACGAGGACGGGATGATCAAGACCGTGTTCGACGCCAAAACCGGCGAGCTGCTGGGCGCCCACATGATCGGGCCGGAAGTGACCGAGCTAATCCAGGGCTACACCATCGCGCGCACCGCGGAACTGACCGAGGCTGAGCTGATGGCGACGATCTTCCCCCACCCGACGATTTCCGAGGCGATGCACGAAGCGGTGCTTGACGCCTACGGCCGGGTCCTCCACATCTAGACCATGACCGAGACGGCACCGATCCCCCGCGATCCGCTGCACCGGCCTAAGCCGAAATGGCTTCGGGTCAAGGCGCCGAACTCGCCCGACTTCGCCAAGACCCGCAAGACCATCCACGCGCTGCGGCTCAATACGGTGTGTGAAGAGGCGGCCTGCCCCAACATCGGCGAATGCTGGGCCAAGAGTCACGTGACGGTGATGATTCTGGGCAGCGTCTGCACCCGGGCTTGCGCGTTCTGCAACATCGAGACCGGCAAGCCCGATTTGCTCGATCCCCACGAGCCCGGGCGCCTGGCGGACGCGGTGGCCGAGCTTGGCCTCGAACATGTGGTGATCACTTCCGTTGATCGAGACGACCTCGACGACGGCGGCGCCGGCCAGTTCGCGCGTTGCATCACGCTCCTGCACGAGCGCTCGCCCGCCACGACCGTCGAGGTGCTCACCCCCGATTTCCTGCGCAAAAAGGGCGCCATCGAAACCGTCGTCGCCGCAAGGCCCGACGTCTATAACCACAACCTCGAGACCGTGCCCCGGCTCTACGCCTCGGTCCGCCCGGGCGCGCGCTATTTCAATTCGCTCCGTCTGCTCGATACGGTCAAGCGGCTCGATCCCTCGATGTTCACAAAGTCGGGGCTGATGGTCGGGCTGGGCGAGGAGACGCAGGAAATCCATCAGGTGATGGACGACCTGCGCGCGGCAGACGTCGATTTCCTCACCATCGGCCAGTATCTCCAGCCCACCGCGCGCCACCACAAGGTGATCCGTTTCGTGCCGCCCGAGGAATTCGACGATTATGCCGCCCGTGCCCGGGCTAAGGGTTTCTTGCTCGTCTCGGCGACACCGCTGACCCGCTCGTCCTACCATGCGGGCGAGGATTTTGCGGCTCTCCGCGAGGCCCGCACCGCTCGCCTCGCGGAAGGCTAATGGCGAAATCTGATGATGTATAACCAGCCGGATTTCGCAGACCCGCGACCGCGGGTCGCTGGATCGGGGTTGGCCCAGGGCGGCCGGTCCCTAATTAGACCGGCGGTGAGAGCGTTAGTGACGACTGAGCGTCGTTTTGCTTTACCCTATGAAGCAAAACGAGAAAAGGCTTAAACCGGTGCCGAGCCACGCCGAGCAGCGCGACCTGCCTTACAGCGCCGAGCAGATGTTCGACCTCGTCGCTGCGGTCGATCGCTACCCCGAATTTCTGCCCTGGTGCCGTGGCGCACGAATTACCTCGCGCGAGGGTGAGATCTTCCACGCCGATCTGGTGATCGGTTTCAAGATGTTCCGCGAGCGCTTCACCTCGCGGGTCGAGCTTGCCCGGCCCAAGCGCATCGACGTTGTCTACACCGACGGGCCGGTTCGCCATTTGGAAAATCGCTGGGGCTTCGAGAGCCGGCCCGAGGGCTGCATGATCGATTTCTATGTCGATTTCGAGCTCCGCTCGGCGTTGCTTCAGTCACTCATCGGCGGCTTGTTCACTGAGGCGGCCCACCGCATGGTCCGGGCCTTTGAGGGCCGGGCTCGGACCCTCTATGGCGTGCCTGCGGCGAGCCGTAGCGTGTCCGGCGGTAGGGCTGCCGAAGGCCGAGGCCGCGCCTAGGCGGCGCAAGGAGAGAGCGGATGGAAGAAAAATCGGATCGCAAGGTTATCCCGTTCAGCGTCTTTCTGGGCTTCGGGGTCGGCGTGCTCGTTGATCTTGCCTTCGTCGATCTCGGCGGCATGGAGGGCGGGGCGATCGTGCATTTTCTCGTGGTGGCCGGGTTTACCGCCGTGGGATATTTCTGGTCGGATATCCTGCGTTTTATCGGCTTTAGGGGCCGAGACTAACCTATTCCGCTGCCTTGATCCCGGTCCAGCTGTCTATACAACGAAGCAGCCGGCCCGGCTCGCGCCAGAACACGTACTCCCCGATCTGCTCCGCCGACGGTAATGCCCCCGATCTCGGTGCAACCGGCGAGCGCCACGGGGTTTGCCCCGGAAAAACCGGTCACCGCCTGCACGCCGAATTGGGCCTCGGCCGAAAGGCTGAAATTCAGCCAGGCGTAGGCGCAATCGAGATTTTCCGCACCGCGCACAATCTGCCAGGCATCCGCCCAGGCGTTGGCCCGCTCGACCGGCACGACGCTCGTCATCGGCAGGCCCTGTTCGCGCAACGGGTCCTCGACCCAGCCCCAGCTATCCGGGATCCAAACGTCGCCGGTTATGCAGAGGCTGACCAGCTCGGTGGCGCTGCCCCAGTATTTGCGCAATAGCGGCTTCTGCGCGGTGAGCTTGGCACGCACCGCATCGAGCGCCGCGTCGTCCAGGTCGAACGCCACCACATCGCGTCCGAACAGTAGTCTTGCGGTCATGTAGAGCGACGACTTGTCATCGAACAATGCGATCTTGCCCGCATAGGCCGGGTCCCACAGCGCCGCCCAGCTATCGGGCTGCTCGGATCACCTTGCCGGTCCGGTAGAGCAGGGTAACCGGGCTCCAGGCGAAGGGCACGGCCCATAGCTCGCCATCGGCCTGGATCCCCGGATGTTCGCGCAGCGACGGGTAGATCTCGGAAAAGCGCCACACCCAGCTTGTCACGATGGGCTCGATCAGCCCCAGTTTGACCAGCAGCGAGGTCGTATCGATTGAGGGCGAGACCAGGTCGAAACTGTCCGCTCCCGTAAGCAGGCGCGAGAAAAAATCGTCATTCTGCCCAACCACGATGGTCCGGACCTGGCAGCCGGTTTCAACTTCGAAGGCATCGGTGAAGCTGGGGTCGGTATAGGCCTCCCAGGTCAGGATCCGCAAAATTTGATCCGCTGGGGCGGGAGCGGGCAGTCCGAGCAGCGCGGTGACGGCCACGGCGAGCGCCGTCCCCAACCGTGCACGCCGCATCACGGCTCGGCGTCGAAGTCGACGATCACCGGCTCGTGGCCCCCGCTGCGCAGGAAAGAAACTAGGTCGTCCGGCGCGATACCCGTGCTGCCGGTCTGCACCAGGGGGTGAAAATTCACCTGCTCCGCCGTAAACAGCACCGCGTCGAGCACCGGGGTGACCAGGCGCTCGAAATCATTGATCAGCGCGAAGGGGGTGAGCGCCCCGGGTTCTATGCCCAGCAGATCAGTCATGATCTCGGGCGGTGCGAAGCCCAGCCGGCCACGCGCGCCGATCTGGCGGTGCAGGGTCTTGAGATCAACCTCGCGGCGCTCCTCGATCGAAACCAGGTAGAGGGCTTTCTTCTTATCGCGCAGCAGCAGGTTCTTGGTGAACATGCCGATCATGTTGCCGCGCAGCGCGATGCCCTCCTCGACCGTGGCGTGGGCCGGGTAGTCGGTGGTCGTGGTAGCGATTCCAAGGGTATCGAGCTGCTGGAAGAGGTTCTCGGGCGTTGCGGTCATGGCGCGATGATGGCGAGCGCCTTGCATCCCGTCAAATGGCGGCAAGGCGGCTGGGCCGGCGATCACGCGAATGTGTAGAGCCTCCGCGCGCGCTCGATAGCAATCTGGGCATCGTTCCAACCCAGCACAGCAGTCCCATTATGGCGAAGAGGGGCAAGACACCGTCAAACGACACGACCAACGATCCCTAAGCCTGTTCCCATGGCATCGACCGACGCGGCTTCCTGACCGCCGAGAGCGTCGGCGTTGGTGCCGCGGCGCTGGCCGCGGCCGGCGCGCTCGCCCCGAAACCCGCACACGCCGACGACAACGGCGATCCCTACGCCGATTCTGCCGAGCCCATGCTGCCTGCGAGCGACATGGTCGTGGACGAGCGCACCGCTTTGATAATCATAGATCCCTAGATCGATTTTCTCGACCCCTCGGGCGTCGCCTGGGGCGCGGTGGGCGGCAGCGTCGAAGCCAACGGCACGGTTGGCAATATCGAGCGCCTGCTCGATGCCGCCAAGGCCGCCCCATGACCGTCGCGATCTCGCCCCATTACTACTACCCGAGCGACCACGGTTGGCGCGCTCCGGGTCGCTCGAAAAGCTGATGCATGCGATCGGCATGTTCGACCGTCCGAGCGCCTACAGAACCGAAGGCTTCGCGGGCTCGGGCGCGGATTTCATGCCCGAGTACAAGGCCCCGATTTTTGACGGCCAGACCATCGACACCCCTCCCTACAAGGTCTGCGGCCCCGAGCAGAACGACCTCGCCCTGCAGTTGCACAAGGTCGGTATCGACCGCGTCATCCTGGCTGGCATGTCGGCCAATCTATGCGTCCAGGCCCATCTGCACGAGCTTCTCGAACAGGCCTTCGAGGTCGCGGCCGCGTGCGACGCGACGGCCGCGGCAATCCTGCCCGAAGGCGACGGCTATCTTGCCGCGCTCATCAATTTCCGCTTTATCGCCAATGCGCCGTGGACCACGGACGATGCGGCGGCCCGGATTGCTGCGCGGGTCTTACGCTCCGATTTCAACTTCTCCGCGCTTTCCAGCGCCGGGCACAATAGCCCGGCGCTGATTCCCCCCCCGGCTTGCACGGACCCCGCTTTCACCCCATCATCGCCGCCTGAAGTTTTGCTCCGGGGGGACACGTCATGGCTTACGTCGATTGGCAATTCAAAGGCATCAAGGTCGGTGGCTGCAACTGCGATTTCGGGTGTCCGTGCGAGTTCAACGCGCTGCCCACTTACGACGATTGCAAGGGCTTCGAGGCGATGAAGATCGAGGAGGGGCGGTTCGGCGACGTCAGCCTCGACGGGTTGTGCTACGCCGCGCTGTTCTGGTGGCCCGGCCCGGTCCATGAAGGCAAGGGCCAGGCCCAGGGCATTATCGACGTCCGGGCCAACCCCGAGCAGCGCGCCGCGCTCGAGACCATTCTGTCGGGCGAGGAACAGAGCCACATGACCCCGATCAATTTCTACGGCTCGACCATCGTTACCGAGCACGAAACCCTTTACGAGCCCTTCGAGTTCGAGGCCGACGTTGCCGCGCGGACCGCCCGGGTCGCGGTGCCCGGCGTGGTCGATCTTAGCCTCGAGCCGATCTGCAATCCCGTCACCGGCAAACCCCACCGGGCGCTGATCGTGTTGCCCCAGGGGGTCGAGTTCAAGGTCGCCGAGATGGCGAGCACGACGCTAAGCGCCAAGGGCGCGGCCAATTACGATTTTTCCGGCCGTTACGGCGCCATCTGGAACACCACCATCGGTCCCGAGGGCATCCTGGACGAATCCCCGGTCGCCTAGGCCGGCCCGCGCCCATGGACGAGCGCATCCCGTTTCTCGACCTTCTGCTCCGGCGCGAGCGCGCGGTCACCGCCGCCGGTCTTGCCGTCATTACGGGACTGTCCTGGTTGTGGCTCATCGTCATGGCCTCTGACATGCCCAACATGGCCATGCCGGGGATGAGCATGGTCACCGTGTTGGCCGCCGACCCGGCGTCTTGGAGCGCTCTAAATTTCGGGCTCACGGCCGTCATGTGGGCGGTCATGATGGTCGCCATGATGCTGCCCTCAGCCGCGCCCATGATCCTGATCTACGGCCTGGCGCGCCGCCGTCAGCAGGAAAAGGGACGGGGCGGGGACTATGCCTCGAACGGCGCCTTTGCCGCCGGCTATCTGTTCGTCTGGGCGGGCTTCTCCCTGGCCGCGACCGGGCTGCAATGGGGCCTCGAGCAGGCCGCTCTGCTCTTGCCCACGATGGTCTCGGCCAGCCCGTGGCTGGGCGGCGGCTTGCTCATCGGGGCCGGGCTTTACCAGTTCACGCCCCTCAAGCAGGCCTGCCTGGTTCGTTGCCGCGCACCCTTCGAGTTCCTCTCGCGCCATTGGCGGCCCGGCGCGGGCGGCGCGTTCGCCATGGGTCTGCACCACGGCGCCTATTGCCTCGGCTGTTGCTGGGTCCTGATGGCGTTGCTCTTCGTCCTCGGCGTGATGAACCTCGCCTGGGTCGGTGCGCTCGCCGCCTTCGTCCTGCTCGAAAAACTCATCCCCCGGGGCGCGCTGCTGGGCCGCCTCGCGGGCGTAGCCCTGATCGCCTGGGGCATCGTTGTGATCGTCGCCGGTTAGTCCAGATTTTACGCGCTCAAGCGCCGCGCAGGCTCACGGCGCAGTAGCGCCGGCCCGCGCTTGCGGGCTTATGGGCGCGCCAGCCCGCGACCGCGGGCCGCCGCAACTGTGGCGCACCCGTGTGGGCGCGGACCGTTAGGTCTGCTGTCGTGAGCGATATAGAGTCAACTCTATCCCGACAGCACCGCGTCGAGGGCCGTCACCGCCTCGTCGGCCGCCGGGCCTTCGGCGCGCCATAGCTCGTTCCCCTTGTTGTCGAGCAGCAACACCACGGCGCCGCCCTCCGCGTCCAGTCCCAGCGCGCGGCGAAACGCGACGCGGTCGAGATGAAGCGCGATGGTGCGTTCGCGGGCGTCCTCGCCGGTCACCGCGAAGCGCAGCGCGTTATCGATAAAAAAACGCGAGATCAGGCCGCCCGAGCCGAGCGTCGGCAAGGCGTAGAACGCGACGCTGTAGCGTCTCAGGCCGACGCTCTCCCAGCTCGTCAGCGCGTCCCGGTCGGCCGTGGAAAAGCCCAGCGCCACGAGGTTGCGCCCGCCCGCGAAGCCGTCGGGGAGCGCAATCCGCTCGCCGTTGAGCGTGGTGCCCTGCACCGCGGGAAAGTACCCGGACAATACAAGCGGAGTGAGCGGGCTCGTCGGTCCTGCCCGGATTGCGCCCAGTAGCAGGATCACCGCGAGGATTGCGATGAGCACGCCCAATGTCAGAAGCCGCCGGGCAACCTCGCCCATGGCGTTCGTCTCCTACCACGTCTCGCGGGCCTCGATCGGCCAGATGTCGACCAGGGTGTCGCCGCGCACGCAATGATAGACCGGATAAAGGTTGAGCGTCGCGTAACAATGGGGCGGGATGCACTCGATCGCCGTACCCGGCTCCAGCCGTTCGCCGGGCTGGGCAAAGTCGATCCGGCCCATATCGTCGCCGACGATGGAATAGCGCGCGCCCGCCGGTGCGCCCGAGGCGATTTCCGGCGCAAGCAGGTCGAAGCGGGCGAATTCCTTCACGCCGGCGTCGGTGATGCAAAAGCCCGGCTGGGCGGCGCCGATTACCGTGGTGCGCACGAACAGCGCGACCTGAAAGGGCGAGGGCTCGTCGGCGCGCATCCGCACGTTGAGGTAATTCACGTCCATCATCACATAGGTGCCGACCTGGATTTCATTCAGCACGCCCTGTTCGTCGTCGAAGGCGTGGGTTCCCGTGCCGCCGCCACTCACGATCGCGGGGGCAAGGTGCGCGTCGCGCAGCGCATCGCACAGCGCGTGGAGCGGGCCCAAACCGATGACTTGACGCCGGCGCCGGGTTTCGTATTCGGCGATGTTCTGAAAGCCCCCGTCATAACCCTGCACGCCTCGATAGGCCGCCCCCTCGGTCGCCTCGATGAGCGTGGCGAGCTCGACCGCTTCATCCACGTCGGCCAGCCCCGTCCGGCCTCCGCCGACTTCAAAATCTACCATTATTTGCAATGGCTTGCCGGACGTTCTTGCGGAATTCGCCAGGGCGAGCACGTTGCTTGCGTCGTCCACCGCCACGATCAGCCCGTCGGCCTTTTCGTTGAGTTTTGCAAGGCGCTCGATCTTCGCCGCGCCGACCACCGAGGTGAACAGAAAGACCCCGGGCACGCCGCCCGCCACCATCGCTTCGGCCTCGCGCAGCGTGGCGCAACACACGCCGCGCGCTCCGGCAGCGACTTGGCGGCGCGAAATTTCCGACGATTTATGGATCTTGGCGACCGGGCGCAGGCCGATCCCGCGCGCCTTGGCGAAGCCGGCCATGTCGGCGATGTTGTGCTCCAGCGCGTCGAGATCGAGTATCAGCGCCGGGGTGCCGAGCTGGGTGCGGCTGCCGGGCTTGCCGATCAGGGCCTGGTTGGGACCCTTGTCGAATGCGTCGGTCATGGCGAATTTCTCCCGAAATTCCGGCCTCAGCCGGCGAGGTGGCGCCTCAAGAATTCGCACAGGGCGTCGAACTCGGCGCGCGCACCTTCGCCCGTTACATGGGCGCGCGCGAAGCCGTGGATCATGCCCTTCGCTTCGCGATAGGTCACGTCCACCCCGGCACGGGCGAGCAGGCTGGCATAAACCCGCCCTTCATCGCGGATCGGGTCGATCTCGGCGCTATGGACAAACGCGGGCGGCAGGCCCGCAAGGTCGTCCGCCGCGGCCGGCCAGGCGAGAGGATCGGCAAGGCCCGTCGCATCCGGTGTGTAGGCGTCGCGAAACCAGACCATGCTGGCGGTGGAAAGTCCCGGTCCCTCGGCGTAATGGGTATAGGACGCCAGCGCGAGATCGATGCCCGTGCAGGGATAGAGCAGCGATTGGGCGCAAATCGCAGGGCCGCGCGCGTCCCGCGCGGCCAAGGTCAACGCCGCCGCCAGGTTGCCGCCCGCACTGTCGCCCGCGACCGCGATGCGCGTCCCGTCGATCCCGGCCTCAGCGGGCATGTCCGCCAGCCAGCGCAGCACCGCGAGGCAATCGTCGAACGGGGCGGGGAAGGGGTGCTCCGGGGCGAGCCGGTAATCCACGCTCGCGACCACCGCGCCGGTCTTCTCCGCCAGCCCCCAGGCCACGGTTTCCGAGCTTTCCAGGTCGCCCAACACGAAGCCGCCGCCATGCATGTAGAGGATTACGCCCGGCATCTCGCCCGCGTTCGCCGGGCGATAGAGCCGCACGGGCACGTCTCCGTCCGGCCCCGCCACCGCTATGTCGCGCACCGCCATCCCGGCGGGGGGTGGGCGATGGGTCGCCGCCGTGTAACGGCCCCAGAAGCTGCGCACCTCGGCGACCGACGCGCCCGCAACCGGCGGCACCGCATCCTCGCGGGCGCGCAGCAGCACCGCCATATCGGGGTGGATGGCGGGGGTTGCGCTCACCTCTCCTCCAGCATCCGCATCGCTAGCCCCATCGCGGTTTCCAGCGAGGCGATGCGGATCGATTCGCGGTCGCCCGAAAATACGTGGCGCTCGTGGATCGCGCCGTTATCGCGCAGCGCGGCCCCGAAATGCACCAGCCCCACGGGTTTTTCCGCCGTCCCGCCGGCGGGACCCGCCACGCCCGTGATCGAGACGGCAATATCCGCGCCCGAATGCTTGAGCGCGCCCAGCGCCATGGCGCGCGCGACCTCTTCGGAGACCGCGCCGAGCTTCTCGATCAGGGGCGCGGGCACGTCGATCATCTCGGTCTTGGCCCGGTTGGTGTAGGTCACGAAGCCTCGCTCGAGGACGTCCGAGCTGCCCGCCACATGGGTGATCAGCCCGGCAAGCAGCCCGCCGGTGCACGATTCCGCCGTCGCCAGCATCTTGCCCCGGGCCCGGAAGGCGTCGAGCAGGGCGCTCGCACGGGTTACAAGGGTGGGCGCGAAGGTCATCGCGTCACCAGGTCGGCCACCGCCCACACCACCACCCCGGCATAGATGCCGGCGATAATGTCGTCGGCCATGATCCCGAGGCCCCCGGGCAGGCGGCGCTCCGCCCAGTTTGCGGGCCACGGCTTGGTGATGTCGGCAAGCCGAAAGAGCGCGAAGCCGAGCGCGTAGAGCCCGAAATCGAGAGGCACCACGATCAGCACCAGCCACTGGCCCACGACCTCGTCGATCACGACCTCGCCGGGGTCGCTCCGGCCCTTGGCGTAGATCTCCGAGGCCCACCAGCCGAGCCCGAACGCCGCCGCCGCGGCACAGGCCAGCGCGATCGGCCCGCCGGCCCAGACAATCAGCCAGGCGCAGGGAAGAGCGGCAAGCGAGCCCCAGGTGCCGGGCGCCTTGGGCAGCAGGCCGCTGCCGAACCAGGTCGCGAGTAGCGACGAGAGCCGCCAGAAACTCGGGCGCGGCAGCGTTTTCATGGAAGGAACCGGGCCGCCGCTCATTCGTCGCCCCCACCCAGCGGCAACCGGATGGTGGCCATAGCCATACCCGCCATGCCTTCGCCCCGCCCCAGAAAGCCCAGCTTCTCCGTCGTCGTGGCTTTTACGCTCACGCGGCCCACCTCGATTCCGAAGGCGGCGGCCGCACCCGCGCGCAAAGCCTCCCGATGGGACCCGATCTTGGGCGCCTCGCACAGGATGGTGAGGTCGAGATGGCCGATCGCCCCGCCGGCCTCGGCTACCAGTTTTGCCGCATGGCGCGCAAACAGGCTCGAATTCGCGCCTTTCCATTCCGGTTCGGAGGGCGGGAAATGGCTGCCGATATCGCCTGCGCCGAGCGCGCCCAGCACCGCGTCGACCAGCGCGTGCAGCCCCACATCCGCGTCCGAATGGCCGACCAGTCCTTGTTCGTGCGTAATCCGCACACCGCACAGCATGACGTGATCGCCCGGCCCAAACTTGTGCACGTCCACGCCCTGGCCGACGCGAATGTCGGCGAGGCGGGCGGCGATCTGGCGCTCGGCGCGCGCCATGTCGGCAGGATCGGTCACCTTGAGATTTTCCTCCGATCCCAGGACCAGCGCAACCGAGAGCCCGGCCTCCTCGGCCACCGCCGCATCGTCGGTCAGCGCCTTGCCCGCCGCCGCGCGGTGGGCCGCGAGGATCGCGTCGAAACGAAACGTCTGGGGGGTCTGCGCCCGCCACAGCTCCGCGCGGGAAACCGTCGCCTCGATCCGCCCGCCCTCGGCCCCTTCGCGCTTGAGCGTGTCCGAGACGGGCAGCGCCGCAATCGCCCCGTCGAACTCGTTTAGCGCCGCGAGGGTCCGTCCGATCAGTGCCCGGTCGGCGAAGGGCCGCGCGCCGTCGTGGATCAGCACCGCCCGGGGTGCCAGGCTCTCCAGGCTGTCGAGCCCGTTACGCACGGAATCCTGACGTTCCGCGCCGCCCGCCACGGGCTCGAGCAGCTTGGCGGCATGGTTTTCCGGCAGGTTGCCAAGCGCCTTGTCATAGAGCGCCCGGTCGGTGGGGTTGAAGACCACGCGCACCGCGTCGATTTCGGGCATGGCCGCAAAGGCCGAAACCGTGCGCGCGAGGATCGCGCGGTTTCCCAGGGTCAGGTATTGCTTGGGCAGCGGCGCGCCGACCCGATGTCCACGGCCCGCGGCCACGATCAACGCAACGGTATCGGTCATTGGTCTACGGCCTGCATTGGCGCACGATCAGACGTCGAGGAACGCGAGGGTGCGGAGCTCGATGCTTTGCCGGGGCGGCGCATCGGGCGGTGCGGTGGGGTCGTCGAAACTGGCATGGGGGGCGAAGCGGGCACGGCCGTCGGTCGCCGAATCGTAGCATTTCAGCACCACCGCCTCGTCGGCTTCCATGGCCGGGTAATAAAGCCAGCGCTGTGCGGGATCGTAAGTCACCCGATAGATCTCGCCGGTCCGCTCGCCATAAACCAGCTCGATCGGCACCATGTCATCAGTTGCGATGCTTTGGGCGTCGCCCAGCGCGAGCGGCCAGTTGAGCACCGGTCCCGTTATGGGCCGCCAGACGTTAAACGACGCAACGCGTTTTGCGAGCCGGGCCTCCGCTTCCTCCGGCCCGAACAGGTCGCGCACCCGCTGGGGTCCCGACTTGACGGTAAAGTCGCAATGCAGCACCAGGGCGGGCTCGCGCAGCGCGCGCTCGATCCGGAGCTTGCGATCCATCTCCGAGCTGACCCGCACCGTATGGTCGAACACCAGCACCTCCGAGGCCCCGGTCAGCGCCTTTAGTTGCGCGACGACCTCCGGGTAGTAGACCGAGCGAACCGCTTCGTCGTCGAAGAAATCTCCCATCGCGCTGTCCCACCGCGTGAGTTCGAAGCCCTCGGCATCGAGCGCGGGCGCCTCGGCGGCGGCGCGGGCGTTATGAATCGGCACGAGCTGGTCGACATTGCGGTCTTCGCCCGCTTTGGGCGTGGCTCCGCCCTCGACGGGCATCGCGACCGACAGCGCCTCGGCCTTCGGAACGAGAAACCGGAGCGAGCCCTCGACCGTATCGGGAGCCGTCCGGGCCGCTGTGGATCGCGCCATTCCTGCATCCTTGGAAAGATTTTCGGTTGCTTGGCCGCTTACACTAACCCACTCGCCGCCCGAGCCAAACGGTCTTCCGAGAGCGCGCCATCGGCGCTATTCTCCGGGAAACCACGGAGCACGGAAAATGACGCCGATCATGGAGCATCTGGCGGCAGGCGAGATTCTGATCCTCGACGGCGCCATGGGCACCGAGGTCCAGAAGCGCGGCGCGGCCATGGACGAAATGATCTGGTGTGCGGGCTCGATCCGCACCAGCCCCGAGATCGTCCGCGCCACCCGCGAGGATTACATTCGCGCCGGCGCCAACGTCATCATCGCCAACACCTTTGGCAGCGGCCCTCACACTCTCGTTGCGGCGGGCCTCGCCGACGAGGTCGAGTTCTACAACCGCCGCCCCGTCGAGCTTGCCCGTGAAGCGCGTGAGCACGCCGCCGAACGCCCGGTCTGGATCGCCGGCTCGGTTTCCAGCATGTGCGCCGGCATCGCGCTCGAACACAAGCCGGGGCTCGAAGACGCCCGCGCGAGCTACCGCCAACAGGCGGAAATCCTGGCCGAGGCCGGGGTCGATTTCATCATGTTCGAGTTGATGATGGATCGCGATTACGCACGCGCGGCCGCCGAGGCCGCTACGGTAACCGGGTTGCCCGTCTGGGTCGGGTTCTCGTGCCGCATCGACGAAGCGGGCGAGGTGCGTATGTTTCGCGAGGCCCACAGCGACCCCGACAGCGACTCGGCCTTTGCCGAGGTGACCGACGATGTCATGGCAACCGGCGGCGTGGTAGCCGGCATCATGCACACCGAATTGGCCCATGTGGACCCGGCGCTCGACGTGCTCAAGCGCCATTGGTCCGGGCCGTTGATGGTCTACGCCGAGGACGGCTACGAGGGCATGCCCATCGACTGGGGCTTTCACGATCTGGTTTTGCCCGACGACTATGCCGCTCTGGCCAAGCGCTGGGTGGGCGAGGGGGTCCAGGCGATCGGCGGCTGCTGCTGTCTCGGCGTCGAGCATATCGCCGCGCTCAAGCGCACGCTCCCCGCATTTCGGCCAGGTGCCTAGCGGGCCAGGAACGTCAGCCGTATAATTCCCCGAATATTCTTGAGGAAGGGCAGTACCAGTGAATAACGCGAAATACGACTACATCATCGTCGGCGCAGGCTCCGCCGGATGTGTCTTGGCGAACCGGATTACGGAAGACGCTGATACCTCCGTCTTGTTGCTGGAATACGGGGGCAACGACAACAGCATATTCGTGCAAATGCCGACGGCGCTTCAAATCCCCATGAATATGCCGCGCTTCAACTGGGGCTTCTGGTCCGAGCCCGAACCCAAGATCGATGGCCGGAAAACCGATGTCTCGCGTGGCAAGGGCCTGGGCGGCTCGTCGTCGATCAACGGCATGATCTATGTCCGCGGCAACGCCTGCGATCTGGATCAATGGGAGGAGCTTGGCGCGCAGGGCTGGGCCTACCGCGACTGCCTGCCCTACTACAAAAAAGCCGAGACTTGCGCCTACGGAGAAGACGAATACCGGGGCGGGGACGGGCCGATCCACACCTGCAACGGAAACGGGATGAAAAACCCACTCTACCAGGCCTTCATCGATGCGGGGGGTGAGGCTGGTTACGGAATAAGCGACGACTACAACGGCTACCGCCAGGAAGGCATGTCCAAGATGGACATGACCGTCAAGGCGGGCGTGCGCAGCTCTACCGCCACCGCCTACCTCAAGCCGGTCATGCAGCGCAGGAATTTGACCGTCGCAACCCACGCCCTGACGAAACGGGTTGTTCTGGAGGGCAAGAAAGCCGTCGGCGTCGAGTTCGAGAAAGATGGCCGGACGCAGCAGGTCAACGCAAACCGGGAAGTCATTCTTTCGGCGGGCTCGATCGGTTCTCCTCACATCTTGCAGATGTCGGGAATCGGGCCGGTAAACACCTTGAAGGACGCCGGTATCGAGGTTCTCCATGAGTTGCCCGGGGTCGGCGAAAACCTCCACGACCATCTGGAATCCGTTATCCAGTACGAAACCAAGCTTCCGGTTTCGCTGAACCGGCATATGGGGCCGTTCGGAAAATTCCTGATCGGGGCGCAATGGTATTTTTTGAAGTCGGGCCTCGGAGCGAGCAACCATTTTGAAGCCACGGGCTTCATTCGCACCCGCGCCGGGCTCAAATGGCCGAACGTTCAATTCCACTTCCTGCCCGCCATCGTGCGTTACGACGGCAAAGGGGGATCGGGGCCCGAGGGCTATCAGATCCACTTTGGCATCAACAAGCTGCATAGTCGCGGCTGGGTACGGGCCAAATCGGCCAATCCTCTGGAGAAGCCGACGATCGTCATGAATCATTTCCAGCACGAGCAAGACATCATCGATTACAGAACGGCGTTCCGCCTATCGCGGGAAATCGGCATGCAGCCGGCATTCGATCCTTATCGTAAGAAAGAGCTCGATCCCGGCGAAGCTGTGAAAACCGATGACGAAATCGATGCCTGGGTCCGCGCGAACGTGGAGACCGCCTATCACCCGACCTGCACCTGCAAGATCGGCGCGGACGACGACCCGATGGCGGTCGTCGATACGAAGTGCCGGGTCAGGGGGATTGGTAACTTGCGGATCGTTGATTCATCGATCTTCCCGTCCGTTCCCAACGGCAATACCAATGCGCCGACGATTATGGTGGGGGAGAAAGCCGCGGATATCATCCGGGGCAAAGACCCGTTGCCGCCATCGAACGCCGACGCCTACGTTGCCCCGGGTTGGGAAACGAAGCAGCGTATCGGTACGCCGGTTCGCGATCTGATGTCCGGCCAGGGATAATACGAAGCCATGCAATCGCACGCGCGAGCAGTCATCGTCGGCGGCGGCATGATGGGCTGCGGCCTCCTTTACCATTTGGCGGAGGAAGGTTGGACTGATTCACTGCTGGTCGAGAAGGGTGAGCTGACCTCCGGCTCGACCTGGCATGCCGCCGGTCAGTGCCCGAGTTTCATCGCCAATTACACCATGGCGAAAATCCATCACTACGGAAACACGCTCTATCCGAAGCTTGAAGAAACCACCGGGCAGTATGTCAGTTGGCATGGCTGCGGTGGCATCCGGTTCGCGCTCGGCGAGGCGGAACTCGATTGGTTCCGCCAGGTCGAGGGGGTCTCCCGGATGGTCGGCTTCGAGATGCACATCATCGGCCCGGACGAAATCAGGAAGCATAATCCCCATGTCGGCATAGACGGCGTCGTGGCCGGCGCGCTGACCGTCGGCGACGGTCATGTCGATCCGGCCGGCTGCTGCAACGCGTTGGCCAAGGGCGCGCGCATGATGGGCGCCACCATCGAACGCAACACGCAGGTCATCGATATCAACCGCTTGCCAAGCGACGAGTGGGAAGTGGTGACCGATGCGGGCACGGTGGTCTGCGAACACGTCGTCAACGCCGCCGGCTGCTATGCCCGTCAGGTTTCGCAAATGGTCGGCACCGACGTGCCGATCACGAACATGGAGCATCACTACGTAGTCACCGACCCGATCGACGAGTTTGTCGGCGCCGACGGCGAAATGCCGGTGATGCGCGATCCTTACGCTTCCGCCTATTATCGCCAGGAGCAGAAATCCGCCCTGATCGGCATCTACGAAACCCATCAGGGCTCCGAGGCCTGGGCTCACCGGGGCGGCTGGCCCGAGTGGGACGCGGAAAACGAGCTCTTCGAGCCGGACCTCGAACGCATTCTGCCCTACCTGGAGCGGGTGCTCGAGCGCATGCCGATCTGGGCCGATGCGGGCCTCAAGCGGATCGTGCACGGCGCCATCCCGCACACGCCCGATGCCAACCCGCTGCTCGGGCCCGCGATGGGCGTGCCGAATTTCTGGCAGTGCTGTGGCTCGTCCATCGGCATCGCGCAAGGGGCGGGCTGCGGAAAATACCTGGCCCAATGGATGGTCCACGGGGATGCGGAAATCAACATGGCCGGATTGGACCCCCGCCGCTTCTGCGGCATCAACGACGACGATTGGGTCCGCGCCAAGTCCTTCGAGGACTACACCCAGATGTACAAGCTTCTCCTGCCCGGCGAGGAGCGTGACGGCGGCCGCGAGCGGCGAACCTCGGCGCTTCATGCGACCTTGAAGGCGAAGGGCGCGGTGTTTACCGAAGCGGCAAGCTGGGAGCGGCCCAAATGGTTCTCGCTCGACGGGCGCGCGGAAGGGGTCGGCTTTCGCCGCAACAATATCTTCGAGGTGGTAGGGGCCGAATGCCAGGCGGTGCGTGAACGGGTGGGCCTAATCGATCTTTCGAGCTTCGCCAAGTTCGACGTCTCAGGGTCCGGCGCCGAAGCACACCTGAACCGCATCACCGCCAACCGCGTTCCCGCACGCGAGGGCGGGATCATTTTGACCCACTTTCTCGGCGCCGGTGGAAAAATCCACGGCGAGGCCACGCTCACGCGCCTGGCCGACGACCGCTTCTACCTGCTGACCGGCGCCGTCGCCCAGCATCGCGACCGGGATCATCTGACGCCTGGTATTGGCGCGGGTGAAGACGTGAGCGTCACGGACGTCACCGACGATTGGAGTGTGCTCGTGGTCGCGGGACCAAAATCCCGGGCGGTGCTGGAGCGCCTGACCACCGCCGATCTGAGCAACGAGAGCTGCCGCTGGCTGACCGCTCGCGAGATCGATATCGCCGGCGTGCCGGTCCGCGCGCTTCGGGTCAACTATGTCGGCGAGCTTGGCTGGGAACTGCACGCGCCCAAGGATCGGATGGTCGAGCTTTATCAGGCGGTTTGGGCAGCGGGCGAGGCCCACGGGGTGGCTGATATCGGGTTCAATGCGGTCAACGCGCTCCGGATGGAGAAAGCCTACAAGGGCTGGGGCGCGGACTTTACCAACGAGATCACCATGATCGAGGCAGACATGGAACGCTTCGTTCGCTTTGAAAAGAATGATTTTGTGGGCAAGGCCGCGACCCTGCAACGCAAACAGGACGGCGTTGCCATCCGGATCGTCTATTGCGAACTCGACGCCGCCGACGCCGACGCCCGGGGCGGCGAGGCGGTGTGCGACGGGGAAAAGGTCATCGGGATCACCACGTCGGGCGGCTACGGCTTTGCCACCGGCAAGAGCCTGCTGTTCGCCTACGTCGATCTGGCCTACGTCGAACCGGGCACCGAATTCACCGTCGACGTCCTCGCCGAACCCCGCAAAGCGAGGGTGCTCGCCGAGCCGGTCTGGGACCCCGCGAACGAGCGCTTGAAGGCCTGAGGCCTACGGCTGCGCGACGCCCCCGTCGCAACACCGGCCGTCAGCTATGGCCGTGCGCCGCTCCGTCGTTCTTATGGTCGTCCGGGCGAGGATCGAACACAAGACTGCGCGCCGATATGTAGAGCAGAAACCCGACGACACCGGTCGCCAGGACGATCAGATGCGGTAACGCCAACTCCCGCGTCATGACTGCAACTCCCGTCCATAGAGGCTCATTCTCATGACGCCACATTCCTGCGGCCAGCGGGCGCAGGCGCTCCGCGCGGGGCCAGGCACGGGAAGGGGACCGCTCAAGCCTGCCGGTCGTTGCGGGGAAGAAAATAGATCAATTTTCGCACTGCGCGCGGTGCGCGGGCTTACGGGAACCCATTCTGCCCGCCGGATCCGATCCGGCGGGCGCAGTGGCTAGGCTTACGGCTTTTGGGGTAGGCCGTCCTTGATCTCAAACCACGGCACTTTCGAATCTGCATAGCCGTGATAGATGCTGGCGCCGATATCCGGCGACGGCTCCGCACCGCCATCGAGATTGCCGGTCTGGACCATTACGATCTCGGGCGCCGGGTCGATGTCGATGAACAGGTGGCTGCCGCAGGTTTTGCAGAACATGCGGTGCACGCCTTCCGAGCTGTCGAACGACGACAGGTTGTCGGCGCCCTTCTCCAGATGGAAGTTGGCCTTCGGATAGGTCGACAAGGTCACGAAAATTGCGCCCTGCAGCTTGCGGCAGATGCCGCAATGGCAATGGTGGGTGTCGCTCGCCGGGGCATCGATGCGGTAATGCACGCTGCCGCACTGGCAGCCGCCGGCTACTTCGAAATCGGCCATATGTTTGAATTCTCCCTGCTGGGCCGCCCGCCTCTCGCGCGGCCTCGTTGGCTGCAACAGTGCCTCCGGAGGCGCTTAAATTCAATCCCTCGGATGCTCGAACGCCTCACGGTTTGACGCCCGCCTGTCTCGCAGCCTAAACAGAAGCGTTCGTAGCCGTTTTTCGCGGCCGCGCTCGACCTCGTCTGGAGGCGCTGTCCATGCTGAACCTGTTTAACTTGTTCGGCCGCTCGCGCGAAGTGCAGCGCCTTGATTTTGCGCTTCGCGCCGCGGGCCTTCATCCCGGCCTGATGCCCGATGCGGTTAAAATCACCCTGCTCAAATTGCTCAAGGAAGAACGCGGCGGTGTAGCAGCCTCGCCGGAGGCCTGTGCCTACGCCGGCGAGCTGCTCGCCTATTGCATGTTGGGATCCGCGCATTTTACCGAGGTCAACGATTCTCAACGCACCGAGGTCTTGGAGGCTCGCATGGAGGCGGCGCTCGAAGCGGGCGAAAGCCTCGATGCCCGCCTTGTTTTGCTGGCACTTCATGCCGGGGTCGCCGCACCCCGTGTGATCGAGCGATACGAGCTGCAGGTTACGTGACGCGGGCGGTGCGCTAGGCTGGGATAGGCACGGCTCACAGGAGGAATGACCATGGCGGACAGGCACCCCCCCCCCGGCGGACTGGCTGTTTTCCCTCGACGACATGATGACGAAGATGCCCGAGGCGCAGGAAGGGGGGGCGAGACGCCGCTTAGATACGGCAAGCCTGTTGCTCGGGGTCTACGCGCCCCGCGGCGAGGATCCCCAGGAACCCCACGGCCAGGACGAGACCTACATCGTGATGCGGGGCAGCGGGACCTTCGTCAACGGTGAGGCGCGCAAAGCCTTCGGGCCGGGCGATCTGCTGTTTACGCCCGCCAACGTGGCGCACCGGTTCGAGGGTTTTTCCGACGATCTCGCCCTCTGGGTTGTATTCTATGGCCCCGAAGGTGGGGAGAGCCAATGAATATCAATCGTTTATGATTCGTTGCTGGGATGGAGATTCGATAGGCTTTCAGGCTGCCAGGGTGTGTTGCGCCCGGCCCGTTGGGCTCCTATAGTCTGGCTATAAATCGACTGCCTATTTTTTAGCCAACCGGACCCGATCGCGTGGGCGGGCGGCTCTTTATTTATAGTGGGTAAAATGGCTTTGACGCCGATCCGCATCGGCTCTCTTGAACTCGCCGAGCCGGTCTTTCTGGCCCCCATGTCGGGCGTGACCGACATGCCATTTCGCCGCCTGGTCAAGGGATTGGGCGCGGGCCTGGTGATTTCCGAGATGATCGCGAGCCAGGCCATGATCCGCCAGACCCGGCGCTCCATGAAGATGGCGACGAACTGTGCCGAGGAATTCCCCATGGCGGTGCAGCTCGCCGGCTGCGAGCCTGCGGTCATGGCCGAGGCCGCCAAGCTCAACGCCGATCGCGGTGCGGCGATCATCGACATCAACATGGGCTGCCCGGTGAAGAAGGTGGTCAACGGCGAGGCGGGCTCGGCCCTGATGCGCGACGAAGCGCTCGCCGGGCGCATCCTCGAAGCGGTGGTCGAGGCGGTCGATGTGCCGGTCACACTCAAGATGCGCACCGGCTGGGACGATACCAACCGCAACGCGCCTCGCCTCGCCAAGGTCGCCGAGGCGGCGGGTATCCAGATGGTCTCGGTCCATGGCCGGACCCGCTGCCAGCTCTATCGCGGCCGGGCCGACTGGGATTTCATCCGCACAGTCAAGCAGGCGGTCTCGATCCCGGTGATAGGCAACGGCGACGTCACGAGCCTCGACGATGCGGCGGAGCTGCTCGACTGCTCGGGCGCGGACGGCGTGATGATCGGGCGGGGTTGCTACGGGCGGCCCTGGTTCCTGCGCCAGGTCATCCACTGGCTGCGCACTCAAACCCGCCTGCCCGAGCCGCCGCTGGCCGAGCAGTACGCCACGGTGGTGGCCCATTTCGACGCCCTGCTCTCGCATTACGGCGAGGAGATCGGAACCCGCGTCGCGCGCAAGCATATCGCCTGGTATTCGCGCGGCTTGGCGGGCTCGAACGAGTTCCGCAACGGGGTCAACCGGCTGGGCCGGGGTGGCGAGGTGCGCGCGGCGTTGCGCGCCTTCTACGAGCCGCTGATGGACCGGGCGGCGGTGTAATGGTCCGGAGCAAGGACGCCCGCGCGGGCGAGGACAGTCTCGGCCAGCCCGTCGAGAAGCAGCTCAACCGCTACTTCGCGGCCCACGAGGGCGGCCTGCCGGCGCGTGGCGCGTGATGCGCAAGGTCGAGCGTCCCTTGACCGTACGCACCATGGAGGCGACCGGCGGCAACCAGCTCCGGTCGGCGGCGGTCCTGGGCTTGAACCGCAACACCCTACGCAAGAAGATCCGCGAGCTTGATATTGCTCTGCCGCGCGATCCGTGCGGCCAGAGTTGAGCCGCCGGCAAGGCCACGGAAAGGCTAGGGTTAAGCGATGAAAGTCATCATCTGCGGGGCGGGCCGGGTCGGCTCGGCGATCGCACGTCATCTCTCGACTGAGAACGACGTCACGGTCATCGACCAGAACGCCGAGCTGGTCCGCAAGATCGGCGACGCGCTCGACGTCAAGGCCATGGTCGGCCACGCTTCGCGCCCCGATATGCTCGAGGCGGCGGGCGCCAAGGACGCCGACATGGTCATCGCAGTGACCTTCGCCGACGAGGTCAACATGGTCGCCTGCCAGATTGCCCATTCGATCTTCGACGTGCCGACCAAGATCGCACGGGTCCGCGAGCAGGCCTATCTCGATCCCGCCTGGGCGGATCTGTTCACCCGCGACCACATGCCGATCGACGTCGTGATCTCGCCCGAAATCGAGGTCGCCCGAGCCATCGAGCGCCGCCTCGAAGTGCCCGGCACGATCGACATGGTGCCCTGCTGTGAGGGCAAGGTCCGCCTCATCGGGGTCCACTGCAACGACGATTGCCCGGTCATCAACACCCCGCTGCGCCAGCTCACCGAGCTGTTTCCCGACCTCGACATCATGATCGTCGGCATCGTGCGCGATGGCCAGTTGAGCGTGCCCCACGGCCACGACCAACTGTTTGCCGGCGACGACGTCTATTTCGTGGCCAAGGCCGACCGGGTCGCGCGCGCCGTGACGGCGTTCGGTCACGAAGAGGCGGCGGCGCGCCGGATGATCATCGTTGGCGGCGGCCATATAGGCCTGTTCCTCGCCCAGGACCTGGAAGCCAATTATTCGGGTCTGAGCCTCAAGGTCATCGAGTATGGCGCAGAGCAGGCCGTGCACCTCGCCGACCGGCTGAACCGCGCCGTCGTGCTCCACGGCGACGCGTTGGAGCGCGAGATTCTCGACGAGGCGAACGTCTCGCAAAGCGAGGCAATCATCGCGGTGACTAACGACGACGAGACCAACATCCTGGTCTCGCTGCTGGCCAAGCGCTACGGCTGCGCGAAGAGCTTCACGCTAGTCAACAACAACGCCTACTGGCCCTTGCTTACCACGCTCGGGATCGACGTCGTGGTCAGCCCGCAGGAATCGACGGTCTCGACGATCCTGCAATATGTCCGGCGCGGGCAGATTCACTCGGTCCATTCGGTGCGCGACGGCGCCGCGGAGATGATCGAGGCCGACGCCCTTGAAACCTCGCCCCTGGTGGGCCGCCCGCTCAATGAGATCAAGCTGCCCGAAGGTATCGTCATCGGCGCCATCATCCACGACGGCGAGGTCGAAATCCCGCGCGGCAGCAGCGTCATCCGGCCCAAGGACCGGCTCGTGGTTTTCGCCGAAGCGAAGGCGGTCAAGAAGCTGGAAAACCTGTTTTCGGTCCGCCTGGAGTTCTTCTGATGTCGCGCATCGCTTACGTCAACGGCCGCTACCTGGCGCACCGCGATGCTTGCGTGCATATCGAGGACCGCGGCTACCAGTTCGCCGACGGGGTCTACGAGGTGGTCTATGTGAGCCGGGGCTGGCTGGTCGACGAGGCGCGCCACCTCGAGCGGCTCGAACGCTCGCTGAATGAGCTTGAGATTGCCATGCCCATGGCGCGTGGCCCCCTAAGCGTGATCATGGGGCAGGTGGTTGCCAAGAACCGGGTGCGCGACGGCATCGTCTACATCCAGGTGACCCGGGGCGTGGCGCCCCGCGACCACGCGTTTCCCGACAAGGTTCGCCCGGCGCTGGTGGTCACGGCACGGCGCATGGCGGGGCCGAGCGCACAAGCGATGGAGGAGGGGGTCCGGGTCATCTCGGTGCCCGATCAGCGCTGGCCGCGCTGCGACATCAAGTCGGTCTCGCTGCTGCCCAACGTGCTGGCCAAGCAGGCCGCGCGCGAGGCCGGCGCCTTCGAGGCCTGGCAGATGGACGGCGAGGGCAATGTTACCGAAGGGAGCTCGACCAACGCCTGGATCATCGACGCCGAGGGCCGCTTGCGCACCCGCCAGCTCAGTCGCGCGATCCTGCCCGGAATCACCCGCGCAGCGGTCATGGATCTGCTGACAGAAGCCGGTGTGGAGGCGCTCGAAGCGCCGTTCGGCCTCGACGAAGCCAAGGCGGCGCGCGAGGCATTCCTGACCAGCACCACGTCGTTCGTCCTGCCCGTGGTCCAGATCGACGACGCGGTCGTGGGCGATGGCAAGCCCGGACCGCTTAGCCGCAGGCTCGGTTCGCTCTATACCCGGCACGTGGCGGGGGGCGAGACCCTGGTCGAGGCCGCCGAATGAGCGGTGCCCTAAAGCCGGCGACCCTAGCCCGACCTCGCGCCGTGGTCTTCGACTGGGACGGCACGCTGGTTGATTCGTGGCGCGCGATCAACGAGGCGATCAACGCTACCATGAGCGCGTTCGACCTGCCGACCTGGGACATGGCCCAGACCAAGCTTCATGTCCGCCATTCCATGCGCAACTCGTTCCCGAAATATTTTGGCGAGCGCTGGGAGGAGGCGGCCGACCTGTTCTACGAGAATTACGCCCGGGTCCATATCGAGTATACGACCGGACTGCCCGGCGCCCCCAACCTGCTCGACGCGATCCGCGATGCGGGCGCCTATATGAGCGTGATCAGCAACAAGAACGGCGATTACCTGCGCCGTGAATCCACCGCGCTCGGCTGGGATGACTATTTCGGCCGACTGGTCGGCGCCACGGATTGCGCAGAGGACAAGCCGTCGTCGATGACCCTTGCCACGGTGCTTGAGGGGACGGGAATCGGGTTCGGGCCCGAGCTCTGGTATGTCGGCGATGCGGGCATCGATATCGAGCTGGCGGAAACCGCCGGTTGTGTCAGCGTCATGGTCGGCCAGGGCGATTCGGACTATCCAAACCCGCCCGATTGCCTGTTTTCCGACCTCGACACCCTGCGGGCGTTTTTCAACCGGTTGTAAATATCGCTGCGCGATAGCTTTTCCGGTGCGTTTTTGGGCCTATACTGATTATAAGCAGGCGGCGTGTAGCGCAAACGCCTGTGCGAAACCCCCTGGAACGGCGCCGTTAATCGCCGGCCAGGAAAACGTATATAGAACAAAGTGAAATAGGGGTTCGACTGATGGCCACAGAACAACCACAAAACGTTCAGGACGTCTTTCTCAATAACGTCCGCAAGAACAAGCTTCCGGTCACCATATTTCTGATCAACGGGGTCAAGCTGCAGGGCGTCATCAGCTGGTTCGACAATTTTTCGATGCTCTTGCGTCGCGACGCCCATGTTCAGCTGGTCTACAAGCACGCCATCTCGACGGTGATGCCGGCTCAGAACATCCAGCTCTTCGATCCGAGCAAGGACGAGGCGGAAGCTGAGTAAGACGCGGCGCACGCCGAGCGAGCGCGAAGGCTCCGAGTTTCCCGGCGCACGCTGCGCCGTGATCCTGCCTGTTTTCAAGGGGGGCACCGCAGCGCGCGATCCCGAGGCGCGGCTCGGAGAAGCGGTCGGCCTTGCGCGGGCCATTCACCTCGAAATTGTCGCCACCGAAATCCTCCAGCTTAAGACGCCCCGTCCCGCCGCTCTTCTGGGTTCCGGGAAGGTGGCCGAGCTTGCGGAGCGGATCGCGGCCGACGAGGTTGGCGTGGCCGTGGTCGATGCCTCTCTTTCGCCCGTGCAGCAACGCAATCTTGAAAAGGCGTGGCAGTGCAAGGTGATCGATCGTACCGCGCTGATCTTGGAAATCTTCGGCGCGCGGGCGCGCACGCGGGAAGGTAGGCTGCAGGTGGAACTCGCCGCGCTCAGTTATCAGCGAAGCCGGCTGGTCCGGTCTTGGACCCATCTGGAGCGCCAGCGCGGCGGCTTCGGGTTTCTTGGCGGACCGGGTGAATCCCAGATCGAGGCCGATCGCCGCCAGATCGCGGAGCGCATCACGCGCATTCGCCGCGAGCTGGAGCAGGTTACGCGTACCCGCGGCCTGCACCGCGCGGCGCGTCGCCGGGTGCCTTATCCCATTGTTGCGCTGGTGGGTTACACCAACGCAGGGAAATCAACGCTATTCAATCGTCTTACAGGCGCGGACATCCTGGCCGAAGATCAGCTCTTTGCGACCCTTGACCCGACCATGCGCGGCCTGACGTTGCCCTCGGGCCGCAAGGTCATCCTGTCCGATACGGTGGGGTTCGTCTCGGACCTGCCGACAGAGCTGGTCGCGGCGTTCCGCGCCACGCTCGAAGAGGTCGTCGAGGCCGATCTCCTGGTCCACGTCCGCGATATTTCGCATCCCGACAGTGCCATGCAGCGCGACGACGTGCTCGGCGTTTTGCGCGACCTCGATCTCGCCGAGCGCATCGAGGGCGGACTGATCGAGGCCCTCAACAAGGTCGACCGCATCGAAGGCGAGGACCGCCTGCGGTTGCACAGCCGCACGGCGCGCAATGCCGAGCAGGAAGATATCTCGGCGGTGACGGGGGAGGGCTGCGCCGAGCTGGTCGCGTTGATCGAGCGGCGTTTGCAGGAAGATCGCCGGATCGAAGACGTCTGCCTGAGCGCCGTGGAGGGCAAGGCCATCGCCTGGCTATACGCCCACGGCGAGGTGGTGCAGCGCCACGACGAGGACGAGTTGGTGGTTCTGCAGGTTGCTCTCGATCCGATGAACGCGGCGCGCTTCGATCAATTGTTCGGGGAGTGCAGGAAGGCACTTCCGGTGGGCGAGGGAGCCCTGCGCAGCAGCGCTTAGAGAATCCGAAGAACCCCGAATCCTGTTCGTAAGCAACCACAGCTGAATCCTTCGGCCCATTGCGAGCTTGCGAGCGCCATGTTCCGTTTAACCCCGGCGCTGAGCGGGCCTATCGCAGCATTGCCGACGCGCGCTGCTAACACGCGCCCCGGCTGAAAGGCTATTTTCGCTGTCTTGACTTTTCCCTCCATGAGTCCGGCCGTGTTAGCGGCATTGGGTTGGGGCAGGGCGAAGCGAAGATGCTTAAGTCATGCTCCAAATAGAATATCCTATCTTGATAATATAACGGGGCAGAATGATTCTGTTCTGCGCCGCGATAAATTTTTGTTTAGTGGAATGATTTAAAACAATTTATCATACACGTCATTGTAAAATGATATTATTGTCTCCATATGTTTGATATTGCTAAATATTCACCGCTATATTTAGAAGTGCACTCCGTGTTATTCAAGGGGAGCGGATGGCAGTGTGATCAAGACTATCGAGAGGCCGACTGAGTCTGCGACGCCGTCAAATTTCCTGCCCACGCGTACCTTACGGACTTGACCTTCGGACGCGGATGGGAATGTACTCGGGGATATCGCGAAACCGATGAGGCCTGCCTTGCCATCACCGTGCCTGCGAATGCCTACCTGAAATCCTCCGGTGACAGGTGGGAGTGCGACCGGGGCTATGAGGTCAACGAGACCTGCGCCTTCGTCGCTGTGCCCGCGAACGCCCACCTGGCAGATACGTCGTAGAGACTTGGATGGAGGTGCGATCGAGGGTACCAGGCGGTTGGCCTGGTTTGTGCTGCTGTGACGCTGCCGGAAAACGCGCATCTCGACTATTCCGGAAACGACTGGGAGTGCAACCTGCCTTATCGGAAGAAACGAGATGTGTGCGCTCTGCCCTGAAAGAGATGAGACGATGACGGACGACACAGTTGAACTCGACGAACATCGCGGTATGGCGGCTCAGAAAGCGACGGAATCCCGCCGCCTGCACCTCCGTGAATTTCAGGACGCCCAGGCGGCCTTGCAACGTCGCCAGGAAGAGCTCGAGAAGCTTCTTCTGGCCGAACCCGCCGAAACCTGGCCGGAGGCCGCCGCCAAGGCGCAGTATCTCATTCAGCTCTTCGCCGCCACACCGGAAGCGCGCGATCCGCGGCGCAAGAGGCTCATAGCGAACGCGCTCGAGGATTTCAGCCGACTCTGCCTGCAAGAAAAGGAGGACGCATGACCAATAATTTCGAGACGACCGCACCGGGAAATCTGCCGCCCGAGAAGCCGCCAAAGGTTCGCCGCTGCCTCCGATGCGAAGCTCCGTTTCCGAGCACGTGGTCCGGCGAGAGGATTTGCTCGCGCTGCAAGAATTCGAGCGCATGGCGGATCGGCGGGCCGCTCAGGTCGCCGGCCGTTCAGCGTTAGAGGCTCTCGGCAGCCCGACTCGGCCTAAGGGGCGGGGCAGGTAACATCGCCTAGACGATCGGTCGAACGAAATAGATCACCGAGAAGGAATGCGCCGTTGCACCGCCTATCACGAACAGGTGCCAGATGAAGTTCTGGTAGGGCAATCGGCGCCACGGGTGGAACAGGACGCCGAGACTGAACGGAGGCCGCCGGCGCAGAATGGCGCGAGCGCGGGCCAGGGTAGATTGTGCGCCATTGGTTGACCCACCCATCCCAATACCAGGTAGAGGCCCATCGAAACCTGCTCCAGCCTCCCCGGATAGAGAGCACCTTGAGCAGTACGCCGAGCAACGCAACTCCCCACACCACGCCGAACAGGCTCCACCCCCGGGCCCGCTGCAAACCGACGAGCGTCACGGGCGTGTAGGCGCCGGCAATGAGCAGGTAGATGGCGCAATGGTTCGGCGATGCGCAGCGCCGGCATAATCGGGTAACGCCAGAGGGTGTGATAGAGCGTGGAGGTAACTAAAGACGAGGAGCAGGGAGGCGCCGTAGACGGCGTAGCTCGTTATTGGCAGCGCGCCCGCGAAACGGCTGCCGACGATCACCAGCATGACGAGGCCGGCAATGCTCGCGGCAATGCCCAAGCCGTGACCGGCGAGATCCGCTCGCTTTTCTCCCGCGCTGTAGGCCGAGGCCGCCTTCTTGCCTTGGCGGGGCCGATCCGACGGCCCTTGATGTAGTAGTCGTGCGGACCTTCAACCAGGCAATGCCATATCCTGGAGGCGGCGGGCCGCATCCTGGGCTAGTCGGCGAGTAAGCTCGCCGGAATCGGTTTCATGGCAGAGACCCGCGGCCTGCCCTGACCATAGGGAGCCGAAGTCGCCGGCACCGCGGGCCTCGGCAGCCGCCTTCAAGGGCGCCAAGGCGCCGCCGGCCGTTGGGAACGCCGGGACCATGTCGGACAGGGGCCCGATCTTGCGCATGATCCGGTTCATCAGGCTGCGCGCCGGCCTGCCGGAAAACAGATTGGTCAGCGCGGTGCCACCGTCGCGGGCCGCGCCCAGCGCCGTGCGGTGAAGCTCGGAGATCAGGGCTTCCGGGGTGAAGAGGTAGGCCGTGCCGATCTGGACACCCGCCGCGCCGAGCGTGAAGGCCGCCGCCACGCCGCGTCCGTCGGCAATGCCGCCGCTGGCGATTACCGGCAGATTCACGGCATCGACGACCTGCGGCACCAGGGCGAAGGTTCCCGCCTGCGTCGCGACGTTGTCGGTCAGGAACATGGCGCGATGGCCACCGGCCTCATAGCCCTGCGCGATGATGGCATCGCACCCGTTATCCTCGAGCCAGCGGGCTTCCTCGACCGTGGTCGCGGAGCTGAGCACACGGCAGTTCGCCGCCTTGACGCGGTCGAGTAAGGGCTTTGCGGGCAACCCGAAATGAAAGCTCACGACTTCGGGTTTGAGATCTTCGACGATCTCGCACATGGCCTCGTCGAACGGGGCGCGATTGAAGGCTGGTGCGGTTGCGGACGCATCGAGCCCGAGTTCCTCGTAGTAGGCGGTCAGATGATGCTGCCATGCGGCGGCGCGGTCCGGGTCGGGCATCGCCGGCTCGTGGCAGAAGAAATTCATGTTCACGGGCTTTGACGTTTGCTGGCAGATTACGCCGATTTCGGCGCGCGCCTTGTCCGCGTTGAGCAAGGCGCAAGGGAGCGATCCCAGGCTGCCGGCCTCGCTTACGGCAATCGCCATGGCCGAGCCGTTCGCCCCCGCCATGGGGGCCTGGATGGTCGGCAGGTCGATGCCGATGAGGTCGAGCAATTCAAGGTTGGATCCCATGAGATCGCATCTCCTTTAAAGGCTCAGCCGACCCGCGGTTTCGGCCGGAACACCCCGTTTCCTTCGAGGCCGCCGCTACGATACCTTGTGATGGGTAGAAAATCGCGCCGCTGGAGGACAGGTTCTTGAACTCTCTAATAAGTCTCACGGCTCGGCAGATCGTCGATGGGCTGAAGGCGGGGGACCATGCCCCGGAAGAGCTACTCGACGCGTTGGAAGGGCGGATCGGTGAAGTCGATCCCCGGATCAATGCCATCTGCGTCAACCTGATGGACCGGGCGCGCGGCCGTCTGAAAGGCTTGAGCGCCACTGCGCGCGAGAGCCTGCGCGCGACCCCGTTGGCGGGCTTGCCGGTGCTTATGAAGGAGCTCAACGATATCGAAGGCGTCGTGACCTGCATGGGCTCGACGGTGCTTAAGGATTCCGTTGCCCCGGCCTCGGACCTCACCGTGCAGACGCTGGAGAGAAATGGCGCCACCATCTTCGGGAAATCGAATGTCCCCGAATTCGCCGGCGCCAATACCTATAACGATGTCTACGGCACGACCCGAAATCCCTGGGATCTACGCATGAGCGTCGCGGGTTCGTCGGGAGGCTCTGCCGCCGCGCTCGCGTCGGGAACCGCCTGGCTCGCTTCGGGAAACGACCTCGGGGGAAGTCTGCGCACGCCGGCCAGCTTCTGTTCCGTCGCGAGCCTCCGGCCGTCACCGGGGCGGGTGGCGCGAGGTCCGGGGCAGTTGCCGTTCGACACCTTGTGGGTCGAGGGGCCGATGGCGCGAAACGTCGGCGATGTCGGCCTGATGTTCGACGCCCAGATCGGCTACGACCCGAGAGATCCGATCAGCCTGCCGTCGGAGGGCCTGTCCTATCGCGCCGCGGCGGAACGCCTGCTGCGACCGGAGCGGTTTGCGTTCTCTCCCGATCTCGGGGTCTGCGCCGTGGCGCGCGAGGTTCGCGAGGTTTGCCGGACGGCGGCCGACAAAGCGGCCTCGGACGGGGTTGCGATGAGCGAAGCCCCACCACCCCTGGCGGGGGTCTACGAGGTCTTTCACACGCTGCGCGCCCATCTTATCGCCGGGCTGTACGAAACCCTGATCCGGGAGCATCGCGACGAGATCAAACCCGACATCGTGTGGAACGTGGAGAAAGGGGCCGCGCAAGCAGTGAGTGAGGTCAGCGCGGCGGAGCGAGAGCGGGCCGGGCTTATCGCCGGTTTCGACGCCTATCTGGAGCAGGAGAAATTTTTGCTTACGCCCGCAGCACAGGTGCTGCCGTTTCCGGTCGAGCAGAAATTCCCGACGAAAATCGACGGTAAACCGCTCGAGACCTATGTCGACTGGATCACGATTACCTTCGCACTCTCGACCGTGGCCGTGCCGGTCGCCGTTGTGCCCTGCGGCTATTCGAAATCCGGATTGCCCGTGGCGATGCAGATCGTCGCGCCCAGACGCCGTGAACACGAGTTGCTCAGCGTCGCGGCGTATTTCGAGCAGCTCTGGGACTGCAGCTCCAACGTGCCGCTGGACCCCAAAGAGGCCTCGTCCGTGCCGGCTTGAGCGGTCGAGGCGCTCAGGCGGGGTAGACCAGGGCGTAGAGCGGCTCGAGGGGCGGCTTGCCGGCGATAAGATCGGCGGCTTTTTCGGCCAGCATGATGGTGGCGGCATTGGTGTTGGCCGAAACCAAACTGGGCATGATCGAGGCGTCGACGACCCGCAGGCCCTCGATGCCGTGGACGCGGAGCGCGCCGTCGACCACGGCCTGATCGCCCGTGCCCATGGCGCAGGTGCCCACGGGGTGGTACTCGGTCTCGCCCGTGGCGCGCGCCCAGGCCAGGATTTCGTCGTCGGTCCGAACCTCGGGGCCGGGATTGAACTCGCCGCCGTCGTAGGGCGCGAACGCGTCCTGGCCGAGGATCTCGCGGGTCAGGCGAAGGCCGTCGACGGCGTCGCGGCGGTCGATCTCCGCCGTGAGATAATTGAGCAGGATCGACGGGGGCGTTCGCGGGTCGGCGGATTTCAGCCGGACCCGGCCCCGGCTGGCCGGGCGCATCAGGTCGAAGAACGCCTGGTAGCCGTGTCCCCGGTGGGAACTGGCGCCGCTGTAATCGGCGGCGAGCGCCATGAAGGTGCATTGCAGGTTGGGGTGCGCTGCGTCCGCGCGGCTGCGGATGTAACCGCCCGCTTCCATCAGGTTGGTCGCGCAGACGCCGTCTCGGGTCAGCAGCCAGCGCAGGCCGGCGCCGAGCCGGCCGAACGGCGTGGTCGCGGGGTAGTAGCTGACGGGCTGTTTGCATTTCACCTGGACGCAGAAGTCGAGATGGTCCTGGAGGTTGCCGCCGACGCCGGGCAGGGGAGCGATCACCGGGATGGCGTGCTCGCGCAGGTGATCGGCATCGCCGAGGCCCGAAACCATCAGCAGTTGGGGCGCATTGATCGCACCCCCGCACAGGATCACCTCGCGCTCAGTGAAGGCCTGGCGAACCTCGCCGTTGCAGGCGTATTCCACGCCGATCGCCCGGGTGCCGTCGAACAGCAGGCGCAGGGCGAGGGCGTTCATGGTCAGGCGCAGATTGGCGCGTTTGAGCGCGGGCCGCAGATAGGCGTCGGCCGCGCTCCAGCGCCGGCCCCGGCGAATGGTCTGATCGACAACGCCGAAGCCTTCCTGACGGTGGCCGTTCAAATCGGCGCTTTCCGCATAGCCCGCCTGGCGGGCGGCTTCGAGGAAGACGCCGTAGAGCGGGTTGGATGAGCGGGGCGCGGTGACGTGGAGCGGCCCGTTCTCGCCGCGGTAGTCGTCACCGCCGCGATCGAAGGTTTCGGCCTTCTTGAAGTAGGGCAGGCAATGGGCGTAGGACCATTCGGGCAGGTCGTTCTTTGCCCAACCGTCGAAATCGAGCGCATGGCCGCGGCCGTGCATCATGCCGTTGATGGTCGAGGAGCCGCCGATCACCTTGCCGCGCGGGCAATTCATGCGCCGTCCGTCCATCCCCGGTTCGGGCTCGGTCTGGTAGTTCCAGTTGAAACGGCCCGTCGTCAGCGGCCAGGACAGCCCGGCTGGGATCTTCAGCATGAGGGCGCGGTCGGGCCCGCCGGCTTCGAGCAGGAGGACCGAGCTGTTAGGGTCTTCGCTCAGCCGGTCGGCCAGCACACAGCCCGCCGAGCCGGCGCCGATGATGATGTAATCGTGGCTGGTTGATGTCGCCATGAGCTGCACTTTAACTGGGGCCGGCCGCCCTAAGCCAACCCCGGCCTGCCTTGTTATTGGTCCGGCCGCCCGGAGCCAACCTCGGCCCTGGTGTCGCGCTAGCGCACGCGGACGAAGGTTTCGCACTCCATGGAGCCGCCATGGACCAGGTTTTCGCCGCGATAGGGCGGGTCGGTCTCCTGAGCCTTGTCGTTGTAGCGGACGTCGTCGCCAAACCAGTGGGTGGCGAGCGCGCGCCGCCGGGTTGCGGGCAGGGAGTTGCCCGGCCCGAAGTGATGGGTACGGTTGTGGAAGATTAGGCAATCGCCGGGCTCAAGCGGGGCGTAAATGATTTCGTGATCCCCGGGCTCTTCGTGCCAGTTCGGCACCCTCGGCAGGTCGGGCAGGTTCGCGTAATCGATCTCGGGACTGGTCTGGTTGGCGAAATGCACCGCCCGGTAGGAGTGCTCCCAGCGGTGCGAGGCGCGCACGAAGTGCAGCACCGTCTCCATGGGCATATGGTCGAGCGCGACCCACAGGTTGCACGCCTGATCGCCCGAGATCGGCCAATAGGATTCGTCGTAATGCCACGGCGTGACCATGCTGGTGCGGGGCTCCTTTACCAGCATGAAATCGAAATAGAAGATCAGGCTTTCCGAGCGCATGATCCGGCGGGCGTAATCGGCGATCGGGGAATCGAATATGAACTCGCGGAATTGCTCCATGCGCTGCCACATGAAGGTGTCGTAGAAGAAAAACCCGGGCTCGCCCCGCTTGCCGACGTTAAAGACCCTCTCGCCATCCAGCGCGACACGCGGCTCCGCTTTTTCCTGCTCCTGTGTGCCGTTCGCAATCGCAACTTCCATGCCCTCGCCGAGCCTCTCGATCCAGCGCGGCTCGAACGCGCTGCGCAAGCAGGTGACGCCGTCGCGCGCATAGGCCGCAATCGCGTCCTTACCGGGCCTGCCGGGCTCGACGGGGGTAAAGGACAGCATTTCGATCAGGGGCCTGGACGTCTTCACCGGTTCGATCACCATGGTCACGACCACTCCACAAAAACGGCGCTTAGCGAAATCAGGCGAAAAGGTATCACGCGCCGGGGGGGGGCGGACAATTGCGATGGGGCCCGTAACAGCGGGGCGCACCAGTGTATAATGGCGGCTGTCCCGCAAGGCCCGCCACAAGGAATCGACAGGCGATTGGGAAACCATCACCATGGCTCCGCCGAGGGCGTGTTCGAAGGCCAGTCCGTCGGTTATAAGCGGGTTCTGTGGCTCGTGATCGCGGTAAACGGCGCGATGTTCGCGATCGAGATGGCGGCGGGGGCGTTCGCAGACTCCCGCGCGCTCCAGGCCGACGCGCTCGACTTTCTGGGCGACACTGCGACCTACGCCATAACCCTGCTGGCGATCGGTGCCTCGTTGCACACGCGGGCCTCGGTGGCGCTGGTCAAGGGGATCAGCCTCGCCGCGCTCGGTCTGTGGGTGCTGGGCACGACCGCCTACGAGGCGGTGGCCCCGGGCCTGCCGAAAGCCGAGGTCATGGGCATCGTGGGATTTCTCGCTCTGGCCGCAAACCTCGCCAGCGTTCTTTTGCTGCTCCGTTATCGGGCCGGTGACGCCAACGTACGTTCGGTCTGGCTGTGCAGCCGGAACGATGCGATCGGCAACGTCGCCGTGGTGATCGCGGCGGGAGCGGTCTGGTTGTTCGGAAGCGCGTGGCCCGATCTCGTAGTTGCGGCTATGATATCGAGCTTGTTCCTCTGGTCCGCCGCGTCGATTACGCGCCAGGCGGTCGGTGAGCTGCGTCGAAGTTCGATACAACGAGACCCCTATTAATGAAACGCCCTGTAAAATACGATCCTTGCCGCCGTGCGCTTCTCGCCCTTGGCGCGAGCCTGGCTGTGGCCGCCGGAACGCTCGGGGCCGTGACGCCGGCCCTCGCGGCGGATGTCACGGTCTACAAGTCATCTTCCTGCGGCTGCTGCGGCGCCTGGGTCGAGCATCTGCGCGAGAACGGGTTTTCCGTCACGGTCCGGGAGCAGGACGATCTGGATCCTGTAAAGGCGTTGCTCGGTGTTCCGGGCGTCCTGCAGGCGTGCCACACGGCGACAGTCGGGGGCTATGTCATTGAGGGCCATGTTCCCGCCCGCGATATCCGACGGCTTCTGGACGAGCAGCCGCGCGGTATCGGGCTGGCGGTTCCCGGCATGCCCGTGGGCTCGCCGGGAATGGAGCAGGGCGGGGTGCAGGAGCCCTACCAGGTACTGCTCTTCGGTGCCGGGGGCGTGCAGGTCTTTAACGCCTATTAGGCACGAGCGCCGTTCCGGTTACTCCGTTCAGCGCTTGCGGCGGGGCAAAAATTTTCTACGCAATCGAGATCGCCTGGTTGACAGGCATTGAGGGCCTCTCTATATATCTGGCACTCACTCCTTGAGAGTGCTAACAATCAACTCAAATCGCAGTGTTTGCAGTAGGTTGAGTGGGAGATATAGCTCAGATGAATCTTAAACCGCTTCACGACCGCGTGCTCGTTCGCCGTGTCGAAGACGAAGAGCGTACCGCCGGTGGCGTGATTATTCCGGAAACCGCGAAAGAAAAGCCGTCTCAGGGCAAGGTTCTGGCCGTAGGCGCCGGAACCCGCGGTGAAGACGGCAAGATCCAGCCGCTCGACGTTAAGAAGAGCGACGTGATCCTGTTTGGCAAATGGTCGGGTACCGAGGTCAAGGTCGACGGCGAAGAGCTGTTGATCATGAAGGAATCCGACATCATGGGAATTATTGGGTAAGGGATCGAAACCGATGGCCGCTAAAGAGATTAAATTTGGAGCCGACGCCCGCACGCGCATGCTGCGCGGCGTTGATACTCTCGCCGATACCGTCAAGGTGACGCTCGGGCCGAAGGGCCGCAATGTCGTGCTGGACAAGACGTTCGGCGCACCGCGCATCACCAAGGACGGCGTGACGGTCGCCAAGGAGATCGAGCTGAAGGACAAGTTCGAGAACATGGGCGCCCAGATGGTTCGCGAAGTCGCGAGCCGGACCAACGACGAGGCCGGTGACGGCACCACGACCGCGACGGTCCTGGCTCAGGCGATCGTTCGCGAGGGCGTGAAGGCTGTGGCCGCGGGCATGAACCCGATGGACCTCAAGCGCGGCGTTGAACAGGCCGTTGAGGTTGTCGTCAAGGACCTCAAGAAGCGCAGCAAGCCGATCTCGACCAACGAAGAAATCGCCCAGGTCGGCTCCATCGCCGCGAACAACGATCCCAGCGTCGGCAAGATGATCGCAGAAGCGATGCAGAAGGTCGGCAAAGAGGGCGTCATCACGGTGGAAGAGGCCAAGGGCCTCGATACTGAGCTCGAAGTGGTCGAAGGCATGCAGTTCGACCGCGGTTATCTCTCGCCTTATTTCATCACCAACGTCGAGAAGATGACCTGCGAGCTGGAGAATCCATACATCCTGTTGCACGAGAAGAAGCTCTCGAGCATGCAGGCGATGCTACCCCTCCTCGAGTCGATCGTTCAGTCAAGCCGGCCGTTGCTGATTATCGCCGAGGACGTGGAGGGCGAGGCCCTCGCCACCCTCGTGGTAAACAAGCTGCGCGGCGGCCTGAAGGTCTCGGCCGTTAAGGCCCCGGGCTTCGGTGACCGGCGCAAGGCCATGCTTGAGGACATCGCCACCCTGACCGGTGGTCAGGTCGTGAGCGAGGACCTAGGGATCAAGCTCGAGAACGTGACGGTCAAGATGCTGGGCACCGCCAAGCGCGTCGTCATCAACAAGGACGACACGATGGTCGTCGATGGCGCAGGCAAGAAGGCCGAGATTCAGGGCCGCTGCAAACAGATCCGCGCACAGGTCGAGGAGACCGCGTCGGATTACGATCGCGAGAAGCTGCAGGAGCGCTTGGCGAAGCTCGCCGGCGGTGTTGCGGTGATCACGGTCGGTGGCAACACTGAGATCGAGGTCAAGGAGCGCAAGGACTTGGTCGACGACGCGTTGCACGCGACCCGTGCGGCCGTGGAAGAGGGAGTCGTTGCCGGTGGCGGTGCGGCCCTGCTGCATGCCACCCGGGCGCTCGGGAAGCTCAAGTTGGATGATCCCGACCAGCAGGTCGGTGTCGATATCGTGAGTCGCGCGATTCGCTACCCAGCCCGCCTGATCGCGGATAATGCCGGGCTCGATGGCTCGGTGATCGTCGGCAAGCTGCTCGAAACCAAGGACACCAACCAGGGCTTTGATGCCCAGGCTGAAAAATATGTGAATATGATCAAGGCGGGCATCATCGATCCGACCAAGGTCGTGCGCATTGCACTCGAAGATTCCGCCTCCGTGGCGGGTCTGCTGATCACCACCGAGGCCATGATCGCAGATAAGCCGGAACCCAAGGCGGCTGGCGGCGGCGCACCGGACATGGGTGACATGGGCGGTATGGGTGGTGGTATGGGCTTCTAGCCCCGACCGCTACAGCGTCAAACGATATCGACGGGGCCGCGTT
>CAVOEB010000027.1:0-38593 GCA_963694715.1 Alphaproteobacteria bacterium | reverse complement strand
ACCGGGCGCACGGTGCGGTGCAAAACCTGCGGCCACAGCTGGCGTCAGACGCCGCCCGACGACATGCCCCGGCGCCTCGATATTCCGACCCCCGAGAGCGAAATTCGCCCCATTCTGCCGGGCTCGAACCTTCCGGCGCTGCGCGCCCGGCGCGCCCGGGTGAACCGCGTCGGCTGGGTCGCGCTGGCTCTGTTCGTGGCCCTGGTGGTGGGCGGTGGGCTCGGCGCGCGCTCGGCGATCGTCGATCTCTGGCCGCCCGCTGGCCGCCTTTACGAGGTGCTGGGCTTCGCGGTCCAACCCGAATCCCTCGGTCTCGATTTGATCGACGTGCAATCGACCAGCGTCATCGAGGACGACATCGTCCTGCTCACTGTCGAAGGCCGGGTGGTCAATACGTCGAGCTATATTCGCGCCGTGCCTCTGGTCCGGATCACGCTGTCCGATGCCAACGGCACCGAGGTTGGCGTCTGGGCGGTGCCCCCGGCCAAGAGCGAACTGTTGCCTGGCGAGACGGCGCGCTTTTCGACCCGGCTGAAAGACCCCCCGGCGGCCGAAAGCCTGTCGGTGTCCTTCGTGACGGAGGATTAAGGCGCCGTGGCGCGCATCTTGGTCGCCGATGACGAGGAAAGTTAGCGGAGAATCCTGGCCCGCGGTCTGGACGCGGCCGGCCACGAGGTCGTCGCTATCGCAGACGGCGCCGAAGCGCGCCATGAACTTCAGGGCGGCGATTTCGATTTTCTGCTGACCGATACCGTGATGCCCCGGCTCGACGGCATCGCGCTGCCACTCAAGGTGGGCCGGGATTATCCGGCGCTTGAGATCGCCCTCATGGCCGGCTATGCCGATCAGGAACAGCGGGCTCACAATCTCGAGGCCCTGGTTCACGAGGTCGTCACCAAGCTCTTCACCCTCGATGAAACCGGTGCCGTCGTCGCGCGGCGAACCGAGGCGTGCTAGCCGCTTAGCGGCCCGTTCAGCCCTGCCAGGGTGCGAACGTCTCGCCCGCGATCATGGCATCGAAGTCGGGCCGGGTGCGCACCACGGAAAATCTGTCGCCCGAGACCAACACTTCTGGCACCAGCGCCCGTCCGTTATAGCTTGATGCCATCACCGCGCCGTACGCGCCCGCCGCCCCGATCGCCAGCAAGTCGCCCGCCGCGGGCAGCGCCATTGCCCGGTCCTGGGCGAAAACATCGCCCGATTCGCAGACCGGGCCGACTAAGTCCACGGTTATGGCCGGTGCCTCCAAACCCGGTTGGCGAATCGGCCACACCGGATGGTGGGCGTTATAGAGCGTTGGGCGCAGCAAGTCGTTCATCGCGGCGTCGACGATCACGAAGGTCTTTGCCGTCTCCTTGACGTATAGCACCCGGGTCAGCAATACGCCGGCGGGGCCGACCAGCGCCCGGCCCGGCTCGATCGCGAGCTCGAGGTCAAGCCCACCGATCAGGCGCGCGACAAGCGCGGCGTAATCCGCCGGCGTGGGCGGCGTTTCCCCATCGTAAGCGATACCTAGCCCGCCGCCCAGGTCAAGTCGGCTCACCGTCTGACCCTCGGCGCGGAGCTGCGAGACGAGCTCGGCGATGCGCGCGAACGCCTGCTCGAACGGATCGAGGCGAACGATTTGCGAGCCGATATGCACGGCGAGCCCAAGCATCTCGATGCCAGGTAGCGAGGCGGCCTCGCCATAGAGCGCGCCCGTCCGTTCGAAGGGAATCCCAAACTTGTCGTGCTTGCGCCCGGTCGAGACCTTGTCGTGGCTATCCGCCGCCACGTCCGGATTGACCCTGAGTGCCACGGGCGCGCGCAATCCCTTCGACGACGCCACCATATTCAGCAGTTGCAGTTCGGGCTCGCTTTCGACGTTGAACTGTCCGATGCCCGCATCGAGTGCCACATCCATCTCGTCGGCGCTCTTGCCCACGCCGGAAAAGATAATCCCCTCGGGCGTCATTCCCGCGGCGAGCGCACGGCGCATCTCGCCTTCCGAGACCACGTCGGCGCTTGCGCCTGCATCGGCGAAGGTACGGATCACCGCAAGGTTAGCGTTGGCCTTCACCGCGAAGCAGATGCGCGCCCCAAGCGCTGCGAATGCTCCCGCAAAGGAGGCGTAGCGCTCCCTCATGGCGGTCTGCGAATAGCAATAGACCGGAGTTCCCACAGCTTCGGCGATGGCGCTGAGTGGCACGGCGTCCACACACAGTTCCGGCTCGCCCCCATGGGCGGCGCTATAGGGGAAAGCATCCATCAGTAATTCGTGCTCGGCCGTTCTTCGGGCGGCGGCAGGCCTTCGTAGTCGCCGGGCGTCTCCAATTGGCCCTTCTTGCCGCAGCCAGACGCGAACAGCAGCACCCCAATGGCCAGCACGATGCCGACCAGCAGCATCGGCCGCTTCAGAAAAAAGGCGATAAAGACCATCACAGATATCTCTTGCGCGCGGCGGCTGCCGCCTCGCGCACCCGAGCGGGCGCGGTGCCGCCGATGCTGGTCCGGCTTGCCACCGAACGCTCCGGCCCGAGCACGGCAAACACCCCATCCGTAATCCGGGGCTCGACCGATTGCAGCGTCTCGAGGCTAAGGGCGTCGAGCTCCTGCCCCTCCGCTTCCGCCAGGCTGACGATGCGTCCGACCACGCCGTGAGCCTCGCGAAACGGCATGTTGAGCGTGCGCACCAGCCAGTCCGCAAGATCCGTCGCCGTCGAATAGCCCGTGCCTGCGCGCGCCGCCATCGCCTCGACCTTGACCGTCATATCAGCGATCATGCCGGTACTCGCTTTAAGACACAGCGCCAGCGAATCGACGGCGTCGAACACCGGCTCCTTGTCCTCCTGCATGTCCTTTGCGTAGGACAGCGCGAGCCCCTTCAACGTGACGAGCAGTGCCGTGAGGTCGCCGATGATCCGCCCGCTCTTGCCCCGCACCAATTCGGCGGCGTCGGGGTTACGCTTTTGGGGCATGATCGAGCTGCCCGTGGTGAATGCGTCCGAGAGCCTGATATAGCCGAACTCGACGCTCGACCAGATGACTAGCTCCTCGGCCAGGCGCGAGAGATGCACGGCGCAAATGGCGAACGCCGCCATGGCCTCCAGCGCAAAATCTCGATCCGAGACCGAATCGAGCGAATTCGCCGTCGGCCGGTCGAAGCCGAGCGCCGCGGCCGTGGCCTCCCGGTCGATGGGAAACGAGGTCCCTGCCAATGCGCCGGCGCCCAGCGGGCATTCGTTGCCCCGCGTCCGGGCGTCGCCAAACCGTCCCCGGTCGCGGCCCAGCATCTCGACATAGGCCAGTAGGTGATGGCCCAGCGTCACCGGTTGGGCCGATTGCAGGTGGGTATAGCCCGGCATGATGGCCTCAGTATGGCTATCCGCCTTCGCGATCAACGCGCCCTGAAGCGCCTGCGCGTCGGCGTCGAGCGCATCGAGGGCGCCGCGCACCCACATCCGGAAATCGGTTGCGACCTGGTCGTTGCGCGAGCGCGCCGTGTGCAGCCGTCCCGCGGGCGCGCCGATCAGTTCGGCCAGGCGTGCCTCGATGTTCATATGAATGTCTTCAAGCCGGGCCGAGAAGGCGAATTCGCCACTCTCGATCTCGCCCTTGATCCGGGCCAGCCCGTCTTCGATGACGCGCCCGTCCCCGGCGCTGATAATGCCTTGGGCAGCGAGCATGCGGCAGTGCGCTGTCGAGCCTTCGATGTCGACGGCGTATAGCCGGGCGTCCACGTCGATCGACGCGTTGATCCGTTCCATGATGTCGGCCACCCCGTCGCCGAAGCGGCCGCGTAGCAGATCGCTGGGGCCGCCCGCGGGGGTGGTGCTCTTGGCGCTCATCGTGCGCCTCCCAATTCGAGGATGTCAGGCTGCTTTCTCATCGGCATGCCGGGCCGCTCCGAGGCAGGCCCCACTATGCCGATTTTTGCCGGGCGATCAAGATTCGGCCCACCCATTGGGCCGGACCCTCATCGGGTCGGGATCGGCGTATCGCCCGCGTAATCGTAGAAGCCGCGGTTCGCCTTGCGCCCGAGCCAGCCCGCCTCGACATACTTCACGAGCAACGGACAGGGCCGGTACTTCGTATCCGCGAGGCCTTCGTAGAGCACCTGCATGACCGCGAGGCAGGTGTCCAGCCCGATGAAGTCGGCGAGCTCGAGCGGCCCCATGGGGTGGCGCGCGCCCAGCTTCATCGCCGTGTCGATCGAGTCCACCGTGCCCACGCCCTCATAGAGTGCGTAGACCGCCTCGTTGATCATCGGCAGCAAAATACGGTTCACGATGAAGGCCGGAAAATCCTCCGCGGGCGCCGCGGTCTTGCCCAGGTCGTGGACGATCTGCTTCGCCGTCGCATAGGTTTCCTCGCCCGTCGCGATGCCGCGGATCAGTTCGACCAGCTCCATCACCGGCACCGGGTTCATGAAGTGCATGCCGATGAACTGTTCCGGTCGGTCCGTCGAGGCTGCAAGCCGGGTTACCGAGATCGACGAGGTGTTGGTCGCCAACAGCGCTTCAGGCTTCAGCTTGCCCGCGAGCTTGCCGAAAATCTCCTTCTTCAGCGCTTCGTCCTCGGTGGTCGATTCGACGACCAGGTCCGCCTTGAAGAGGTCGGCGAGCTTGGTCGTCGGCTTGATCCGCGCCAGCGTCGATTTTTCCACCGCCGCCGTGGTCGTGCCCTTCTTGACCTGCCGGTTCAGGTTGTAGGCGATGTTCTTCATCGCCTTGTCGAGTTGCTCCTTCGAGACGTCGTGGAGCGCCACGCTGTATCCGGCCTGCCCGAAGATATGGGCGATGCCGTTGCCCATCTGTCCAGCGCCGATGACTCCGATCTTCTTGATCGCCACGTGCCCTCCCTTTCGGCTTTACGCCGTGCCCTGCTTCTTGAGTTCCTTGGCCAGGGCCGGGACCGCTTGAAACAGGTCGGCGACGAGGCCGTAATCTGCGACCTGGAAGATCGGCGCGTCCTCGTCCTTGTTAATCGCCACGATCACCTTGCTGTCCTTCATGCCGGCCAGATGCTGGATCGCGCCGGAAATGCCCACCGCAATATAACAGTCGGGCGCAACTACCTTGCCGGTCTGACCGACCTGGTAGTCGTTCGGCGCGAAACCCGCATCGACCGCTGCGCGCGAGGCGCCGACGGCAGCGCCGAGCAGGTCCGCGATCTGCTCGAGCAGGGCGAAGTTATCGCCGCTCTGCATGCCCCGACCGCCCGAGATCACGATCCGAGCGCTGGTCAGCTCGGGCCGCTCACTCGACGAGAGCGCCTGGCCCACGAAGCTCGAAAGCCCCGAGTCGCCTGCAGCCTCTACCGCGCTGACCGAAGCCGAGCCGCCTTCCGCGGCGGCCGCCTCGAAGGCGGTGGCGCGCACGGTGACGAGCTTGACCGCGTCGCTCGTTTGCACCGTCGCAATGGCGTTACCCGCATAGATTGGGCGCACGAAGGTATCCGGCGAGACCACCTCGGAGATATCCGAGATCTGCTGTACGTCGAGCAGGGCGGCGGCGCGGGGCATGACGTTGCGCCCGAACGTGGTGTGGGTGGCGAGCGTATGCGAATAGTCCGGCGCCAGCTTGGCGATCACTGGTGCGACGTTCTCGGCCAACCCGTTGGCGAGCGCGGCGTCGTCGGCGTGCAGCACATTTGCAACGCCCGCGACCTTGGCCGCTGCATCGGCTACCGCGCCCGAGCCGCTGCCCGCGACCAGCACCGTGATGTCGCCACCCAGCGCTTGCGCGGCCGTAACCGCATGCAGCGTCGCCGCGTTGAGCGCCGCGTTGTCGTGTTCCGCTATGACCAGAACGCCCATCAAATTACCTTCGCTTCGTTCTTGAGTTTGTCCACAAGCTCGGCCACGTCGGCAACCTTCACGCCCGCGTCGCGGGCCGGCGGGTCCTCGACCTTGACCACCGTAAGGCGTGCGCCCACGTCGACGCCGAGATCGGCGGGCGACATCGAATCGAGCGGCTTCTTCTTCGCCTTCATGATGTTGGGCAGCGTAGCGTAGCGCGGCTCGTTCAGCCGCAAGTCGGTGGTCACGATCGCCGGCAGGGCGAGCTTGATCGTCTCGAGCCCGCCGTCGACCTCGCGGGTTGCAGTCAGCCCGCCGGCGGCCAGCTCCAGCTTCGACACGAAGGTCGCTTGCGGCCAGCCCAGTAGCGCGGCCAGCATCTGGCCGGTCTGGCTCGAATCGTCGTCGATCGCCTGCTTGCCCAGGATCACAAGACCGGGCTGCTCCTTATCGACGATTGCCTTGAACAGCTTAGCCACGGCGAGCGGCTCGATGCCCTGCTCGGCCTCGACATGGATGCCCCGATCCGCGCCCATTGCGAGCGCGGTGCGGATGGTTTCCTGCGCCTGGGGCACCCCGATCGAGACGGCGACGACCTCCTCAGCCGTACCCGCCTCCTTCATGCGCACGGCTTCCTCAACGCAAATCTCGTCGAACGGGTTCATCGACATCTTGACATTCGCAAGCTCGACACCCGTGTTGTCGGCCTTGACCCGGACCTTGACGTTGTAGTCAATCACGCGCTTTACAGCGACGAGAACCTTCATGGCACTTCCAGTCCCGTAATGGTGTTCGTTCGGTTTGCGAGACGGCCCCGGTGGGTCGCCGGGGCCCCGTCCCGCGGTGCTCCCGGGGGCGGGTCATCTCGCAGGTGCAACATAAGTCGCGCCATCAGGGCTGTCAACGAGGCCGCAAGCTGCCCCGGCGCAGCCTATTTCTTGACTACAAAGACCAAAATTACGAGCAGAATAATGGCCAGCGCCTGTAGCCCGACCCGCCAACGCATGTACAGGTTGCTGTGCTTGCCGCCCCGCCACATGGAAACGATTCCCGCGGCCAGGACGACGAAGACGGCGCCAATCAGAACGAAGATGATGATTTCGAGCACGCCGCTCATGGCGCCGCTCCTTTCAAACTCTCAGTTGCCGGCCTCGAGCAGCCGCCGCGCGATGATCTGGGCCTGAATTTCGGCGGCGCCCTCGAAGACGTTGAGGATGCGCGCGTCGCAAAGCACCCGGCTGATCTCGTACTCCTCGGCATAGCCGTTACCGCCGTGAATTTGCACCGCTGCGTCGGCGCCGGCCCAGGCGACCCGGGCGGCAAGCAACTTGGCCATGCCCGCTTCCATGTCCGAGCGTCTCCCGGCGTCCTTCTCGCGTGCCGCGAAATAGGTCAGCTGACGCGCCATCATGGTCTCGGCGGCCATCCAGGCGAGCTTGCGCCAGACCCGCGGGAAGGCGTAGATCGGTTTGCCGAACTGGACCCGGTCCTTGGCGTAGGCGAGGCCGATCTCGAGCGCGCTCTGGGCGACGCCCACGGCGCGTGCCGCGGTCTGGATGCGCGCCGCCTCGAAAGTCTGCATGAGCTGCTTGAAGCCCGCACCTTCCGCGGACCCGAGCAGGCCCTCGGCGGCGACTTCGAAGTTATCGAAGCTGATCTCGTATTCCTTCATGCCGCGATAGCCCAGAACGGGGATTTCCGTGCCGCTCATGGCCGCGGCGGGAAAGGGTTCCGCGTCCGTGCCGCGCGGCTTTTCGGCGAGAAACATCGAGAGCCCCCGGTAGCCCGCTTCCCCAACGTCGGTGCGGACAAGCAGCGTCATCAGGTCGCTCCGCGCGCCGTGGGTGGTCCAGGTCTTGTTGCCCGTGATGCGATAGACCTCGCCGTCCCTGACCGCCCGGGTCTTGAGGCTGCCGAGGTCCGATCCCGTGCCAGGCTCGGTGAACACGGCCGTCGGCAGCACCGTGCCCGCGGCGAGGCCGGGCAGCCATTTTTTCTTCTGGGCGTCCGTACCGGCGAGCGCGATCAGCTCACCCGCGATCTCCGCTCTCGTGCCGATGGAGCCGACCGAGAGCCAGCCACGCGAAAGCTCCTCGGTGACCACGCAGATCGCGATCTTGCCGAGTCCCAACCCGCCATGCTCTTCCGCGATGGTGACGCCGAACACGCCGAGCTCAGCCATCTCCTCGATCACCTCGATGGGGATCAGCACGTCGGCGCGGTGCCAGGCTTGTGCATTGGGCCGGATGCGCTCCTCGGTGAAGCGGTGCATCTGCTCGCGCATGGCATCTAGCAAATCGTCGAACAGGCCGGACTCGCCGAAATGGTGACCGTCCTCGATGGCATCCGCGATCGCCTGCAGGGTTTCGTCGCGGGTACCCTCGGCGATCAACCCGGTGATGGGTTCGGCGGCCAGGGGCGCCAGCTCCGCCTCAGAGAGGCCCAGGTCGCGGGGCCGCGCGATCTCGACCTGGCTCATGGCGATGCCGCCGGAAATTTGTGCGAGATACTCGCCGAAGCCGGCCTTCAGGATCGCCTGCTCCAGCGTGCCTAATTGTCCTTCCGCCTCGAGCCGCTCGGCCCAGCCCAGCGTCTGGCGCAGGGTTTCGACATAAGTCGCAAGCCAGGCCATGCCGTGGGCGGCGAACTGGCCCTCTTCAAGCGCCCTACCGTCGATCTTGCCCTCGGGCGCGAAGCGCGCCGTGGCTTTGGCACGTGCCGCATCGACGATGCGTTCGGCAACGTCGAGGCCCGCGCGGGCGGTGCTGAGCAGGGCGGCGGTGGTCATGGCGCTTATGCCTCGCGGGCGTCCTCTAGCGTGCGCAGGCCCGGACGCTTGGCCTGGATGAGCACCGCCATGTTACCGGGCAAATGCTCGTTCTTCATCATCTTGGTATGGGCGCGCGGGATATCGTTCCAGCTGAAGACCTCCGACATGCAGGGGTCGATCCGGCGGTCGATCATCAGCCGGTTGGCCTGGCTCGCCTGCATCAGGTTGGCGAAGTGGCTGCCCTGGATTCGCTTCTGGCGCATCCAGACGAAGCGCGCGTCCATGGTCAGATTGTAGCCCGTGGTGCCGGCGCAAAACACCACCATGCCGCCGCGCTTGACCACGATGCAGCTGACCGGGAAGGTCTGCTCGCCGGGATGCTCGAACACCATATCGACGTCGACGCCCTTGCCCGTGATGTCCCAGATGGCGCGGCCGAATTCGCGCAATTTCTTGGTCCAGGCGCCGTAGGCCTCGGCGTCGTTGACGTCGGGCATGCGCCCCCAGCAGTCGAACTTCGAGCGGTTGATCGTCGCCTTGGCGCCCAGCGAGAGGACAAACTCTTCTTTGGCGTCGTCGGAGATCACCGCCAGCGCGTTGGCCCCGCCGGTTGCGACCAACTGCACCGCCATCGAGCCGATGCCCCCGGCGGCGCCCCAGACCAGAACGTTCTGGCCGGGTTTGAGCGTGTGCGGGCGGTGGCCGTAGAGCATGCGGTACGAGGTCGCGAGCGTTAGCGTGTAGCAGCCGCTCTCTTCCCAGGTCAGATGCAGCGGGCGGGGCATGAGCTGGCGCGATTGGACCCGCGCGAATTGAGCGAACGAGCCGTCGGGCGTCTCGTAGCCCCAGATCCGCTGCGAGGGCGAGAGCATGGGATCGCCGCCGTTGCACTCCTCGTCGTCGCCGTCGTCCTGGTTGCAATGAACCACGACCTCGTCGCCGACCTTCCAGCGGGTCACGCGCCGGCCGATCGCCCAGACGATGCCCGAGGCGTCCGAGCCCGCAACATGATACTCCGCCTTGTGCACGTCGAAGGGCGAGATCGGCTTGCCCAGCGAGGCCCACACGCCGTTGTAGTTCACCCCCGCGGCCATCACCATGATCAGCACCTCGTCGGCGTCGATCGGGGGCGTCTCGACGATCTCGATCTGCATCGCCTCCTCAGGCTCGCCGTGACGCTCGCGCCGGATCGTCCAGGCGTGCATCTTGGCCGGCACATGGCCCAGCGGCGGGATCTCGCCGACCTCGTAGAGGTCCTTCTTCGGCCCCGCGTCGTCGAGTTCCACGGTTTGTGCGGATTCGCTCATGGCCGAACTCTCCCTTGTTCGCTCCAGCCTGACTGGCCGGGCGGTGCGCCCTTCGGGGCTCAAATAGTGCATTTCTCTGGCAGCTGGGAGGTTTCCAATCTTTGCTCCCGTTTGCAAGATTTTTTTGCGATGCAGCATCTTTCGTCATGCCGTAATATGGCGGCCATGAGCGAGACCGATCCCAGCCTGATCCCGCGCGACAAGCCCTGGCTGATGCGCACCTACTCGGGGCACAGCACCGCGGCGGCCTCGAACGCGCTCTATCGCACCAACCTCGCGCGCGGCCAGACGGGGCTCTCGGTCGCTTTCGACCTGCCGACCCAGACCGGCTACGATTCAGATCACACCCTCGCCCGGGGCGAGGTCGGCAAGGTCGGCGTGCCGATCGGCCATCTCGGCGACATGGAGACCCTGTTCGAGGGCATCCCCCTCGACCAGATGAACACGTCGATGACGATCAACGCCACCGCTCCCTGGCTGATGGCGCTCTACATAGCTGCCGCCGAGAAGCGGGGCATCGCGCGCGATGCGCTCTCGGGCACGGTGCAGAACGACATCATCAAGGAATATCTCTCGCGCGGCACCCACGTCTATCCGCCCAAGCCCAGCTTGCAGCTCACCACCGACGTCATCGCCTTTACCGCCGCGCAAGTGCCCAAATGGAACCCGGTCAATATCTGCTCCTACCACCTCCAGGAGGCGGGCGCGACGCCCGTTGAGGAGCTTGCCTTCGCGCTGGCCAACGCGATTGCCGTGCTCGACGCGGTCAAGGCGCGCGGCGACGTCTTGGCCGAAGATTTTCCCCGCCTGGTCGGGCGCATCAGCTTCTTCGTGAACGCGGGCGTGCGTCTGGTCACCGAGATCTGCAAGATGCGCGCCTTTGTCGATCTGTGGGACGAGATCACGAGGCTGCGCTACGGGGTCGAAGACCCCAAGTTCCGCCGCTTCCGCTACGGCGTCCAGGTCAACTCGCTCGGCCTGACTGAGCCCCAGCCCGAGAACAACGTCTACCGCATCCTGATTGAGATGCTCGCCGTGGTGCTGTCGAAGGACGCCCGCGCCCGTGCAGTCCAGCTCCCCGCCTGGAACGAGGCGATGGGCCTGCCCCGGCCCTGGGATCAGCAATGGAGCCTGCGCCTGCAGCAGATCGTCGCTTACGAGACCGACCTCCTCGAATTCGAAGACATCTTCACGGGCTCACCCGTGATTGAGGCCAAGACCGCCGAGCTGGCGGACGCCGCGCGCGCCGAGCTCGCGGAGATCGAAGCCATGGGCGGCGCGCTCGAGGCGATTGAATCGAGCTACATGAAACGCCGCCTCGTCGAATCCAACGCAAAGCGGGTCAAGCGCATTGAGTCGGGCGAACACGTCGTGGTCGGGGTCAATGAATTTACCGAGAGCGCGCCTTCGCCGCTCACCGCCGAGGGCGCGGACGCCTTCCTCGCGCTCGACCCGCGCGCGGAAGAGCAGCAGATCGCGCGGCTTCTCGCCTGGCGCGAGGCCCGCGACGGTGAGGCCGTTAAGAAGGCGCTGGCGGGCCTGACCAACGCGGCCGCCGAGGGGCGCAACGTCATGGAGCCCTCCATCGCCTGCGCCCATGCGGGCGTGACCACCGGCGAATGGGGCGAAGCCTTGCGCGAGATCTTCGGCGAATACCGCGCGCCCACCGGGGTCTCGGGCGTGCGCCTCTCCGAGGCGATCGGCAACAGCCCGCTTGCGGGGCGCTACAACGAGCTTCGCGAAGAGGTCACTTCGGCTGAAAAGCGCTTGGGGCGCCCGCTCACCATCCTCGTCGGCAAGCCCGGCCTCGACGGCCATTCCAACGGCGCCGAGCAGATCGCGGTCACCGCGACCGAATGCGGCATGACCGTCATCTACGACGGCATCCGGCTTACGCCCGAGCAGATCGTCGAGCGCGCGAAGAGCGAAAAAGCCCACCTCGTCGGCCTCTCGGTGCTCTCGGGCTCCCATCTCGGCCTCGCACTCGACGTCATCGCGCGCATGAAGGCGGCGGGCTTATCGGATATTCCCGTGGTCGTCGGCGGCATCATCCCCGAGGACGATGCGGCCCGCCTGATCGAGGCGGGCATCGCCAAGGTTTTCACGCCCAAGGATTACGAGATGGCCGGGATCATGGACGACATGATCGCCCTTGCCGCTCCCGGGCGCGACGAAGCAGCGGAGTAAGCCCCGCAGCCCCTCGCTCAACTCATGATTTTGCCGCGGTCGATATGGAGAGTTTGGCCCGTGATGTCCTTCGCGTCGTCCGACGCCAGAAGAAAATAGCCCGGGATCATATCCTCGGGCTCCATCAGGCCGGGGAAGGCTTGGCGGCCATAGACCTCCACCATCAGCTCGTCTTCGCCCCCCCGTACGCTCGGCGTCGATCCGCGAAGATCGCATCGCGGCCTCCGCGCGCACCCAGTTGGGGCAGATCGCGTTCACGTTGATCCCTTTCGGCCCCAGCTCCTGAGCGAGCGCGCGCATGAAGCCGATATTGGCGTGCTTGGATGCGCAATATCTCGTAAAGCCCGCATAGCCCGTCTTGCCGAAGGTCGAGGCGGTAACCACGATCTTGGCACCCCGCTCCATGGTCTTGATCGCCTCGCGGGTCGCGGAATAGGTCCCCATCACGTTGATCTCGATGATCTTGCGAAAGGTCGCCTCGCCCGCGTCGCCCGGCTCGTCCACGGGGGTCAGCCGCTCGAAGCCCGCGTTGTTGACCAGCACGTCGAGCGCACCGATTTCGGCCATCACCTCGGCCACCCGCGCGCGCTCGGACATATCGCAGACGTGGGCTGCCACCGGCTTGCCCGCTTCGCCCGCATTCGCTTTCGCGGCATCAAAGGTCGCCTCGTCGTCGGCCAGCACGATCAACTCGGCGCCCGTACGCGCAAAGCCCATCGCGATGCCCCAGCCGATGCTCCGGCTCGCCCCCGTTACCAGCACCCGCTTGCCGCTGAAATCGAAATAGCCCGTCTGCGTTCTCCCCCCGGGCCCGCTCTGGGCCCGAATGTCCTTGCGCCAAGGCGCTGACCCGGCCATGTAGAATAGACCATGGCGCTCATCCACTTACGCTCCATTGCCGCCAACGCCACCGGTGCCGACCGCTTCGTGGCCCTCCCTTTGCTCGCCGCCCTGATGCTGCTGCCCGTGGGCGTGGTTCTGCCCCTCATGACCGTCGAGACCGTATTCTTCTTCGGCAAAGAATTTTCCATCCTCGACAGCCTGATCGCCCTGTTTGACGCGGGCGAGGTCCTGCTCTTCGTTTTGCTCGGCGTCTTCGGCATCCTGCTGCCCGCCGGGCGGTTGCTTTCCGCGGGGCTCCTGTGGTTTTGCCTGCCCGCCGACAATGCACGGGCACGAAAAGCCGCCGCCGTCATCGCCACGCTGGGAAAATGGTCCATGCTCGAGGTTCTCGTCCTCGCTATCGCCATCGTCTCGACCAAGCTCAGCCTGCTGGGCCAAGCCCACACCAACCCCGGCATCTACTTCTTCACGGGCGCGGTGCTCTGCCAGATGGCGGGCTTCCACTGGCTGCGCGCAGCGGGTGCCCGTGTCTGCGCCCGCCTCGCGACCGCTCCCGATCCGCCGGCCCCGGCAGATTTGTAATTTATTTGGGGCTAATTTCGTCGGTTGTCTTATGGAGGGTGCCACTTTGGGAGGTTCAGATGCAGAGGAGGCTAGATTTCTTCGAGCGAACGGTGATAGAGGGCACTTTGCAGGTGTCAACCTTAACAGGGCAGTTCTGAAAGACGCCAAATTTTGCGATGCCAGAATGCAAGAGGTCAAGGGGACGCATGCTGATTTTTCAGGGGCTGGCCTCAGCGGTGCAACGATGACCAACGCCTCGTTAAAGGGCGCGTTGTTTTCGGGCACGAATTTTCAAAGCACGAATTTGTGCGGTGCCTATTTATCGGAGGCACAGGGATTCACGTTTGTGCAATTCGAGGCAGCTCATACGGACGATAGAACGAAAAGTGGGCACGCTATCGGGGACTAGTCCTCACACCATCTCGATCCCGCCCTCTTCCGTGGGCGGCGGATAGTCGCGGTCGAGGGCTGCGAGGTCGTCCCCGCTGAGGTTGATCTCGATGGCCTGGCGGTTGGTATCGATATGTTCGCGCTTGACTGCCTTCGGAATCGAGACCAGAGCCGGGTGGCGCAGCGTCCAGGCGATCGCGATGGTCTCGGGCGTCACGCCGTGGCGCTTGGCCACCTCTTTCAGCCCGGCCTTGCTCTCCAGCTTCGCCTGGTTGAGCGGCGAATAGGCCATGATCGAGATGCCCCGCGCCCAGCACCAGTCCATCAGCTCGAAATCGATGGTCCTGTGGGCCAGGTTGTAGAGCAGCTGGTTGGTCACCATGCGCCGCCCCAGCGGCGTGTCCTCCGCCTCGCGTAAGGCGTCGAGATCGAAGTTCGAAACCCCGTATTGGACGATCTTGCCGTCGCGCCTGAGCCGGTCGAGCGCTTCGAGGGTCTCGGCCACCGGGTGCTTGCCGATCCAGTGCAGCAGATAAAGATCGAGGCGGTCCGTGCCCAGCCGCTTCAGGCTCTTCTCGCAGGCGTTTAACGTGCCTTCAAAGCTGGCGTTCTCGGGCAGCACCTTCGAGACCAGGAAAACCTCGTCGCGCCGACCCTTGATGGCCTCGCGCACGACCTCTTCCGCGCCGCCCGAGGCGTACATTTCCGCGGTATCGATCAGGTCCATGCCGAGGTCGAGACCGTATTTCAGCGCTGCCACCTCGTCCGCCTTGGCTGTGGCATCGACCCCCATCTCCCAGGTGCCCAGGCCCAGCGCGGGCATCGCCGCGCCCTCGCGCATCGCCACCCGGCGCACCGCCCCCTTCGTGCCGCTCATCCGTTGCTCTCTCCGTCCGTTGCTCGCCGCCACACACGCATGGGTCGTATTCATGCATTGATGGGCGTTATTGCCACAGGTTAACCGGATAATGCATCATGCTGCCGGATTCCGCGAACCAGGAAGAGGGATAAGCTGATGGGGCCTCTGGCCGTGCTCCTCGTGCCGCGCCGCGCGCACGGCCATTGGAACGAGGAAGCGTTTGCCCGCCTGCGCCGGCGCGCCACTTGGCTCGCCTTTCCGTTTGCCGTCCTCGCCGGCTTCCTCGTCATTCTCATTCTTGCGCTGTTCGGCGCCAAAGATATGGGCGATGCCACCTGCGCCGCGATCTGGGCGGGTGTCACCGTCCTCGCCTTTTTCTTTCTGCGCCGGCGCATCGAGCGCCGCGCGATCATGGCGCTGCGCAAGACCGTCCATCTCCACCTGACCGGAAATCTCCGGCCCCCCGACGAAACACCCCACGGCGGGCCGGACCCCGACAAGTCGGAACCCGACGAGCCGGAACCTGGCGGGCCGGCGCGTTCCTCGAAACCCTAAGCTGGCCACAAGCCGCGGAAAAGATCGCGGCCGGCTGGCCGGTTCTCCTCCCCATCGGCGCGGCAGCGAAAGAACACGGCCCCCATCTGCCCCTCGATACCGAGGCGCTGGTCCGCGAGCTGCTAGTTCTCGCCGCCCCCGTGGTCGACTTCGGCCATTACCCGGTCTTTACGGATTACGCGGGGAGTCAAAGCCTTGGCCGCGAAACCTTCATCGCGCTCCTGGCCGATCTGGTCGAGGGCTTTGTGGGCCAGGGGGTCAGCCGGGTTGCGGTCTTGAACAGCGGCGCTTCCCAGGAGCGCCCCATCCGCGACGCCGCCGCCCGGTTCGAGGGCGATTCCGCGCTCCAGATCGAGATCCTCGATTTTCGTACCCTCGGCCACGGTCCTGACGGCCTGCTTGAACAAGAGGGCGGTGGCCATGCCGACGAGCACGAAACCTCGAGCATGTTGGCCCTAGCGCCCGAAACCGTGCGCATGGAGCTCGCCGTGCCCGCCACTGGCGTGGGCGCGCCCAATGCGGCGCTCCCCTCACCGGTGCGCTTCTCGTACGACCCCGCCTCGGGGGCCGCTTACAACCCCATGAGCGCAACCGGCGATTCCTCGCTCGCTACGCCCGGGAAAGGCCGCGCCTTCCCCGATGCACTGATCGACGATTGCGGCAAAGCCCTCACCACCCGCTGGCCCGACCTCCAGGCTTGACGCCGAAATCACTACCCGCGATCGTGGACGGCCCCTGAGCGAAAGGAGGTCCGCCATGATCACCACCGACCGCCCCGTGATCATGGGCGCCCTTCTGAGCCCCTACGCCCGCGCCGTCTGCTGCGCCTTCGCGGAGAAGGGGGCGGCCTACGAACTCGACACCAGCACCGGCCTCGAACAGCCCCAGACCCCCGAATACCGGGCGCTCCATCCCTTCGGCAAGATCCCGGTCATGCGCCATAGAAATTTCGTGCTCTACGAGAGCGGCGCGATCTGCCGCTACCTGGGAGCGGCCTTCGACGGCCCGGCACTGCAGCCCGCGGGGCTGCGCGAGCGCGCCGTGATGGACCAGTGGATGAGTGCGCTCCAGCACTACTTCATGGCCGATATTGGCGGCCGCTATATCGGGCTCTACCTGTTTCTCAAAGGTCTCGACGGCGCGCCCGACCGCGCGGTCATCGATGCCGCCAGGGGCGATGTTCGCCATCACGTAGGTGCCGCTGACGCCGCGCTCGAGGGGCACGACTGGATCGCGGGCGATGCGCTTTCGCTGGTCGACCTCTACCTGCACGCCGTCCTGGGTTTGGCGAAGTTGATGCCCGACGCCGAAGAATTCGTCGGCAGCTTCGCCAACATCGAGCGAACCCACGCGGCGGTCACCGCGCGGGCGAGCTTCCAGGCGACCCTGCCGAGCTTGTCCCTGATGCCCTAGGCGGCGCCGTCACAGGGACTGCTGGCTGAATCGACGAGAAGATCGCCTCCCAGGCGGTGGCGAGTCTGGCTTTCGCATCCCCCCGTTCTATCGGCCCGTGGCCGCCTAGGATCTGCTCGAAGCCCCACGCCGCCACCTTATCGAGCGAGGTGCGAAGCGCGTCCGCTTCCTCGGTCAGAAACCGGTGATAGGCGAGGCAGCTGAAGGCGCGGTGCTGGCCCACAGCCAGCAGTAAAAATCGATGAAGCGGGTGCGCGGCTCCTTGCCCGAAAGCACCATGTCGGTCAGCAGCAGGCTCTTGCTCGGCGCGTGGTAAAGCGCGGTCTCGTAGAACGCGTGGCCAGTGCAATGAACCTGCTCGATCTCGCCGGGCGCGAACGGTGCCGCATCGCCGAGATAGCCCGCGTAAGCGAGCCCCTGGACCTCGGCCTACTCCTTATGCGCCTGCGGGCCGATCAGCTTGGCTTGGGGCCAGGCGGTCTGTCAGGGCGCGATGAACATGCAGTGAACCGTATTCTGCGTGACTAGGAACTCGACCGGCCCCAGCACGTTGATCTGCTCCTGCAGGTCGGCGGTCAGCGCCACCGGGTTGACCACCACGAGGCCGCCGGATTTGAGCCGGATCACGCGCACGACCTGCTGAATCTTCACCGGGCCGTCGGGCATGATGTCGTAGACTGCTTCGCCCACCCAGATGTTCTCACCTTTCGGATCGAGCACCGTCGGGACCGTCTCCTTGCCGTCGAACTGGTCGGGCCCGAACACGAAGTCCTCCTCCTCGTCGCCCGCCCAGCCCCAGGCCAGTTCCATCTCGGTCCGGCCGCCTTCGTAATCGCCGAGCCCCATGGTCAGTACGCTCGCCAGGTGATGGCTCGTGAAACGCTGGGGCCAGTCGGCGAGAAGCTTGGCCACCTTCTCGGGGGCGCCGAAGATGGGCCAGCAGGTGTCCTGCGCCTGGGCCATGAATTCCGGCGGGGGACACGAATCGGTCATGGTCATGTCATCCTATTCGGGAAGTTCAATGGCTCCGCCCGCTGCCTTCCAGGATTCCAGACCACCGTCGAGATTGCGGACCTCGCGAAGCCCCATGTCCAGCACCGCCTTGGTTGCGAGCGCGCCGCGCCAGTCCCTGGCGCAATGGAAGATGAACAGCTTACCCGGCACGAAGACGTCCTTGTAATACGGGCTCTCCGGGTCGATCCAAAATTCCAGCATGCCGCGCGGGGCATGGAAAGAGCCCGGGATATAGCCGTCGCGCTGGCGTTCCCGAATGTCTCGCACATCCACGAGGACCATATCGGGACCGCCGAGCGCCGCGATGGCGTCGGCCACCGAGATCGTCTCGATCGCGGCGTAGGCGTCTTCGAGAAGCGCTCGGTAGCCTTTGGTCAATGCCATCGCTCATTCCTTCCCGAGACCGCTCCCGGCCCGGGTTTATTCCGCGGCCCGCTTCGGTTCGGCCAAAACGCCCGCCCTGATCAGCCCTTCGATTTCTGCGGCCGAATATCCCAGCCCCTCCAGGACTTCCCGATTGTGCTCCGCGAAGTGGGGCGGCGGGCGGTGCATGCGGCCCGGCGTGCGGCTGAACTTCGCCGGGATGCCGACGCCGCGATAGCTGCCCTCTTCGATCACCATCTCGCGGTGCGCCGTGTGGGGATGCTCGCAGACCTCGGGAATTTCCAGCACCGCGCCGCAGGGCACGCCCGCCGTCGCGAGCCGGGCCGCGGCTTCCTGGCCGTCGGTGCCCGCGAACAGCGCGTCGAGTTTGGGCGTCAGCGCGTCCCGGTTGACCGAGCGTTCCGCGTTCGAGGCGAAGCGCGGATCGTCGGCCAGTTCGGGCTTGCCCATCTCCCCGCACATGCGGCGGAACTGGCGGTCGTTGCCAACGGCGAGGAAAACATCGCAGGTCGTGGTCTCAAAGGTGTCGTAAGGGCAGATGTTGGGATGCTGGTTGCCGACCCGCTTGGGCCGGTCGCCCGAGACGAAGAAGTTGGAGATGAACGGGTGGAGCAGGCTGAACGCCGCATCGTAAAGCGCCACCTCGATCGATTGGCCCTTGCCCGATTTCTCGCGCTCATAGGCCGCCATCATGATCGCGTAGAGCGCGATCAGCCCGGCGCCCAGATCGGCCATGGGCATGCCGACCCGCGTCGGCCCGCCCTCCGGCGTTCCGTTGATGCTCATCATGCCCGAAAGCGCCTGGGCCACTGCGTCGTAGCCCGGAATGCCGCCTAGCAGCCCGTCTGCGCCGAAGCCCGTGATGCGGCAATGGATCAGCCGGGGATAGCGTTCCTTGAGCACTGCCTCGTAGCCCAGGCCCCATTTTTCCAGCGTGCCGGTCTTGAAGTTCTCGATCAGCAGGTCGGCGTCGTCGAGCATGCGGAACAGCACGCCTTGGCCTTCCGCGCGCGAGAGGTCGAGGCCGATGCTCCGCTTGTTGCGGTTGATGCCCAAAAAATAAGCCGCCTCGCCTTCGGCAAAGGGCGGCCCCCAGCTGCGCGTATCGTCGCCCGCGGGTGGCTCGACTTTGACGATCTCCGCGCCATGGTCGCCCAGCGCCTGGACGCAGGATGGTCCCGCCAGGACCCGCGTGAGATCGACCACCTTGAAGCCCGCAAGAGCCCCGTCCCGTTCCGCCATGATTTCTCTCGTCTCCTGCTTATGCGCGCTCAGTCGTGGGTGAACGCGGCTTGCGCCGCGGCTGTGTCGCAGGCGAGATCGAGCTTGGCAATTTTACCCTCACGCATGGTGCAGGCGTAAAATAGCTTGGTCTCGAACGTCTTGCCCGTGGTCTTCGAGACAACCTTTTCCCGGCCCAGCGCAAACACCTTGTTGCCGTCGGCATAGTATTCGTCGACCTCGAAGACCACCGGGTCGGCGGCCTGCACGTAGGCCTCGACCAGCGCGTTCCCGGCGTCCGCGCCCTGGCAAACAAAGAACCAGGGCACCGTACCGCTTGCCGCTCCGCTCGCGATATCCCAGACAAAATCATCGGTCTGGCACGCCATGACGCCCGCCATGTCGCCCTCGAGGAAGAGGCGGAAGAAGTCCTCGACGACCTGGCGGTTGACGTCCGCTTGGCGCTTGTTCTGCCCGCTCATCGCCGGCCCGACCTAGGCGCGAAGGCGGTGATCAGGGCCGCGCTGTCGATGTAGCACTTTAAGCCGGCGACCTTGCCGTCGCGAATCGTGAGCATGAAGTTGAAGTCGGTGGTGAAGGTCTTGTCGGTCGGCTTGGCCCGCACGGTCTCGTGGCCGAGCGCGAAGCCCTTGTCGCCGTCTCCAAGATATCGTTCGATCTCAAAGACTTGCGGGTCAGCGGCGCCGTCGTAGGCTTCGAGGCAGGCGAGGCAGCCCTCGCGCCCCTTCCAGGTCCCGAAATAGGGCACCGTGTCGGCGGCCGCGCCGTCGCAGATGTCCCACACCACGTCGTCGGTCTGCATGTCCATCATCTGGTCGATTTCGTCGGCCAAGAAATGGCCGAAGAACCGCTCGGTAATCTGTGCGTTTGCGTTGCTGCTCATAACGCTCTCTCCCTCTTCTGGTGATGCTTGGCTCGGACAGGGTGTGTCCAGCCCTCTAGCTTATAGTGGGTAGGAGCCCCTGTGACGAATCCGGGGCGAGGATTGTTGCTAGAGGCCGATCATGGCGAGGATCTGTTCGGGCGTCTTGCCCGCCTTGCGCAGCGTACGCAGCGTCACCGCCCGGTTACGCTTGGCTAGCCTGCGGCCCTCGTCGTCGGTGATCAGCCCGTGGTGGTGGTAGTCCGGCGTGTTCAGCCCGAGCAGGGCCTGGAGCAGGCGGTGGATGTGGGTCGCTTCGAACAGATCCTCGCCACGGGTAACCAGGCTCAGGCCCTGCAGATGATCGTCGAGCGTGACCGCGAGGTGGTAGCTGGTCGGCACGTCCTTGCGTGCGAGCACGACGTCGCCCGCGGCTTCGGGCGTCGCCTCGACGCGGCCCCGCTTGCGGTCGGTCCAGAACAGCGGCCCTGCCTGTTCCGCGGCGCGCGCCACGTTGAGGCGCAGCGCGAAGGCCTCGCCCGCTCGGGTTCGCCGGTTCTGCTCGTCGCGCGTTAGTTCGCGGCACAGTCCGGGATAGACCGGGCCGTCGGGGCCGTGGGGTGCGGCGTCAGCTTGTTCGACCTCGTCGCGGATCGCTTTTCGCGTGCAAAAACAGGGATAGAGCAGGTCGTGTCGGGCCAGCTCGCCGAGTGCTGCGGCATAGTCGTCGTAATGCTCCGATTGGCGGCGCACTGCGCCCTCCCACTCGATGCCGAGCCAGGCGAGGTCTTCGAAGATCGCGGCCTCGAACTCGTCGCGCGCGCGGCTCCGGTCGATGTCCTCAATACGTAAAATGAAACGTCCGCCCGCGGCCTGCGCCTCGCGGTAGCTCTTGAGCGCTGAGTAGGCGTGGCCCAGATGCATGTAGCCCGTCGGGCTGGGCGCGAAGCGGGTGACGACCCCGCGCTCTGCGGTTGCGTTCATGGCGAAACGCTCCCTTGCCCAGGCACGCCCGCGAGGCCATCATCGACGAGCCCGATCCGCCCAGCTAGGAGAGACCACCCGCCATGTCCGACGAGAACCCCGTCCTGACCGGCCCCGAACGCCCACCCGCGAGCGGCGGGCCGGCGCGCCAGCTCGTCGTCTTCCTCCACGGGCTGGGCGCTGACGGCGGCGATTTGATCGAGCTCGCCGGGCACTGGACGCGGCGCCTGCCCGACGCGCATTTTGTTGCGCCCAACGGGCCCGAAGCCTGTGACATGGCACCCATGGGTTATCAGTGGTTCTCGCTCCGCGAGCGCAGCCCCGAACAGATGGTCGAGGGCGTCGAGCGGGCGCGTGCGACGCTCGATGCCTACCTCGACGCCGAGCTTGCACGCCTCGGCCTGACCGACGCCGACCTCGCGCTGGTGGGATTTTCGCAAGGCACCATGACCGCGCTCCATGCCGCGCCCCGGCGGGCAGCGGCCTGCGCCGGGATCGTCGGCTTCTCCGGCGCGCTGATCGCGCCCGAGCGGCTTGGGGACGAAGTGCTTTCGTATCCCCCTTGCCTGCTCTTTCACGGCGCGGCGGACGAGGTCGTGCCCCTCGACGCGCTGTTCGCTGCCCTCGACCCCCTGGGCGGCGCGGGGCTTGCTGTGGAGTGGCACGTCGTGCCCGGGCTGGGTCACGGCATCGATCCCGACGCGCTGGCCCACGCCGGCGATTTCCTGGCAGCGCGCTTTGCGCCCGAGGCCTAAGCCCCCCGGTTCGTGACCGGTGCTTGCGTTTTTCATTCTGGCCCGCGCCCCCGCCCCGCGACTGATACCGTGCAAACGATAGTATGAACGCGGTTTGGCTTTACACAACAAAGCGAAACCGCGTTCAGTCGCCACGGAGGCTCGGTCGCGCTCAATCGCCACGCAGGTTGGCGCCGCATAAGCGGCAGCTCGCCGTAGCGGGCTCTCGAACCCCGCCAGCTGATATGCCTGCGGGGTTCGCGCCGATCGTGTGGGCCAGCCGAAACCGTGCCGCGCCGAGATCGAGGCCCTATTTTCTCCGCGATTTTCGTACCATCGAAGGCGACGGTGCCCTTGGGCTGTAATTCTCCGTTGGCTCCCGGGCGCCGCAAAGGGGGATAGGTTACGTCGTGTCGCTAACCCCCAACGCCTCCCGGCGCTCGTGCTCAACGCCGACTACCGCCCGCTGAGCTACTTTCAGCTCGTGACAGGACGCGATCAAGACAGTCTTTCTCGACCGCGTGCAGACCCTCTCGGAATATGATGAGGAGGTCCACTCGCCGAGCATCGCGTTGCGCCTGCCCAGCGTGGTCGTGCTTAAATCCCACGTCCCCATGGCGCGCCGCCCAGCCTTTACCCAGTTCAACGTTTTCCTGCGCGACGGGTTTTCCTGCCAGTACTGCTCGCGCCGCTTCGTCGCCGAGGGCCTGACCTTCGATTATGTCATCCCGCGCTACCTGCATGAAAGCTGGAGTGACTTTGCTCTACTGGGATTCCAAATTCGATCTCGATTAGGGGCGCGGCGCTTTACCCGGCGAGGCCGGGCGTGCGGGTGCCGTCGTCGGACCACAGGATGGGGAATTGGTTCTCGTCCATCGCGTCGTCGGGCTGGCGATGGCGGGCGAAGACCGCGCCGAGCTCCTCGTTCAGATGGTCGGGCTTGAAGCGGGACTTCGCCGGGCAGCACACGGAGGTGACGGCGCGCTGCTCGCGCAGCCGATCGAGGTTGGCGTCCGAGCCGTGCCAGGTCAGGCTGTGGTGGAACGCAGTACCCCCAACGGGCACTTCGATGGAGACGGTCTCGGGGGTCAGCGCGACCCAGCAGTTGATCATCGCCTGGGGCCGGTACCACGGGTTGTAGTTCTGGTCCTGGTGCATCGCTACGGCCTCGGCGCCGGGTGGCACCCAGACGCAAGTTGCTCGGATTGAGCCGGGCGCCGGACCAGCCGGCGAGCTGCGCGCACCAACCCCCGGGTTCCTCGCGTAGCACGAGGGCGGAGATGGCGTGGCCCGCCTTTCAGGCGTTGTCTATGTGGCGGTTCAGGGGATTGATCTCCGCCCGGCTCCAGCCCAGGATGTCGGGCGCAATGCCGGTGTCGAACTCGCCGTCGAACAAGGGCTCGAAGCGCGCGGCGGCGCGGGCGGCGAGATCGGGCTCGATGAACTCTTCGACGATGAGGAAGCCGTCGTCGCGATAGCTGGCAATCTGGCGTTCGCTCGGCCCCATCGGCGGTCCCGCGCGCGCGCGTCAGGCCCGGGTCGAGAGCCAGATGGCGAGCTTGGTGCCGGCCCGGATGGCGCCGCTCATCAGCTCAAAGCCCGGCGCCTTTTCGGCCCCGAAGGCAAGGCCGGTGTCGTGGTGCTCGATCTCGTCGGCGCGGAACTCGTCGACAGTGGCGCGCAAATCTGTTTCGTCCTCGCCCAGCTCCTCCGACTGTCTAGCGTAATGCTCGGCGATGACGCCCTCGACCGCGACGGTGCACGCCATCGCGGCCCGCTCGCCCATCATCGCGGTGGCGGCACCCAGCGCGAAACCGGCCGCGTGCCAGACCGGCGAGAGCAGGGTCGGGCGGACCCGACGCTCGAGCATGAGGTCGTCGAAGCGCGCGAGATGCTCACGCTCCTGCTCTGCCATCTTCGTCACCGCGTCGCGGCCCGGGCCGGGCCGGAGCACGGCGAGCTGGCCGTCATAGATGCGTGCGGCGCCGAACTCGCCCGCGTGATCGACCCGGATCATCCGGCGCACGGTCTCGCCGGGAGAGGGGTCGCCGGGCAGGCGGTGCGTGGCTATCGCTTTGGGTTCTTCAGGCGGCATGGCGGTTGGCTCCCAAGATTTTGCGCAAAGCCATGATAATCGCGTAACCCGCAAGCGCAAAACAGATCAAGGCGTTCCACGCGGCCATGGAGAGGCCGAGGAGCGACCAGACGATCTCGTCGCAGCGCACGATGGGCGCGGCGGTCAGGCGTTCTCGCAGCTCCTCGACGCTGAGCGCGCCGGCCACGACGTTTGAACACGAGGTCGGGCCCGCAAAGACGCCTTGCTCGACGCCGACGTGATAGAGCGAGACGCCGAGCCCGGCGAGCAGGGTGGCCGCGCAGACGAACACGAAGCCGGCGGGCTGCCCGGTGGCTCGCCGCCGCCAGATGAGGAACGCCAGGGCGGCAAGTGCTATCACCGCGATATGGGGCCAGCGCTGGTAATGGCAGAGCACGCAAGGAGCATAACCCCCGGCGTATTGAAACAGCAGTGCCGCGCCCAGCGTCGCGCCCGAGACGGCGAGCAGGACGAGGGGAAAGATGCGGGGTGAGAAGAGGGCTGCGATCATGGCCCGGTTATAGCCGACCCGTGGCGCGCGGGGGAGCTAGAACAGAAACTTGATACAATAAAAGCCGCCGATGATGACGGCGAAGGAGGCGAGCGTGACCTTGCCGAGGTGGCGGTCGATGAAGCCGCGCAGGCGCTCGCCGAAGTACCACAGCAGGGCGCACACCGCGAGGAAGCGCACGCCGCGCGAGAGGATCGAGGCACCGATGAAGACGCCGATGTCGAGCGAGGTCATGCCGCTCGCGATCGTGATGACCTTGTAGGGAAAGGGCGTTGCGCCCCCGATGCCGACGATCCAGGGGCCCAGCTCCTGGTAGTTCTCGCGGAAGCTGTCGAACTTTTCCATGTAGCCGTAGAACTCGAGCAAGCCGCGACCGAAGCCCTCGTAGAAGTAGTAGCCGATGCCGTAGCTGACGATGCCGCCCGCGACGGAGGTGATCGTGCACCAGCCCGCGAGCAGCCAGGCACGCGAGCGTTTGGCCATGATCATGGGCACGAGCATGATGTCGGGCGGCACCGGCAAGATGCAGCTCTCGAGGAACGAGACCGCACCGATGATCCAGAAGGCGTGCTTCGTGTCCGCGTTGCAAATCAGCCATTCGTAGGAGCGCCGAAGCATGATGCGGGGTATGGGCCTGTGGCCGGTTACGGGGAAGATTTCGGGGCTGCAAAAAACGACCCGCGAAAGTGTAGCGATAAAGGGCTGAACGAACTACAAATTTTTCATCCCCACCGGGTACGGACGTCAGGCGCACCGCTAGTGCGCCGCGCAATTCCTGACCGGCCCGTTCGTAGTTGGGGCCGGCCAACCCCGGCCACGCGGCCCGCATGATTTATGCAATTGCCGCATGCGCGGCCGGGCAAGCCGCTCATGCGCCGCGCGGGCTGGCGAAATCCGTATGATTTTACCTCAACGGATTTCGCTCTAAGATGCCGCCTACGAGGTTGCGCTGGGTTGCGCGCAAAAAATTTGGGCGGGAGATCCGAGGCAGATGGCGGTCGATAGCGGAAACCTGTTTCCGGAGATCGAGGGCGTGGCACGCCCGGCTCATGGCACGGGCGTGCTGCCCTGCCAGGTGCTGGACGGGCTGGTCGCTGCGGGCACGATCGCGGCGGACGGCGGGATCGATCCAGACCAGATTCAGCCCGCGAGCCTCGATTTGCGGCTTGGTGCGATTGCCTACCGGGTGCGCGCGAGCTTCCTGCCCGGTGGCGACCAGCCGGTGCGGCGTAAGATAAAGTCGCTCGGCATGCACGAGGTCGACCTGAGCGAGGGCGCTGTGTTGGAGCGCGGCTGCGTCTATATCGTGCCGCTCAAGGAACGGCTCAGCCTGCCCGCGGGGCTCTCGGCTTCGGCCAGTCCGAAGAGCAGCACCGGGCGGCTCGATATCTTCACCCGGCTGATTGCCGACTACGCCACGGTCTACGATCGGGTGGGGGAAAAGTACAAGGGCGAGCTGTTCCTCGAGATCTCGCCGCGCTCGTTTTCCGTGCTGGTGCGCGAAGGCGCGCGGCTCAACCAGATCCGCTTTCGCCGCGGCCAGCCGCCGCCCGCCGACCTCGACATCGCAAAGCTGCACAAGCGCGATTCGGTGGTGTTTGGTGAGGATGCGGCGCCGGGGACGCCCCGGATCGACAAGGGCTTGTGGATTTCCATCGACCTCAAGGGCGTGGGCGACGGGGGGCTGGCCGGCTACCGCGCAAAACGCCATAGCGGGCTGATCGATCTGGCCCGGATCGGCCATTACGACCCGCTCGAATTCTGGGAGCCGATCGTGCCGAGCGCGGCGCAAGACCTAATTCTCAATCCGGACGACTTCTATATCCTGGTCTCGAAGGAGAAGATCAGCGTACCGCCGGACTTCGCCGCCGAGATGGTCGCCTACGACACCTCAGTGGGCGAGTTCCGCATCCATTACGCGGGCTTCTTCGACCCCGGCTTCGGCTATGGCGGGGAGGCGAGCACGGGCACCCGCGCGGTGCTCGAGGTGCGCTCCCACGAGGTGCCGTTCCTGCTCGAGGACGGCCAAGTCGTGGGCCGTCTCGTCTATGAGCGCCTCACCGACGTGCCCGAACGGATCTACGGCCGCGACATCGGCTCGCACTACCAGACCCAGGAGTTGGCGCTGGCCAAGCAGTTCAAGCGGGGCTAGGGGCGGCCGCGCCGGCTTGCGTACGGCTTAAGCGGTCCGGGCAAGAAAAAAACAGCCGGCACTCTGAGGGCGCCGGCGGCTGAGCACTTCGAGGGGCGAAGAAGGGCTAGAAGCCCGCCTTGACCTCCTCGAAGATGGACTGGAGCTCGGGTTCGTTGACGATCGGCGCCTGGAAGATGCCCGCCGCGATGATCTCGTTGGGCGTGCGGGAGAGGCCGCGAGCGGACAAATTCTCGTCGCTGATCGACTCGCAGGGCTTCGTGTTGGCGTGGCCGTAGCCCCACTCCATGATCTCGTAGACGCTCGCGTCGGGCGAGAGCATGGAATTCATGACGTCGTAGGCCGTGGCCTCGTTTTCGGTCCAGGCATTGAGCGTGAGGCCGTAGGTCCAGGTCACCAGACCCGGCATGTCGGTGGCGAAGGTCACGGGATGGCCCTCGTCGATCAGGCCGACATAGGCCTCGTTCCAGACCGCGGCGGCGACCAGATCGCCCGAGGCGAGCGAGGTCTGCAGGTTGGCCATGGAGTTCGAGTAGTAGCGCAGCAGGGGAAGCTGCTTCTTGAGCAGGGCGCGGGTGGTCTCGACCCCCGCCGCGGTCATGTCGAAGGGGTTCGCGGCCCCGCCGTAGATGGCCGCGACCATTACGCCGTCGATCATGGCGAGACGGCCCGAATAGCGCTCGTCCCAGAGCAGGCCCCAGTCGACGTCCTCGGGCGGGATGTCGACGAGGTCATGGCGGTAACACGGCGTGGTCAGGCCCTAATCCATGCAGACCCAGGCGCGCTGGCCGTCGAACTGGGTGCCTGGCACGTCCTTGAGGAGTTCGACAAAATCGTCGAAGTTGGGTAGCCGGCTGACGTCGATCGGCTTGATGATGCCTGCGTCGTACCAGTGCGGCGCCTTGTAGGAGCAGGCCATGGTGAAGGCGGGCTGAAAGCCGGCGCGCATCTTAGCGAAGGCTTCATCTTCGTCGCCAAACTGCAGGAAATTGGGCAGGCTGCCGTGCTGGGCCTCGTACTGGCTGTGGAAGCCGGGATCCTCGTAACCGCTCCAAGCGAAGACCGTGGGGTCGTCGGCCGCGGCGGCCATGCGCGGGACCAGGGGGATCGAAGCGACGCCGATGCCGAAGGCGGCGAGCTCCTTATGAAAATCGCGACGGCTGAGCTTGCCTCGCTTCACGCCGTCGATGAATCTTTGTGAATTCATTGTCTGTCTCTCTCGATTATGAGTTCGGCCGCGTCCCCGCGCGGGCCGGGAACCGCGGGCCCGTCGAAACCGTGGGCTTCCTTAGAGCTGTGTAAAACAATCGCATTTTCCGCAGGCACGCTCGCGCGCCATGGCGCGTGGCGTCGACTCGGATGCGCGGTGCGCTGCGCGGCGATTGACCCGGCGCGGCGCAGCGCTATGATCGCGCCAACCCGCTTCGCGTCCGCGAATTCCTGAAGCTTCGCACGCGATCTCGGGAGCCCCTGTGGCGGAATTGGTAGACGCGGCAGACTCAAAATCTGTTGTTCGCAAGAACGTGCTGGTTCGAGTCCGGCCAGGGGCACCAATTTTTTCAATGGGTTAGACGATAGAGGCGCGAGCACCGCCCGGCGTGAGGACGGCCGTAAAGAGCTCCGCGAGACGATCCATTTGTTTCCGCTAAGGGGACCACCGCGCTGGCCCGCCGCCGCGACCTCGGGCGGCCTAGCCATTGCCCTGTCCCGGTCGGTTCATCGCGCAGCCTCTGCTTGCGCGGCGCGGGCGAGTCCGGCCACACTGGGGAAATGAATAGCCGCAACTGGGCCATGGTAACCGCGACCGCCTTTCTCACCGCGTTGGTGGCCGGGCCGTTGACCGCGATCCACGGGTCCGTGATCGGCAAAGCGCTGGAGACGTGGCAGCCGTTGATCGCTGGTGTGGGCGGCAGTGATCGGCTTCGGGGCGACGGCAACAGCCGACGGGGAGGGAACGGCCGAGGAGGAGGGTCCGAAATGGGCGGCTTTCGAATTTTGCGGACCAACCATACGAGCTTCACGGTGAGTGATCTCGATCGCTCGATCGCGCTCTATGCGGGCGTGCTTGGCTTCGAGTTGGTCCACCGCGGCCGGCGTGATCGTGCCCTGATCGAGACTGTCGTCGGCGTGCCCGGAGCCGATATCGAAGTCGCCTATCTCCAGGCACCCGATCATCGCCTTGAGCTGATCCAGTATCACGGCCCGGCCGAGCGCGAACGCTTTGCGGTGCGCCCCTGCGACGTCGGCTTCGCTCATATCGCCTTCGACGTCGATGATCTGGATGCGACGCTGGCCGCGGCCGAGCCCGCCGGGCTGGTCGCGCTCAACCCGCCCCAAACCCTCGAGCACGGCCCCAACGCCGGCGGCCGGCTCGTCTACAGCCGGGATTTCGACGGCGTGACCGTCGAGTTCATCGAAAAGCCGGGGGATAGGACGGCGTGAATCAGGCTGCGGCCATGAGGCTGAAGGCGCGTCCCGCCGCGTGTTATTCGAGTTCACCGATTCCGGGGACGATCCGGTCGACGTCGGCGGGTTGGAGCTTTGCGGCGAGGCCGCGCGATCGTCGAGTGGCTGGCAGCGCATGCCGCAAACGCGGGTGCGCGCGAGCTTTGTCCGCCGACCTTCAGCGCGCCGGACTTTTTCGCCGCCTGCGGCTTTCGTGAATTTCCGCGCGAGGACGTGCCGGCGGCAGTCGCGGCAACGGAAAAATTCGCTAATCTATGCCCGGCGAGCGCGGTCTGCCTGGTGCGCGAAGATGCGGCCCTCGGCGTTTTATTCGACCAGCAGCAGGGCCTGGGTTTCGAGCGAGGCGCCGACCGGGATGACCAGACGCCCGCCGGGTTTGAGTTGGGTGAGCAGCGCCGGCGGGATCAGGTCAGGCGCGGCGGTCACGGTTATGCCGTCGAAGGGGTCGAATTAGGGTCAGCCGAGATTGCCGTCGGCGCAGCGGGTCTCGACATTGACGAAGCCTAGCCGCGCGAGGCGTTCCGAGGCCGGGGCTTCAAGCTCCGCGATGATCTCGACGCTGTAGACGTGCCCCGCGAGCGTGCCTATAACGTTCCACGCAAGCCGGGCGCGTCCGGTCTCGGCCTGGCAGGCGATCGTGTTCTCGGCGATTTCCTCGACCATGCGGTGACGGGACAGGCTGTGTGACATTTCTGTCATGGGATCCTCTGCAAGCGTCCGGGCATTGCCCCGGCTCGATGATCCCTCAAACCGTGCCGCCGAGTCAAAATTCCTATTTCGCTCACGGCAGCGGATCAAACGGTCCGCCGGTTTGCAACTTTCGATGCGCCCAATCGCGCCGCCGGCCGGCGGCGCGTCGCGAAATCTGTTGAAGGGCCGCGTTCGCGGCCGGCACGGCTTAACGAAATTACAGACTTCTTCTAAGGCGCCGTGTCGGGGTGGTGGGGGCGGGCATGCGGGCGAGGTCGGGCCAGCCACAGGCAATCTCGCCCAGTCGCTCGCCCCACAGCAGCTCGGTGCGCTCGGCGGCGCGCGAGCCGCCCATCGCCTTGTAGAAGAAACGCGCTGGGTTATCGGCCAACACCCAGATCAGCGCCGAGCCGAAATCTCACTCGCGCAGCGCCCCGAACAGGCCGTCGAGCAGGTCCCGGCCCAGGCCGCGTTCCTGATGGTCAGGATCGACATAAAGCGTGAAGACCTCGCCCTCGAAGGTGAGCGGAGCGCCGCGGTAGGGACGGCCGCAGCTGCTGACGCCGACCACGCCGGCGGTTTCGTCTTCGGCGACGAGAACGCTCCGCCCAGGCCCGGCAGCGTCGATGGCGCGCGACCAGCTAATCGCCTGGCGCTCGAGCGAGAGGTCGAGCAAAACCTGGTCGGGCAACAGCCCCGCATAGGCAGCCCGCCAAGTCTCGATATAGACCCGGGCGATGGCTTGCGCGTCGGCGGGGCGGGCGGGACGAACGCTTGGCATGACGATTCCTGCCTAGCATGTTTCACTTGGGAGCGCACAATTTTTCCTTGACCCCGATAGTTGCCTGCCACACCACAGCCGAAAAGGAGAGAGCGCCTTGCCGAGCACGACATCGACCCCGGCCGCTGCTGAGAGTACTCTGGAGGGACCGCTGATTTTCGTGGTTGCCGGCGAGGCATCGGGCGACGCGCTCGCCGCGCGCCTGATGGCGGCGCTCAAAACCGCCACGGGGGGGCGGGTGCGGTTTGCCGGGATCGGCGGGACGCGCATGGCGACGCAGGGGCTGGTCAGCGAATTTCCCATGGCCGAGCTGTCGATCATGGGCTTCACCGAAGTGGTGCCGCGAATCCCGCGCCTGCTCCGCCGCCTGCGCCAGTCCGCCCGCGCCGTGCGCCGGCTACGTCCGGACGTGGTGGTCACCGTCGACAGTCCGGGCTTCGCCTTTCGCCTGGCGCGGCGTATCCGCAGCAGCAGCGTGCCCATCGTTCATTACGTCGCCCCCCAGCTCTGGGCCTGGCGGCCGGGCCGCGCGCGCCACATGGCACCGCTGATCGATCGGCTGCTCGTGCTGCTACCCTTCGAGCCCGATTTCTTCAAGGATTTCGGCGTGCCGTGCCGCTATGTCGGCCACCCGGTGATCGAGGCGGGCCTCACGGGCGGCGACGGGCCCGGCTTTCGCGCCCGCCATGGCGTCGGCGCCGAGACGCCGCTCGTCTGCGTCCTGCCGGGCAGCCGCCACACGGAAGTGGCCAAGCACCTCTCCGTTTTCGGCCGCGCGCTGGGCCGGCTTGCGCGGAGTCATGCGGGGTTGGCCGCCGTGGTCCCGATCGCCCCGGCGGTTGCACCCGCGGTGCGTGCCGCGGCATTGGAATGGCCGGTGCCGGTGATCCTGCTCGAGGGCGGTGACGAGAAGGCGGACGCCTTCGCGGCCTGCGACGCGGCGCTTGCCAAGTCGGGTACGGGCACGCTGGAGCTGGCGCTGGCCGACCTGCCCATGGTGGTCGCCTACCGGGCCGGCGCGCTGACGGCGGCGATTGTTCGCCGCGTGGTCCGCGTGCCTTATGCGTCACTGCCCAATATTCTGCTTGGGCGCGAGCTGGTACCTGAAAAGATTCAGGCAGATTGCACCGCGAGCGAGTTGGCGGAAGCGCTCGACGCGCTGCTCTCCGACGAAGCCTTGCGCGCCGCGCAGCGGGCGGGGTTCGCCGAAATCCGGGGCATGATTTCGCCCGACGGGGCGCCGCCGAGCGAACGCGCCGCCGCCGCCGTGCTCGAGGTGGTTAATGCTGTTCGAGGCGCGCCCCTTGCCCCGCCCGCCGGGACGCGCGAAAATGCGGAAAACGCGACCTAAAAACCGGGAGATTGCGTCATGGATTTGACGGGTAAAGTGAGCCTGGTAACAGGCTCGACCACGGGCATCGGCGAGGCCAGCGCGCGCGCGTTCGCCGACGCGGGAGCCACAGTTATGCTGCACGGGCGCAACGAGGAGCGCGGCCGGGCGGTGCTTGCGGAAATCGAGAAGACGGGTGCTGCGGCCGACCTGGTGATCGGCGACGTCGCCGACCCAGCGTTCTGCCAGAGCCTGGTCGATCAAACCGTGGAACGCTTCGGCCGCCTCGACGTGCTGGTCAACAACGCCGGTACCCTGCCTGAAGGCAACGCGCCCGACACCAGCGATGAGACCTGGATGAGCTGCATGCAGGTCAACGTCAACGCGGTGTTCTTCCTCAGCCGCGCGGCTGTGGCGCCGATGGTGAAATCCGGCGGCGGTGCGATCGTCAACCTCTCGTCGGAATGGGGGCTGAACGGCGAGCAGGGCTTCGTCGCCTATTGTACGAGCAAGGGCGCGGTGATGCAGATGACTCGTTGCATGGCGCTCGACCATGCGGCCCAGGGGATTCGCGTCAACGCGGTCTGCCCTGGCGAAATCCATACCCAGATGGTCGACGAGTGGCTCGCCTCTAAAGGTGGTGATCCTGCGGAAAGCCTCGCGGAACTGGCGGGCGGTATTCCCATGCGCCGGGTCGCTCAGCCCGAGGAGGTCGCGGCCTGTGTGCTGTTCCTCGCCTCGGATGCGTCGAGTTACGTTACCGGCACACGGCTTTCGGTCGACGGGGGCAATGACGCCACCGGCGGCCCCTATCCGGTTTAGGAGGCAATCATGGGGTTCGATTTTGCCGGCAAAGCGGTCCTGGTCACGGGCTCGACCCAGGGCATCGGCGAGGCGACCGCTCTCGCGTTCGCTCAGGCCGGGGCCAAGGTCATGCTGACCGGGCGCAACGCCGAGAAGGGCGCTGCGGTGCAGGCCGCGATTGCGGCCGCGGGCGGCGAGGCCGATTACGTCCAAGCGGACCTGTGCGACGCGGGCGTGTGCGATGCGCTGATCGAGCAGACCGTCGCGCGCTTCGGTGCGCTCGACGTGCTGGTCAACAACGCCGGCGTGTTCGGGGCGGGCAACGCGATCGAGACCAGCGATGAGAGCTGGCGGCTGATCATGACGGTCAATGTCGACGCGGTGTTCTATATGAGCCGCGCGGGCGTTCGCCAGATGCTCAAGCAGGGCGGCGGCGCGATCGTGAACAACGCCTCGGAATGGGGTCTGAAGGGCGAGCCTGGCCACGTCGCCTATACCACAAGCAAGGGGGCAATTATCCAGCTCACCCGGAGCATGGCGCTCGATCACGCGACCGATAACATCCGGGTGAACTCGGTGTGCCCCGGCGAGATTTTGACCGAGATCCTCGAGGGTCTGATCCGTGAGGGGCCGGGCGAGTTCGAGGACAATATGAAGGTGTTGGCCAACGGCGTGCCCATGAAGCGCCTCGCGGCGACCGACGAGGTTGCCCAGTGCATCCTGTTCCTGGCCTCCGACGCGGCGTCCTACGTGACGGGCACGAACTTCTCCGTCGATGGTGGCGAGAACGCGACCGGCGGCCCCTATCCGGTCTAGGCCGGCCGGCCGGGTCCTGCAGGCGCCCCGCCTCGCGGCAGCGCTGCTGGCAGCGCTTTTGCTTCTGGGCGCGAGCGCCCCGGCCCGAGCCGAGGGCGGCTCCTACATTCTCGCCACGGCCACGACGGGCGGCACCTACTATCCCGTCGGCGTCGCGCTGGCGACCCTGGTCACGCTCAAACTCGAGCCCGAGGCGGGCGTGCGGCTCTCGGCGATTAGCTCGGCGGGCTCGGTCGAAAACCTTAAACTTCTGCGCACGAACGAGGTCCAGTTCGCGCTGCTCCAGGGCCTGTTCGGCGCCTGGGCGTGGCGCGGCGAGGGTGCGGTGGCGCGCGCCGGGCGCCAAGAAAACCTGCGCGCCATCACCCTGCTGTGGCCCAACGTCGAGCATTTCGTGCTAAGCGCCGATCTTGCCGCGAGCGGCACCGTCGCCGACCTGGCCGCGCTGGGGGATGCGCGATTTTCCATCGGCAGCCGCAATTCGGGCACCGAGCATTCGGGCCGTACCATCCTGGCCAACCTGGGCCATGATCCGGACGCGCTGAACCTCGCCTATCTGGGCTATGGGGCAAGCTCGGACGCGTTGCGCAACGGCACAATCGTGGGGATGAACGCGCCCGCCGGCCCGCCCGTGGGCGCGGTGACCCGGGCGGCGGCGATTCTAGGGGACGGGATTCGCCTGCTCGGTTTCACACCGGAGCAGGCGGCCCGGGCGGACGGCGGCATGGGGCTGTGGACGCCTTATGTCATTGCCGCCGGTACCTATCCGGACCAGGACACGGACGTGAACACCATCGCGCAGCCCAATCTTCTCGTGGTCAACGCCGCCATCGACGAGGCGACGGTCTACGCCATCACAAAGACTATTTACGAGAATCTGGGGTTCCTGCAAAGCGTACATAAGGCGACCCGCGCGATGGCGCTGGAGAGCGCGATCGACGGCCTGCCCTTGCCGCTCCATCCGGGCGCGGAGCGTTACTACCGCGAGCAGGGCCTCGCTATCCCCAAGCGCCTGGAGGCGCCGTAGCCCGGCGCACGGCCGGTTGCTCAAGACGATAATAGATAATCAAATTTGATTATCTATTTTTGACTCGGCATGCGGGCGAATCCAATCTTGATAATCAATTGTGAGCGCCCATGCCCCGTCCCCAGGTTAAGGGTGAACGAACCGACGAGATCCTCGATGCCTTCGAGCGTTGTATCGTGCGCTACGGGGCCGAGGGCTCGACGCTCGACCGCATCGCAAACGAGGCCGGCCTCGCGCGCGGCTTGTTGCGCCATCATGTCGGCAACCGCGATGCTCTGTTTGGGGCGTTGGTTGATCGTTTTCTCGAACGCTCGAACGCCGATATCATGCAGGTGTTCGCCGACCTGCCCGCACAAAACCGGGCCGAGACGCTGCTCGACTGGCTGTTCGACGCGACCTATTCCGACGCCCGGTCCGAGCTGATCGCCGAGGCGTTGACTGCAGCGGCTGTGGACGACGCAGCGTTGGCAACACGGCTGCGTCGCTGGACCGAAGGCTACCGCTGGGCGCTTGCCGCCGAGTTCGAGCGCAACCACCCGGGCGCCGAGCCGGGAGCCTGCGCCGACGTTGCCGCCGGAATCGTGGGCATAACCTTTACCGTCGAATCGCTCTCCCTGTTGGGCCGTATGGGAAAATACCGCGCCGCTTCGAAGCGGGCTGCCCGGCGGCTTATCGCAACATTGGGGAAAAACCGATGACCGCTTTGCCGGCACATGCCTGTCAGACTCTGCCCAAGGACGCCTATTTTTCGGACGACTGGTTCCAGCAGGAGTAGGACCGCCTGTTCTTGAACTGTTGGACGCTGGCCGGCCTGACCTGAGATTTCGCGTAGCCGGGCGATTACCGGACGCTGGACGCCGTGCGCTTCCCTCTAGCGGTCTTACGCGACAAGACGGGGACCTTGCGCGCCTTCTACAACCTCTGCCGTCACCGCGGCGCGAGCGTGCTGGAAGGCGAGGGCAATGCGGGCTCCGCCCTCATCTGTCCCTACCATCGCTGGTCCTACGGCCTGGACGGCTCGTTGCGCGGCGTGCCCGAGGAATCGGAATGCTTTCCCGGGCTGAAGAAGGGTGAAATGGGCCTGCGCCCGGCGTCGCTCCACGTCTTTCGGGACCTGGTCTTCGTCCATCCCGATCCCGAGCCTGACGAGGATTTCGTGAGCTGGATCGCGGATCTTGACGCGGTGGCCTAGCCTCACGACCACACCGCGCACGAGTCGGGCTATATCTTCGACATGAAGTGCAATTGGAGGGTGTTCTACGAGAACTCCATCGACGGCTACCACTTAAGCCACCTGCACCAGAAGACCCTGGGCGGTCCGGCCCCGGGGTGGAATACCTGGGAGCCCCACGGTCGACATCTTTTGTGGTACGCGACCGCAGACGGCGCGCGCCGCTCGTCGCTGCCCAAGGCTATCGAAGACTACGCCGCCGGCCACAACCTCGCGGTGATCGAAGGCGCGGAAGGCAACGACTGTGCCGGCGTCTACATGATGTTTCCCTCGACCATCGTCGAAGTAAACCCCTATTCAACCTCGGTCACGCGCGTAATTCCGACAGGCCTGGAAACTACCCGGCTTATGGTATGAAACTGGTCACCCAACGATTCCTGGCGCGGAGATCCGGAAGAGAATCCCGGTTACGATCCGGCAACCGGGGTCAGCCGGTCGGAGAACTGGACGGTCCATCCGCTCAAGACCGAAGACTTCTTTGCCGAGGACATATGGATCTGCGAGGCGATCCGAAAAAACCTGCATTCGCCCGCCTTCGAGGTCGGCGCCCTGGCGGAAGGCGCAGGGGCGGAGGCGCCTCTCACCTTCTTTCAGGGCGCGGTGTCCGATCGGTTGGGCGGCCCGCGTGCGGCTTCGGAATAACGATAGTAAATAACGGGCGGACAACGAATAAACTGCATAAAAAACAACACCAGAAAATAAGGACTGGCTGCCGTGGGGTGTGGCGGGCGGGGCCCGGGCCCCAGGGATATGGCGCTGGCAGGCGGAATGGCGCTGCCGCGCGCCGCACGGGCGGCGGACAAGCCGGTTTATTTCATCTACTCGGGCTATGAAACCCCCGAGCTTCATCCGGAATTTTTCGAGAAGTGCGGGTTCGGTCCGCCGCCGGCCTATTCTGCCGCGGAAGAGGAGGCCGATGCCCGGCTGATCGCCGGATTCGATTGCGACCTCGTGCCGCCCCCCTGCAGCTATCTTGCCAAGCAGTGGCGCGACGCGGGCCTGACCCAGGCGATCGATACTTTGCGGCTGTCGAACTGGCCGGATATGTTCCCCGCGGCGATGATCTATGTCGGCGCGTGCGAAGGTCTCGACCCGACCGCGGACGTGTGGCCGGACGACGCCTGGCAGCTGGTGATCGAATGTTCGCTTCTTTTCCAGCGACTACATGACGATGTGGGACTCTCTCGAGTCGGGCGAGATTGTGGCGGCGGTGACATGGGACGGCCTGGTACCCTACATGCGGAAATTCGACATCCCGGTTCGCTTCATGAATCCGGTCGAGGGGGTGATGACCTGGGCCTGCGGTCGCGTCTTGCTCAAGGACGCGCCGAAGGAGGCCATGGCCTACGAGCTGATAGATTCTATGCTTGGCCCGCGCGCCGGCGAATTCCTGATCAACGATTGCGGCGTGCCGCATTCCAACCGGATCTCGTTCGAGCGCGTCGGCGCGGCGCGTATCGCCGAGCTTGACCTGCCATCGGACCCCGAGACCCTATTCGCTAACAACCATTTCTGGGACGACTACGAGGATCACAACGAGACCACGCTACTCTTCGAAGAGATCCGCGCCGGGTTCTGATCCCCGCGGCTCTTGTTCGCCGTCCGGCGATATGCGTCAATGACGGCCATGAGGCTTGATAATAAGACAGCATTAATTACAGGCTCGACCACCGGGATCGGCGAGGCGACGGCCCGGCTGTTCGCGGCCGAGGGCGCGCGGGTCATGGTCTCGGGGCGCAACGAGGCGCGCGGTGCCGTTGCGGTCGATGCCATCAAGGCTGCGGGTGGGGATGCAAATTTCATTCGGGTCGATCAGAGCGAGTCGGGTGCGTGCGATGCGCTAGTCGACGAGACCGTAGCGCGCCTTGGCCGGCTCGACATTCTCGTGAACAACGCGGCGGTGCTCTACAACGGCACCGCGCTCGAGCTTGCCGATGCGGAGTGGGATGAGATGTTCGCGGTCAACGTCACCGCGCTGTTTCGGACCAGCCGGGCGGCTTTGCGCCACATGCTGGCGGCCAAGAGCGGCGTGATCGTCAACCTGGCCTCGGAATCCGGGCTCAACGGCGAGCCGGCGCTGGGGGCCTATTGCGCGACCAAGGGCGCGGTGATCCAGCTCACGAAGTCGATGGCGCTCGACCATATCCGCGACGGGGTGCGGATCAACGCGCTCTGCCCCGGCGAGACCCACACCCAGATGGTCGAGGACTGGTTCGCGGCCAAGCCCGGTTCGATCGAGGAGGCCAAGGCCGAGGTCACCCGGGGCCTGCCCATCAAGCGCCTCGCCCGGCCCGACGAGGTAGCTAAAGCGGTGCTGTTCTTGGCCTCGGACGCGTCGAGCTATTGCGTTGGCACGGTGATGTCGGCGGACGGTGGGCTGAATGCAACCGGCGGACCCTATCCCCTCTGAACTCCCGGCGCGCGACGCCCAACCGGTGGTGCGCCTCGTCGTCTATTGGCTGGGTGCGGCGATCGCGGCGGCGCATCTTTATCTCAATACCTTGGCGACCTGGCCCGAGCTCTGGACCTCGGCGTTCCACTTCGCCTGTTTCGGCGCGCTCTGCGCCCTGCTGACGCCTGCCTGGCGGACAGGCCGCGCGGGCCTACGCCGTTTTATTCTGGGCCTCGACGTTTTGCTCGCGGCCGCGGGCGGGGCCGCCGTGGGCTACCTCATCGCGGCGGAAGACGCGCTCTATGCGCGGGGCGTCGAATTCATCTGGGCGGACTGGGCGGCGGCGGCGGTCGCGATTCTGCTGGCACTGGAATTCACCCGGCGCGCGACCGGCTGGGTGGTGCCGATCCT
>CAVOEB010000026.1:0-40263 GCA_963694715.1 Alphaproteobacteria bacterium | reverse complement strand
GGGGCTCTGGCGGTCATTCCCGACAAATTCCACGCTAGGAACCCGGTTCCCCATGACGCCGGTCTCTACCGGATGCGCCACATCGTCGAGCGCTTCTTCTGCACTACGAAAGACGGGGCCGGTCCGAGCGCACCGCTTTATCATGTGGCGCGTAACGAGCGCTATACCGTCGAGCGCGACATTACCGACAAAAAAATCGCCACCTCCTAAAATAATTTCTACGAGTTCGGCTCCTACAAGCAGATCAGAAAGAAAGCCCAGGAACTGAAGCTCCGCCCCTGGGATATCGTCATCGAGGGCCTCGTCGAGAAACCCATTACGGCTTGGCATCGACGAGTTGCTCGCGAGCATGCCCCTCGAGGAACGCGTCTATCGCCACCGCTGCGTCGAGGCCTGGTTGATCGTGGTAACGTATTCGGGCCTTCCCATGAAGGCGTTACTCGATTTTGCGGGCCCGCTCGGTTCGGCCAAATATGTGGCGAGATCCTGACGTGGGGCGCCCGGTCTGCGCCAGAGCTGGCACCCCCGGCCCTATATCGAGGGCCTGACGGTGGCAGAAGCCGCCAACGAACTTGCCTTCATGGCGACCGGCTATTACGGCAAGCCGATTCCGAAACAAAATGGCTCGCCGTTGCGCCTTGCCGTACCGTGGAAATGTGTCTTCAAACACATCAAGTCGATCGTGCGCTTCAGCTTTACCGAAGAGCAGCTGGCGACCTTCTGGAACGGAATCGCACCGCGCGAATAGGGCTTCTTGGCAAATGTTAACCCGGAAGTGCGCCATCCCCGCTGGTTCCAGGCGTACGAGCGCGACATGGCGACCGACGGGAAATTCGACGCGATGATTTATAACGGCTACACAGAGTTCGTCGCCGAGCTCTATTCGGGGTTGGAGAGCGAGAAGCTCTTCATGTAAGACTGCCGGTCGAAAGGCTGGATCGTCTTGGCGCATGCTCTGATTATCTTTGATTGCGACGGGGTGCTCGTGGACAGCGAGCCCATCGTCAACCGTCTGCTGGTCGCGGCCTTGGCCCAGGAGGGGCTGCATCTCTCCTTCGACGAGGTCGATCGGGAATTTCTCGGTCTGTCCTGGCCGGCCACTCTCGATATCATCGAGGCGCGTCTTGGTCGGCCCGTGGCCGGAGATTTTCTCGACCGTCTCCAGCGCGCGTCGTTCGAGGGGCTTCGTCGGGAGCTCCGCCCGGTGCCGGGAATCGAGGCGGCGCTCGAGCGGATCGAACAGCCGGTGTGCGTGGCATCGTCGGGCGAACAAGCAAAGATTCGTAATTCGCTCGAACTCACGGGCCTGTTGTCCCGCTTCGAGGGGCGGCTGTTCAGCGCCGAACAGGTTGCGCAGGGCAAGCCTCATCCCGACCTCTTTTTGTTTGCGGCGGAAAGCCTCGGCGTGTTGCCAGCGGAGTGTGCCGTGATCGAGGACAGCCTGAACGGCGTGCACGGCGCGGCGGCCGCTGGCATGAGGGTCTTCGCTTACGAGCCGCCGGTCGCGCTCGCCCGGGGCTGGCACGGGGCGTTTCGCGATGCGGGCGCCACCGTCTTCCAGGACATGAACGAACTTCCGGCCCTGCTCGAAGACGCTTGAAGGCGGACAAAAAAATGCCGGGTCCGAAGACCCGGCAAGTTTAACAGGGAGGCTTCACGCCCTAAGAGACGCGCGGGATCCAGCGAAGGATCCCGACCTTCAGGTATTGCACCTGAAGCTTGTGCGCTGGGGGCCTTTCGCGAGGCCCGCACCAGCTGAATATCGTCGCGTGCCGTCAAGTCGACCGGCGACGCTTCACCGCAATATGTAAGAAAAGATTCAGGGAAAACTAGGGGACAAAGGGAAAAATCGCGAAAATATTTCCTACAGGTTCACATTTTATTCCTCACTCGGCCGCGCTGGAAGCGGCAGCGCCCACAAGCCCGTTTTCGGCGATGAATCGCTCGGCTTCCAGAGCGCTCATGCAGCCTGTCCCCGCGGCGGTGACCGCTTGGCGGTAGACCTTGTCCTGGACGTCGCCTGCGGCGAAGACTCCCGCTATGGTGGTTGCCGTGCTGTCGGGCGCGGTGACGATATAACCGTCCCCGTCGATCTCGATCTGCCCTTGGAAGAGCTCCGTGTTCGGCGTATGGCCGATGGCGACGAACAGGCCATCGAGCGCAAGGTCACGGGCGGCGCCGCTGTTTACGTCGCGAAGCCGCACCCCGGTCACGCCCAGCGGGTCCGCGTCGCCCAGCACTTCGTCGACGGCATGGTTCCAGACGATCTCGACGTTCGGGTGGCGGAACAGCCGATCCTGCAAAATCTTTTCCGCGCGCAACGAATCCCGCCGATGGACCAGCATCACCTTGCTCGCGTGATTCGTCAGGTAAAGCGTTTCTTCGACCGCGGTGTTGCCGCCACCGACCACGGCGACGGTCTTATTCCGGAAGAAAAACCCGTCGCAGGTAGCGCAGGCGGAGACGCCGAATCCCTTGAAGCGCTCCTCGCTTTCGAGGCCCAACCAACGGGCCTGGGCTCCGGTTGCGATCACGACGGTTTCGCCGAGATAGTCGTCGCCCGAATCGCCTTTGAAATAGAACGGCCGACGTGAGAGGTCGGCCTCGATGATAGTGTCGCTGATCATGCGGGTTCCGACATTCTCAGCCTGGAGCCGCATCTGCTCCATGAGCCAGGGACCCTGGATGACATCGGCAAACCCGGGGTAGTTCTCCACGTCGGTCGTAATCGTCATCTGACCGCCGGGCTGCAGACCCTGGACGATCAGGGGCTCAGCGCTGGCCCGGGCTGCATAGACTGCCGCCGTATAGCCGGCCGGGCCGGAACCGAGGATAAGAATTTTTGTGCTATGGGTTTTGGGCATCACAAACCTCCGGCGGACGAAACATTCGCCACCATAGAAATGTTGCGCGCGGGGCGCAATTGCCGATGACGGGAGGCCGGACGAAAATGTTATGGATCGTGCGGGTTCGCGTCTAAAACCCGAACATATGGTCGAAGCTGAAGGCGCCGTGGCCATTGAGTAGCCCTTGATAGCCAAATAGGCGGCAGGTCGTATCGCGGACCATAATATGGGCGCCAGCTCCGGCGGTTTTGCGCGTCTTGGCGTCGAACATCTCGCTGTAACGCAGCAGCCGCGAGCCGCCGCAGGGAATTTCGATATGCTCGCGGCCAACTTCGTTGCCGGTTTCATCGTTCAGGACGATGTCGGTCGATGAGGTGTCGCGCCAGGGCATCGACGACGGATAGATCAGCTGGCACAGCGAATCGAACGGGGGCCGCCCCAGTCGCAGGAACAGCCGCGTGCTCAATCCCGGTGCCTGGCCTATGTAGGACTGAGGCTCATTCCGATAGGTGATGGGAATATTGTAGATATGGGCGCCGAAGCTGGTTTCGGCCGTGTGCCCGCTCTCGCGGTCGACATAGCGGAACAGTCCATGCAGCCAGCCGTCGGCCGCGTCGTTTCCGCCATCGGAAAAATCGTAAACCAGTTCGACATGGCCGTAGCCGCTTGCCAACGTGGCACCAGATTTTTCGAGTAAAGCGTTGAGATCCAGCGCCGGACATTCGTCGCGCGCTACGCAGCCGAGGTTGTGGCGGGCGACCTCTACTCCCGAGCCATCGACCAGCAGCGCCGCCAGGGGCAGTTGTTCCTGATCTCGCGCCATCGGGGTTGGCAGAGCAAAGCTTTTCCAACGCTCGAGCGGTAGGATCGGTGCGGCCAGGATATAGCCCTTGCCCATTAGATTGGCGAGCTCGGCGATTTTCGGGTCCGGTGTCAAATCGGTGCGCTCGACGTTGGCGTGGGCCATCCGGCTGCGTCCGTTTCCGTCGGACACTTCGTAACGGGGGCGCACGAAATGCCGTCCGGCCCGAACCTCGATCTGGTCCGGCCAGCGCGCGTCGGGCAACAGTTCGCTGACGTCGATGGCACAAGTCCCGAAGGGGGCGACCGTCTGGTCAAGCCAGCGGCTATTGTCGCCGCCCATGAGGTTGAGTCCGATGGCACCCGCAGGAATAGGAACCGGGTGGCTGTTCTGCACCCAGAGCACAACGCGCTCGCCGTCGTGCGGTGCCGGCAGGCCGGCATAGTAGTCGGCAGGCCAGGCATTTGCATCGTGGGTTCCCGACAGTACCGTCGGATCATCGCCATAGGTGTCGACGACGTATTTGACATTGTCGTGGCCAGCCGTGCCGATGACGTGCATGAAGAGCGAACCAGTAAAATCGTCGAGATCGAATCGCTTGCGAATTTCGTAACTATCGATCGAGTAGCTGCCGCTCGTCGAGGCAAGTTCCTCTTCCCATTCGGCGATGACGTCGCCGTTTTCGTTGTAAAGACGCAGCCAAATGCTCGTTTCGTGCGCGCCGTGGCCAAACCAGTAATTTGCCGACCCAATGCGTGTGTGATGCCCCTTGGAGTCCCGGAAGAAGCCAAAATTGGTCGCGAAGTTGAGAGGGTCGAGATAGCGTCGCCGATTGGTCAACATCGTATCGGGCAGGCGGCACTGATCGAAGCTCACCACCTTTGCACCGACCGGAAAGAGGTGGCGGACCTGTTCGGTCAGGCGGCTGGCATCGAACGCGGCGATAAAGACAGTCACCGCGCCACTTTCCCCGATTTCGGTGACGGGCGCGGCGCGCTTACCGAGTACGTTCTCGCCGATGGCATCGACGTCCTGAACGAAGACACCGACGCAATCCCAATGATCGATGTCGTAGATCGCCCTGAAGCTCTCGGCCTGGCCCAGCGGGTCGTAGATCGCAACCGGCCCACCTACCGCAAGCTCAAGGACGAGCGTTTCGATCTGTTCCGCAGCGAGCGGGTGCGCAAGCGCTTTGTAGAGCGCGTTACCGCCGCTCACATTGCTGAAGGTTTCGATCTTGAGCGTCATGTCTTCCTGTAGCCCCCCAGAAGACTCACGCTCGCCCCCGACATCGGGTGCGATTGAAATGGGATCATAGCCGGATGAGGAACCATCGGGTAGGGCCTAATTTGATGCCGTCTGGCATACAGAAAACCGATCGCGAACCGCCTGGGCAACCCGCTCCGTATCGTCGAGAGGCGGGTAATACCAAGTTTCCAGACGTTCGCCTAGGGGGCGAATGCGGTCATCCTGTCGGAGGCGCTCGTAAAACCGATGAAAGCGCCCCGATCCGCCGCTCAGCTCGATTATATAGACAGGCTTACCCGTGGTGCATGCTTCCGAGATCATCGAGACGGAATCACCACTGACCGCGATCATGTCGGCCAGCGCGAGAAAGCCGAAATAAGGATTTTCGCCGGTGCCATCCCAGAAATGGGTGTGCGGTCCCGAAAAACGTTTCTGGAGAATGTCGATCACGGTCGTGGGCGTGCGTCGAGACGGGGTCACGATAACCCCGGCGTTCTCACGTTCGGCCAGCGCAAGAATCTGATCGGCGATGCGTTCGGCGTCCTGGCGGCCGAGGCGGTGGCGTCGTGTGGCGCCGCCGATCAGCACCGCTACGAGGGGGCGTGGCAAATTTGCAAGCCCCGGGCCCCAGACCTTCGCCGCCTCGGCCAGCTGCCTGGGCGTGACCCGGTTGAGCGCACCGACCGTCTCGACGACGTTTGTGCCGGTCAGGCCGTCATGGGCAGGGGGGGCCACGAGATCAAAACAGCGGACAGGTACCTGGGGGGCCTGGATATGAACCGTGAAGGTTTTCCCGCCACTCAAGCGTCGAACCGCGATGGAAAATCCTACGGCCTTGCGGCTGCAGGAAATAAGGATGTCAGGCCAAGGCGGGCGAAAGGGTCGCTTCTCTTCGCGATTGCCCGAGCCAGCCTGGGCAAGTCGTAGCCACAGGCGGGCTGGTAATAACTGGGGTGGCAACAAGCGCAGCATCGGCGAATGGCCGACACGCATGACCCGCGGGTCGAGCCCCAGCGCTTCAGAAAGTCCGAGGCACTGGTTTTCCGCCCCTGGGTTACCGTCAGATACGATCCAGCAACTAGCGTTGATGCCGGGTCTATACGGGTCGCTCATCGCGGCACGGCAAGCAGGCTCACTCGTCCGCCTTTTCCACACCGGTTGCTTTGCGGAAGGCTGGCATCACCTCGTTTGCCATTAACTCCATGGAGTGCCGCCATTTGGCACCGGTATCCCCGTCCCAGTCGTGCGAAACGAGAAGTATCTGGCCGAACGGGCCGATCTCTTCGCGCAAGGCCACCAGTTTATCGAGCACGGTGCGGGGCGAGCCGCAAATCACCATCTCGTCCATGCAATAGTCGCCTGTGAGCGCCTCATCGGGCATCTCCGGATCGTTCTTGAACATCTTGGCGAGGCCGTACTTCGACAGAAGGTCGCGCAGGTAGCAGTAATAATATTTAAGCGGCGCCTCGTCGGTGTAGGTAAATTCGTGTGCCTCCTCGTCGCTGTCTGCGACGAATATGCTCTTCGCGATAACCCAGTTCTTGGGATCGGGTTTGCGCCCCGCTGCTTCCGCACCTTCCACATACTGTTCCCAATGGGACTTGACGAAAGCCGGTGGAATGAAATTGGCCGAAATACCCATCCAGCCGCGCTCGCCGGCGAGCCGCATGCTGCTCGAGTTCGGGCTCATTGCCGAAATAGCCACCTTGGGGTAGGGCTTTTGATAGGGCTTGGTCACGACACCGCAGCCCAGTTCTGGAAAGTTATTCTGCTCGATGACCGTATTCCACCACTTGCCGTGCATCGAATAGGGTGGGTCGGTGGTCCACAGCGCCTCGATCATGTCGAAGGATTCCTTCAGCATACCGAGACGGTCCTTCTCTTCAAGGGTGCCCAGAAGTTCAAAATCACTCGGCAGGCCGCCGGTACCGATCGCCATAATGAAGCGGCCCTTGGCGAGATGATCGAACATGGCGCAATAGCCTGCCACGTTCGCCGGATGGTGGTGAGGTAGATTGAAAACGCCTTGGGCTAGCTTGATCTGCTTGGTTTCGTGGATCAGGGTAGCGAGAAAGATCAGGGGCGAGGTGATCTGCTCGACCTGCGCGCTCAGATGCTCGCCCACCCAGGCGTGGTCAAAGCCCAGCTTGTCGGCGTAGATAATGACCTCGCGGTCTTCCTGCAAAGTGGTGGTGTAGTCGCGTCCGATCCGATGGATCGGCATCATGAAGAGCCCGAGTTCCATGCCTTCGACTCCCTCTCTCGTTCGTAAAATCGTCTGCAGTTCGACCGATCAGCCGCGCGGAGTTGGAAATACTATAACGACAGTGCCCGCGTATCGACAGTGTCAGGGCCAAGGAAAATCGCCGGGGCCCTTGCGGGTCCCGGCGATAAAATCCGTAGCCTGGTGCTGAGCCGGGACGGCCTAGTACCAGAACACTGGGGTTTTGGTCAGCAGCTCGATGCCCGTCTTGGTGACGATATAGTTTTGCTCCCAGCCGGCGGAGCCGACGCCCTTGCGGGTCATGAAGGATTCCGCGCTGCAGACCATGCCTTCCTCAAACTTGTCCTTCTTGGTCACGCAATTACGCTCGATCATCGGGTGTTCGTACATGTTGCCGGTACCATGACCGTTATAGGGCCATTGCTCGGCCGAATGGTCGTATTCCTTGACCACCTTCTTCTTCACCGCATCGACCTTGTCGATGACGTCGAGCACGCGCCGGCCATGCTTCACGTTGTCCATCACTGCTGCGGTTACGGCGTAGGAATCCTCAAGTAGCGAGCGCTGTTCCTTAGTAGGGTTGCCGCCGCAGATGAGCGAGCGACCGGGGTCGATCCAGTAGCCCTGATGGACCGGGCCGTAGATCCACGTCCGAATCATGTCGCCTTTCGTGGGTGCGTACTGGGCCGTGCCATACATGTTGTCGCGCTCGAAATAGATGCTGTCCTTGTCCTTGCCGAAATTGATCGGGATGCGCAGATAGAAGCCGCCGCGCCGGACGATCTCGTGGGCCGCCTCGGCCGCGGCTTCGGCCGCCACTTTGCCCGCATAGAGGCTGTCGCACAGACGATAGAGCGCGCTGTCGACGATCTCACCCATCTCGCGATACATGTCGAGCTCGCGCGGGCTCTTGATCCGCCGGCATTCACGGATCAGGTCGTCATCAAAGACGTAGTCGATGCCCGGCGTTGCTTCACGCAACTGGTCGCCGTACTTTATCGGCAGGGCATCGGAGCCTACAAAGGCGACCTTGCCTTGGACTTTGCGTCGCTTGAGCGACTTGGCCACGCTCTCGATGGGATCGTCGCTATAGTAGTAACGCCCGCATGAGACCATCTTGCGGCGCAGGTTGTTGGTATCCCCGTGAAGCTCGGGCTCCTTGCCGGGTTCGAGAATGACGCAGCAGAAGCCGCGCGCGTTCCAGACCGGCGCATCGGGTTCCTGACCCGAATGCTCCGACCAGTAATTGGTAAGCCACAGGGTCTCATGAGCTCGCTCGTAATGCCCGGCGGTTTTCCCCCATACGATGGCGATGTCGTAATTTTTCTCCTTCATTGCTTTGAGCGCTTTCCGCCAGCGCGCGCGGTATTCGCTTTTCGGAAAATAGCCGTCAGGGTAATTTTGCCTCTCGATCGCCATATCTTTAAATCTCCCTTGAACATGTTGATTTTGCGCCCGTCGCTCCGGGCCGTCGGAAAATATCAGGGCAACTATAGCTATATCGGCTGCGTGCCGTCACGGAAATTGACTCGGCCAACTACGGAGTGGTGCTGGCGCGACTGAATACTTTCTAAGCATGGATGCGAGAGGATGGAGAACCGCTCAACCATCCGGAAAGTTTTCCCCGTGGACGACGCTTTTGAGCTCGACCGGATGGACTAATTCCCATCCTACAAATTTTTCAGATGGGAAGCCCCTTCAACCCGGACGGGCGCCATATTCGATCCGAGGTGGTGGCGATCGTCGTCGCCACCTTCCTGCGCATGTTCGGCACCGTCGATGCGGCTTGACGCCACAACTTATCCGCCGGATATCGGAAATCTGGCTGGGGGAGTAGGATTCGAACCTACACTGGCGGAGTCAGAGTCCACTGTCCTACCGTTAGACGATCCCCCAACACGGATGATCGGACGCAAATTAGGCGTCTTCGGGCGCATGTCAACCACGCGTGGGGGCCTCCGAACCCCGAAAGCTCGATACCGGGGCGAACGGGGCTTGCGATGTTGCACTCCTCTGGGCGAGACTAGCGGCCCTTTCGCGAAACCGGTTTGGGCGGCTATGATCGAACTATCAATTTTTGGGACGCCTCGGCGATCCCGCCGCAACCGGGCGACGCGCGGTCCGGTCTATGCGGCGCTCGATCTTGGCACCAGCAATTGTCGCCTGTTGATCGCTCGTCCCGCGCCCGAGGGTTTCAAAGTGGTCGATTCGTTCTCAAGAATCGTGCGTCTGGGCGAAGGCGTCGGCGCCACTGGGCAACTCTCCGATGCGGCGGTGGAGCGCACGGTGAACGCGCTGGGCGTCTGTGCGCGCAAGATGCGCCGGCGCGGCGTAACCCACAGCCGGCTCGTCGCGACCGAAGCCTGCCGGCGCGCGAGCAACGGCGATGCGTTCGTCCGCCGCGCACAGGAACAGACCGGTCTCGCGCTGGAAGTCATTTCCCACGACGAGGAGGCCGCGCTGGCGGTGCGCGGATGCGCGGCGCTGCTCGATCCGAGCGCCCGGCGCGCCCTCGTGTTCGACATCGGGGGCGGCAGCACCGAGTTGATCTGGCTCGATCTCACCGGACCGGATGGCCCGCAGGTCTTGGGCTGGACGTCGTTGCCCCACGGCGTCGTTACCCTTGCCGAGCGTGTCGGGGGCGGCTGCATTGCGCCGGACCAATTCGACGCCATGGTCGTCGAGATCGAGGCCGAACTCGCGCCCTTCGAGGCGGCCCACGATATCGCCCGCGACGTCGCCCAAGGTGCCGTCCAGATGCTGGGCTCATCGGGTACGGTCACGACACTGGCCGGCGTGCATCTGGGCCTCGAGCGCTACGACCGCTCGCGGGTCGACGGCATCTATCTCGATTTCGCCGACATCGAACGAGCGAGTCGGGTGCTCTTGGGTATGGATTGCGCCGAGCGCGCGGTCCAGCCGATCATCGGCCCGGGGCGCGCGGATCTGGTTGTCGCCGGTTGTGCGATCCTTACTGCGGTCATGTCGGTCTGGCCGGTCGGCCGATTGCGGGTTGCTGATCGGGGTTTGCGCGAAGGCATCCTGCGGGTCCTAATCGAAGGCGAGCGGCCTCCCCTCCGCGCGCGAGCCGCCTGACCGTTATGGCCCGTTCGCGCAAGGCCAGTGCAGCGGGACGCGCCGCGCATCAGCGTGTGCGGACGGCCAAGGGCCGCACGACATCCTCGACCCGCTGGTTGGAGCGTCAGCTCAACGATCCGTACGTGCGCGAGGCCCATGCGCAGGGCTATCGCTCGCGCTCCGCGTTCAAGCTGACCCAGCTTGACGAAAAATTTCATCTGTTGCGTAAGGGCGCGCGGGTCCTCGATCTGGGGGCGGCGCCCGGCGGCTGGACCCAGGTTGCCGTCGAGAAGGTGGGGCCGGGCGGTGTCGTTGTCGGCGTCGATCTCGCCGTCATCGAGCCGATCTCGGGCGCCGTGCTGCTCGAGCTCGATATTTATGTGGACGATGCGTCCGCGCGTATCGAGACGGCATTGGCCGGGTCGGCCGATCTTGTCCTGAGCGACATGGCCTCCAAGGCTAGCGGGCACGCCGCCACCGACCACTTGCGCATCGTCGCCCTGTGCGAAGCGGCGTTCGATGTCGCGCGCACCAGCCTCGCACCCGGGGGCGCCTTCGTTGCAAAGGTTTTAAAAGGCGGCACCGAGCGCGAATTGTTGATCCAGCTCAAGCGCCATTTCCGCACCGTTCGCCATGCAAAACCCCCGGCGAGCCGCGCCGATTCGGCGGAAACCTACGTCGTGGCGATGGGCTTTCGGAGCGAGGGTCCGGCCCGCACTGCCTGATCGTTGCGCTTCTCCGCTTGCCCCTTGGCGGGGCAATGAATTCATGTATAGTGGCGCGCCAACGACAGACTGGAAGCGATGAATATTCGGGAAGCGTTCACCTTCGACGACGTGTCGCTCTGCCCTGCGGCGTCTGAGATCTTGCCTGCTCAGGCCGATCTGAAGACCCGGATCACGAAATCCATTGAACTCGGCATCCCGCTGATCTCGGCGGCGATGGATACGGTCACGGAAAGCGCCCTGGCCATCGCCATGGCGCAGGCCGGCGGCATGGGCGTGATTCATAAGAACCTCGATCCCGACCGCCAGGCTGACGAGGTCCGTAAGGTCAAGAAATTTGAATCGGGCATGGTCATTAATCCGGTCACCATCGCCCCGGTTCAGACGTTGGCCGACGCTCTCCAGCTCATGGCGGATTACTGCATCTCGGGCATTCCCGTGGTCGAGGCAGGCAGCGGCAAGCTGGTAGGGATTATCACCAACCGTGACGTGCGATTCGCCGAGGACGTCGACCAGCCGGTCCAGGAGCTGATGACCCGGGACGATCTCGTGACCGTCGGCGAAAACGTCGACATGGACGAGGCGCGTCGCCTGCTCCACCGCCATCGGATCGAGAAACTTCTGGTGGTCGACGGCGCCTATCGCTGCGTCGGCCTGATTACCGTTAAGGACATGCAAAAGGCCCAGCTCCATCCCGATGCGGCGAAGGACGACAAGGGCCGTTTACGCGTTGCGGCGGCGACCGGGGTCGGCGAAAAGGGGCTCGATCGTGCCCAGGCCCTGATCGACGCCGAGTGCGATCTGATTGTGGTCGATACGGCGCACGGCCATTCGCGCGCGGTGCGCGATGCGGTCGATGCGATCAAGGCGCACTCGAATTCGACCCAGGTGGTCGCGGGCAACGTGGCGACGCCTGAGGGCGCCCAGGCCCTGATAGACGCGGGCGCTGATGGGGTCAAGATCGGCATCGGGCCGGGCTCGATCTGTACTACCCGGGTGGTCGCCGGGGTCGGCGTACCCCAGTTCACGGCGATCATGGAATCGGTCGATGCCTGCCGCTCGGCGGGCATTCCGTTGATCGCCGACGGCGGCATCCGCTATTCGGGCGACTTTGCCAAGGCGGTCGCGGCCGGGGCGGATTGCGCCATGATCGGCTCGCTGCTGGCAGGCACCGAGGAAAGCCCTGGCGAGGTCTTTCTTTTTCAGGGCCGCTCCTACAAGGCCTATCGCGGCATGGGTTCGCTGGGCGCCATGGCGCGCGGCTCGGCGGATCGCTATTTTCAGGAAGAGGTTTCCGATTCGTTGAAGCTGGTGCCCGAAGGCATCGAGGGCCAGGTTCCCTACAAGGGTTCCGTGGCCGGCGTGATCACCCAGCTGATCGGCGGCCTGCGCGCGGCCATGGGCTATACGGGCAACCGGACCATCGCCGACATGCAGCGCAACTGCGAGTTCTGCCGCATTACCACCGCCGGCATGCGCGAAAGCCATGCGCACGACGTCTCGATCACCCGTGAGGCGCCGAATTACCCTCAGCGCTCGTAGCCGCGCCAGCCGCCGCGGGAGAGGGGATAACCAATGACCGTTCGCCGTATCGCAATCGTCGCCGCTGTTCTGCTCGGTGTTGCCACACCGGGCATGGCCGCCAGCACCTGTACCACCCGCGACGATGGCAAGGGCGCCGCGGCGTTCGAGAAAGGCATGGCGGAAGTCGCGCAAGGCGAATTCGACGATGTGGTCCGGGCCTTCGAAAAGGCGGCCGAGGCCGACGCTAAAAATTCCGACTATTTCAACATGCTCGGCTATAGCCGTCGCAAGCTGGGCGAATACGACGCGGCGTTCGAAAATTATCGCAAGGCGCTCAGCCTCGATCCCGCTCATTGGGGTGCGCACGAATATGTGGGCGAGGCTTATGTCGAGACCGGCAGCCTCGCCATGGCCGACCAGCACCTTGCGCGCCTTGCTCAGCTTTATCCGTCGGGACGCCCGGAATACGACGAGCTTGCCGCGTTCCGCCGTGATCACGCAGGCCCGGCGGCGGAATAACGCTCGTGACAGACCGGATCCTCATCCTTGATTTCGGCTCCCAGCTGACCCAGCTGATCGCGCGTCGGGTGCGCGAGAGCGGCATCTATTGCGAAATTCGCCCGTTCAACGTCGACGCGAGCGAAATTGCAGCCTATGCGCCCGGGGCGCTGATCCTCTCGGGCGGTCCGGCCTCGGTGATGGCCGCGGAATCGCCCCGCGCCGATCCTGCGTGGTTCGCGATGGGCCTGCCCGTGCTCGGCATTTGTTACGGCCAGCAGGCGATGTGCGCGGCGTTGGGCGGCGAGGTCGAGGGCGCCGACGAGCGCGAATTCGGCCGCGTCTTCGTCGATCTCGTCGGCGAATGCGCCCTGTTCGATGGGGTCTGGCACAAGGGTGGGCGCGAGCAGGTCTGGATGAGCCATGGCGATCGCGTGACCCGATTGCCTGAGGGTTTTCGGGCGGTGGCGACCACCGAGGCGGCGCCGTTCGCCGCCATCGTCGACGAGGCGCGCGGTTTCTATGGCGTGCAGTTTCATCTCGAAGTGATGCACACGCCACACGGCACCGAGTTGCTGCGTAACTTCACCCACCGGGTCGCCGGGATGGCGGGCGATTGGTCGATGGCTGCGTTCAAGGAAACGGCGATTGCCCGGGTGCGCGAGCAGGTCGGCGCGGGTAGGGTGATTTGCGGCCTCTCGGGCGGGGTCGATTCCTCCGTCGTTGCGGCCCTACTACACGAAGCGATCGGCGATCACTTGACCTGCGTCCTGGTCGATACCGGCCTGCTCCGTGCTAACGAGGCGGCCGAAGTGGTCGAGTTTTTTACCGCCCACCATGATATTCCCCTGGTCTCCGTGGATGCCGGCGCTGAATTCCTGGGCAAGCTCGCGGGCGTGACCGACCCGGAGGCGAAGCGAAAGATCATCGGCGCCACCTTCATCGATGTCTTCGAGCGCGAGGCCAAGGCCGTGGGCGGCGCCGAGTTTCTGGCCCAGGGTACGCTTTATCCTGACGTCATCGAATCCGTCTCTTTCATCGGCGGGCCCAGCGTCACCATCAAGTCCCACCACAACGTCGGCGGCTTGCCCGAGCGCATGAACATGGCGCTGGTCGAGCCGCTGCGCGAACTGTTCAAGGACGAGGTGCGCGAACTGGGGCGCGAGCTCGACCTGCCCGAGCGCATGGTCGGGCGCCACCCGTTCCCGGGGCCGGGGCTCGCGATCCGCATTCCCGGCGAGGTCACGACCGAGAAGTGCGACACGCTGCGTGCTGCCGACGCGATTTATATCGAAGAGATCCGCAACGCCGGTCTCTACGACGCTATCTGGCAGGCCTTTGCCGTGCTGCTGCCGGTCAAGACCGTGGGCGTGATGGGCGATGCGCGTTCCTACGATAATGTTTGCGGGCTGCGCGCCGTCACCTCGAGCGACGGCATGACCGCCGATTTCTACCATTTCGACATGGAGTTCCTCGGCCGGGTCGCAAACCGCATCGTCAACGAGGTGCGCGGCATCAATCGTGTCGTCTACGACGTCACCTCCAAGCCCCCCGGCACCATCGAGTGGGAGTAGGGGCCGGGTCATGGGCCTCGTCGCACGCTATCTCGTTCCGCCACTCCTCGACCGCATCATGCGAAGCGAGCTGCTGCTTGACGAGCGGCGCAAATGCGCCGGCGGCGCCCAAGGCCGGGTGCTCGAAGTGGGTATCGGCTCGGGCCTCAATTTCCCTTATTATGGCGCCGCCGTGAGCGAGGTGGTGGGTGTCGACCCCTCCCAGGGGCTGCAAAAGCGCGCCAAGGCCCGCGCCGCGGGGTTAAGTTTTTCGGTTAGCCATGTGGAGGCGTCCGCCGAGGTCATGCCGTTGGACGATGCAAGCTTCGATACGGCGCTCACAACCTGGTCGCTCTGTTCGATCCCCGATCCGTCCGCTGCGTTGCACGAGATTCGCCGCTTGCTCAAACCCACTGCCCGGCTGCTCTTCGTCGAGCACGGGCTAAGCCCCGATGGGGGTGTCGCGCGCTGGCAGAACCGCCTGAACGGCTCCTGGCGCTGCCTTTCGGCGGGCTGCAACATGAACCGCAGGATGGACAAACTCATCGAGGCCGCGGGCTTTGCGATCGTTGGGCTCGAGACCGGCTACATCGAGGGGCCGCGCGTCTTGGGCTATCTCTACCGAGGTGCCGCCCGCCCGCGCTAGGCCGCGTCGGGGCGCGTAATATCCAGTATCACGCCGCCGCGAGGGAGACCCACTCTAGTCGGAGAACGCCGACCGTCGGAGCAGTCCCCCGATCACCCAGGGGGAAAGGTCATTGGGCAGTGTTGACGGCGAACAGGCCGGGAGGCGTGTCGGACCATGCCGTGCCGTTGAAGCCCAACTCATAGGCGATATCAAAGAGACGCCTCATCTCGTCACCGTCGAACTCCTGATCAGCGTTCCAGACGAAGTCTTTGGGGACTTCGCCATAGTGAAAATCGGAACCGCGTACGCGCGTAATCGCGTAGATCTGATAGAGGTCCGCCTGTCCCATGGCCTGGATCATCGTCGAGATCGTGCGCCCGGCGATGTCGGGGATGCTGCGTTCGACTTGCTCGGGGTCGGGTGTGAATCTGGCGTTGCGGATCACGAACATACGCGGGGTGGGCGCACAGTCGAATCCATTCTCCTGGGCTTCGCGAATGGCGGCCGGCAGGTCGATTACGCGTAACGGCACAAAAAATTGTGAGTGAAGACCGCCATCCGCATGCATTTCGTCGAATCTCTCGCCGTCAATCTCAACGTCAAAGAACACCGGCGGTGTCATAGCCGGCACCGAAGCGGAAGCCAGCAGGACTCGGCGGAAGAGCTCAAGTGCGTCCGGATGTCCGCTGGCCGCGATAGCCCCCATATTCCAAATCATGAAGCGCTGAGCGTCCATATTGGACGTGCCTACATAGAGCCCGCGCCCGGATCTGTACTCCTCGGCGATGGTCGCGAGCAGCGCGTCATCGACATATCTTGCGATCAATTCCTGGAGCGGCTCGGAACTAGACAATGCGTCGCTGATCAGGAGGCCGAGATAGCCGTGCGAGGCAAAGATATCGTCATCGCTCTCGATCCCGGTAAAAGCGGCCTCTAGCTCGTCGTCCCAGTTGGGGTCGAGAAAGGCAAAGGGGGCAATTAGAGAGCCCGTGCTGACGCCCGTGACGATTTTAAATTCAGGCTGGGAGCCCGACGCGGTCCAACGGTTTATGAGCCCCGCACCATAGGCGCCGAACCCGCCACCGCCCGATACGATTAAGATGCAGAAAACCGGTTAGCCGTCGTTCATATCACAGGCTTGCTCGAGCCCGCCATCGATCATGGCCTTGGCAAAATAGTGCTGTAGTACCGGGCTGCGCGCCAGGCCGAGCGCGAGAATCCGCGCTGGCATTCCCTTGATGGTCGCTTTGTCCAAGCGGTCGTCCGGCGCCGCGTTTCATGGCAGGACCGCACATCCTGACGCGGCGAGAAAAAATGAAATGGCCAAGACCGATCTCGCAACGCGGGCGCTGCACACTGTGGCACGCCTTGGATCACTGCCATCCTCCTGGAACTTGTCCTACCAGCGGAAGTCGAAGCTTATAGGCGGCCGATCCGACTGAACAGAACAAAGTCAAGAGCCTTTCTTAGACGTTCGGCTTCGGCCTGCTTGCGAGTATCCTGGCCGCCGGCCTGGCTGACGAACTCACGAAGACGCGCGCGGCGGCCATCGTCTGTTTCCACTGCGGCGAACCGACCGCGGGCCGGGCCGACGACGGTACCGACCGCTAGGGTGGTGCCGCGCAGCTGCGTTGAGCCTTATCGGGGTGCGTGCTATCCAGTGTGACGCCGCCGCGAGGGAGAACAAAAATAATGAACGCGCCGCTCTGGACGCCGACGACCGAAGAGGTCGAGCAGACTCGCCTGACCGCCTTCGTTCGCCAGGTCAATGATCAGTGGGGCACGGCGTTCGCGCCCGGCGACTACGCGGGGCTGTGGCGTTGGTCCGTCGATAACCTCGAAGAATATTGGGTCAGCGCCTGGGATTTTTGCGCCATCATCGCCGAGACCCGCGGCGAGCGCGTGCTGGTCGACGGCGACAAGATGCCGGGTGCGCGCTTCTTTCCCGACGCCCGGCTCAATTTCGCGCAAAACCTGCTGCGCTGGCGCGACGAGGACGATGCGATGGTCTTCTGGTCCGAGGATGTCGACCGCCGGCGCCTGAGCTGGGCCGAGCTTTATGACGCGGTCTCGCGCCTCGTGCCGGCGTTGCGCGCGCTCGGGCTCAAGCCCGGCGACCGCTGCGCGGGCTTTGTGCCCAACATGCCCGAAACCATCATCGCCATGCTCGCCTGCACCGCGCTTGGCGGGGTCTGGACCTCGTGCTCGCCCGATTTCGGCAAGCAGGGCGTGCTCGACCGCTTCGGCCAGACCGCGCCGCGCTTCCTGTTCACCGCCGACGGCTATCGCTACAACGGCAAGAGCTACGAGTCGCTGCCCCGTGCCGCCGATTTCCTGACCGAGCTGCCGAGCGTCGAGAAGACCATCGTGTTTTCCTTGCTCGAGGCCGAGCCCGATGTTTCCGGCGTGCCGGGCGCGATCCGTCTCGGGGACCTTGTAGCACCCTATGAAGCGGGCGAGATCGAGTTCGAGGCCTTCCCGTTTCACCACCCGCTCTACGTCATGTATTCGTCGGGCACCACCGGCGTGCCAAAATGCATCCTGCATAGCGTCGGCGGCACGCTCCTCACTCATGTCCGCGAGCAGCAGCCCTGCCTCGACGTCCGGGCGGGCGACCGGCTGTTCTTCTTCACCACCTGCGGCTGGATGATGTGGAACTGGCTGGCCTCCGGGTTGGCGGCGAAAGCGACCTTGCTGCTCTATGACGGCTCGCCCTTCTATCCCGGCCCGAGCATCCTGTTCGACTACATGGAGGCCGAACGGGCCAACCATATGGGGGTCGGTGCCAAGTTCATCGACGCCATCGCTAAGCAGGAAATCCGGCCCAAGGACAGCCACGACCTCTCTTCGCTCCGCGCCATCCTCTCGACCGGCTCGCCGCTGGCACCCGAGGGCTTCGACTTCATCTACGAGAACGTCAAATCCGACGTCCGGTTGTCGTCCGTGGCGGGCGGCACCGACCTGATCGGCTGTCTCGTCGGCGCCAATCCCAACGGCTCCGTCTGGCGCGGCGAGATCCAGGGACCCTGCCTCGGCATGGCGATTGATGTGTTCGACGATACGGGAAGCTCGGTCTCCGGTGAGAAGGGCGAGCTGGTCTGCACCCGGCCCTTTCCCTCCATGCCGCTGGGCTTTTGGAATGACCCAGGCGATGCGAAATACCACGCGGCCTATTACGAGACTTACCCGGATGTCTGGCGGCATGGCGATTTCGTCGCCCGCACCGAGCATGGCGGCTACGTCATCTACGGCCGCTCGGATGCGACGCTCAATTCCGGGGGCGTGCGTATCGGCACCGCCGAGATTTACCGCCAGGTCGAGAAGGTGCCCGAAGTCGTCGAGTCCGTAGTGATTGGCCAGGAGTGGGATCACGACACCCGGATCGTTCTGTTCGTCGTACTGCGCGACGGGTTGAGCTTAAGCAACGAAATAAGCAGCGAAATCTGCCGGGTGGTCCGCATCAACTGCACACCCCGCCACGTCCCGGCCAAGATCGTCCAGGTCGCGGAAATCCCACGCACCAAATCGAATAAGATCGTCGAGCTCGCGGTGCGCGAGGCGGTCCACGGCCGAGCGGTCAAAAACCTCGAGGCGCTTGCCAACCCCGGGGCCCTCGATCACTTCCGCGAACTCGCGGCGTTGGCCGAGGCGTAAGGCGCGCCGCTGCCATGGTTGAAAAATACTTCCCGCAAGACGAATACGAGGCCCGTTGGGAGCGCGTGCATGCCGAGATGACGCGGCGCGGCATCGAGACGGCGGTCGTCTGGAGCCGTTCCGCCGGATCATACGACCGCGCCGCCGACGTGCTCTACCTCGCCAACTACTATTCGCCTGAGACGGGCCCCGATACTCTGAAGTGGCGTGCCCAGGGCTATTACGCCGTCATCCTGCAGCCGGACGAGACGCCGGAACTGGTCGCCGACAACACCGAAATTCGCTCCGAGCACATTGCGACCCCGCGCATCGCGCGTTATGACGACCCCATCGCGGGCGTCGCCGAGCGGCTGATGGCTCGGGGCGTCGCGGGCGAGGTTGCGCTGGTCGGGGCCGACGTGTTGACGGTCAAGTACTGGCACGAGCTTAAGGCCGCGACGCCGGCGATCGCCTGGGTAGAGATCGACGACCTGATCCGCATCCCCCGGCGCATCAAGAGCCCGCGCGAGCTGGGTTGCTTGCGCGAAGGTGGCCGGATCGGCTCGGCGGCGCTCGACGTCATGATGAAGGCGTTGGTCGTGGGCAAGCCCGAACGCGAGGCGGTGGGCGACGCCGTACGCGAGCTTTACCGACAGGGCGGCGCGGGCTCTTACATCACCGCGAATCACGGCGAGACCATCGGCCATTGGGCACGCGAGCCGCTGCTGGGGCGAAGCGCCGACGGCGCCGAGCCGGGCGATTTCGTGCGCGGCTGGATGGACTCCATCTACCAGGGCTACTGGTTCGACCACGGCCGCACGGCGGTCGCTGGAGGCAGGCCCACGCCGGCGCAGCAGGCGCTGATCGACGACTGCGCGCGCATCGTCGAAGGCATCATCGCGGCGATCTACCCCGGGGTGACCAACACTGCGGTGGCCGAGATCGGCGAAGCGCTGATTGCCGAGGTCGATGGGGCGGGCGGAGCCATGGCCGAAATGTTTCCCGTGTTTGCTCACGGCATCGGGCTCTACTGGGAATACCCCTATGTCGGCCGACAGGCCGCGCCCGCGGAGGAAACAATCGAGGCTAACATGGCCATGGGCGTCGAATATTTCCTCTCCCGCGACGGCGTCGGCACCGTGGGCATCGAGCAGAACTTCATTGTCGGTGCGCAAGCCAATGAGCTCATCACCTATCTCCCGATCCAGGGCTGGTAAGCGGGGGCGTTAACCCCTCTCCTATGCGTTTTGTATAGGGTATCCCTTCAAGAGGCTGCTGCCCGGAGCGCTAGATGGTCGAACGCTATTTCCCCATCGATGAATACGAGATCCGTTGGGCGCGCGCCCACGAGGCCATGTGCGCACAGGGGCTCGACGCAGCTGTCGTGTGGAGCCGCTCGGGCGGCACCTACGACCGTGCTGCGGACGTGCTCTACCTGGCCAACCGCGCCTCGTCGTCGTCCGGTCAGGAGACCGACAATCGGCTGAACACGGCGCGCAGCTACGCAGCCGTGATCCTCGTGCCCGGCGAAGAGCCGGCGCTCCACATGGATGATCCCGACGACCGGCGCAACCTGATCGCCACCTCGCATGTCGTGGGCCATCACGACCCCATCCAGGGGGTTGCCGACGCCCTGAAGGCGCGGGGCATCTCGGGCGAGGTTGCGCTGATCGGCAGCGATTTCTTTCCGGTTAAGTATTTCCAGGCCCTCCAAGCGGCGACCCCGGGCATCGAGTGGCGGTTCTGCGACGATCTCGTGCGCGGATTGCGGCGGATCAAGAGCCCCCGCGAGCAGGATTGCCTGCGTGAGGGCGGCGCCATCGCCTCACGCGCGATGGAACGTTTGATGGAGGGGCTGGTCGGCGGCAAGACCGAGGCCGAGGCGGTGGCCGACGCGGTGCATACGCTGATTGCCGCGGGGGCGACCTGCCAGATGATCCCGATCTCTCACGGCGCGGAAATCGGCTATTGGTGCCGCGATCCGCTGACCGGCTACACCACCGAGCGGCCCGAGCCGGGCGATCTCGTGCGCGGCTGGCTTGATTCGGCAATCTTCCAGGGCTACTGGTTCGATCCCGGCTGCACCGCCGTGGCCGGTTCCCGGGCCAGCGCGGACCAGACCGCCTTGCTTGAAAACTGCCTGTCCATCGTCGACGGCGTGATCGCGGCGATTCGCCCCGGCATGACGGCAATGGAGCTGGCGCGCGAAGGCGACCGCCTGGCCAAGGCCGCAGGCTCGGGCGACAGCCAGATGAGCGAGCAATGGCCGCTCTACGGCCACGGCATCGGGCTTTACTGGGAACATCCCTATATTGGCGTCACCATGTGTGAGCCGGACGCGACAATTGATCCCGGCATGGCGCTTGGCATCGAGGCCTTCCTCGCGGTTGACGGGGTCGGTACCGCTGCCTTCGAGCGCAATCTCATCGTGACCGATGAGGGCACTGAACTGATCACCCACACCCGTATGCTGGACTGGTAGCTAGGCCACCACTTGTCAGGTGAAAACCGCTCTAGCGGCGATGCCAAGCAAAGCAACTATAGTGCCGGCCATTACCGAGGCGTCGCGCGCGAATCCGAGGGAATCGGTGCGCGAGGGACAAAATTAATCTTATTAAACCAATAAATTACATGATTAATAAATTAATTAGCTTACCAATTATTTAACTCTGCGCTGTGTACGTCGAAGGGCAGCTTGCCCTCGAGATCAAGCTGGATGATCTCTTGGTCCATCCGTCCGGCCCACATCAGGCCGTACATCTGAAAGTCCCCGATAAGGCCCCATAACGGGTGCTCGAAAGCGGCCGGCCGATTGCGTTCAACCAAAGCGTGGCCCAGCCAGGCAAGCCCGTAACCCGCCACCGGAGCCAGCGCCAAAAGCCACAGCGGCCCCAATAGGAGGCCTATCATCAGGAGCGCTAGGCTCGCGCTGGTGCCGGCGAAATGCAGCAGCCGTGTCCCTGCACGCCGGTGCGCGCCCACATAGTGGGGCCAGAAATCTCGGTAGCGGGTTGGAGCCGGGGCTGCCATGGCCGTATTTTATCAGAGAACCGTGCCGCACGGCAGGTATGGGTAGCACTCCCGCCCGGACGGTGCATCGTGGTGACGCCTTTGGGGCCTTAGTGTACACTCCAGCCGCCGCGCCCCGCTGTTGGGGCGCGTGGCATTTTCGGAGCGCACCCGTGAGCGATATTTTCCGCGAAATCGACGAAGAGGTCCGGCGCGACCGCTTCTCGCAGATGGCGCGGCGCTATTGGAAATACGCCGCCGTGGTGGCGGTCCTGGCGATCGGGGCGGCGGTTGCCTATGTCGTCGTCGAGCAGCAGGCCGACGCCCGCCGCGAGGCCCAGGGCGCGCGCTTCATGGCCGCGTTGGAAGAACTGGAACAGGGTTTTGACGGCGAGGCGGCGATGGCGTTCTCTCTGCTGGCCGCCGAGGGCGATGCGGGCTACGCGGCGGTGGCGGGCTTGCGTGAGGCCCAGGTGCTGCTCAACGCAGGCAAGCGGGATTCCGCGGTCGAGGCCTACGACGCGCTCAGCCAGTTGCAGACGGCCGAACCGCTCTATCGCGAACTGGCCGCCCTGTTTTCTGCCCAGCTTCGTTTCGACCTGGCGTCCCGCAGCGAGATCGACGAGCGGTTGAGCGCGCTTGCCCAGGACGGTCGACCCTGGCGTTTCCTTGCGCGCGAGCTGATCGCCTTGGCCGCGCTGAAGGCCGGCGATCGGATTGCGGCGCGCGACGGGTTTGCGGGTCTGGCCGAGGCCGCCGGCGCCACGCCCGCCTTGCAGGCCCAGGCGGCCGAGATGCTGGAGCTTCTAGGCCCGGCACCGGACGCGGGTCCATGATCGTTCTGCGGCCTCTCGCCGTTCTCACCGCGCTTGCCCTCGTCGTCCTATTCGGGGCCTGCGCTAAGGACGAGGAGCGCTTGCCAGGAGAGAGAATTTCGGTTCTTACCTTCGAGCGCGCGCTCGAGCCCGACCCGAGGCTCGCCGGGCTGGAGGTTCGTCTGCCCCGGCCCCAGGTCAACGCAGAGTGGCCCCAGAGCGGCGGTTACCCCCATCACGCGATGCATCACCTGGCGGTGCGCGACCGGGTGGACGTCGCCTGGGAAGAAGACATCGGCGAGGGCAGCGACGACGAATTCGGCCTCTTGAGCGCTCCCGTGATCGGTGATCGGCGGGTCTTCACCGTCGACGCGGCAGGCCGCGTCACCGCCTTTGATGCGGCGAGCGGCGGGCGGCTCTGGCATATCGATTTGCGCCCCGAGAGCGAGGAAGACAGCGTATTTTCAGGTGGCTTGGGCTATGCCAAGGGCCGCCTCTACGTCACCACGGGCCACGGCGTCGTGTTCTGCCTCGAAGCCGCCAGCGGCACGGTCGTCTGGCGCTTGCCGATCGGGGTACCGATCCGCGCGGCACCGACCATATCAGGCGGGCGGGTGTTCGTGCGGACCTACGACAACCAGCTGTTCGCGTTGGCCGCGGATCGCCCGGAGACCTTGTGGAGCCACGCCGGCATCGTAGAACCGGCCGGCTTGCTGGGAAGCGGCAGCCCCGCCGTCGCAAGCGGTATCGTCGTGGTGCCCTATTCCTCGGGCGAGCTCTATGCCCTCGCGGTCGAGAGCGGCCGGGTCGTATGGGTCGACACGCTGTCCTATCAGCGCCCCATCAGCGGCCTCTCGCTGCTTAACGACATTCGCGGCAGCCCGGTCATCGACCGTGACGCGGTCTATGCGATTGCCCATAACGGCAAGCTGGTGGCCATCGATCTGCGCACCGGTACCCGTCTGTGGGAGCAGAACATCTCGGGTGTGGATACCCCCTGGGCGGCGGGTGATTACCTCTACGTTCTCTCCGCCGAGGGCGACCTCCTCTGTCTTGCGCGCGAGGATGGGCGCATCCGCTGGGTCACGACCCTGCCGCGTTGGATGGATCCGGAAGACCATGACGAGCAGCTCTTCTGGAGCGGCCCGATCCTGGTTGCCGACCGTCTGCTCGTGGTAGGCTCGAATGGTATGGTGCTCTCGGTTTCGCCCTACAGCGGCGCGCTGCTCGGGCGGCTCGAAGTTTCCGATCCGGTCAGCTTGGTGCCCGTCGTTGCCGATGGTACGATCTATGTTCTTACGGAAGAGGCGGAGCTGATTGCTCTGCGTTAATTCCATGGCCTTCACCGTGGTGATCTGTGGCCGGCCCAATGTCGGCAAATCGACGCTGTTCAATAGGCTGGTCGGACGGCGCACCGCGATCGTCGATCCCACGCCGGGCGTCACGCGCGACTGGCGCGAGGGGGGGGCGCGGCTTGGCCCGCTCCGATTTCGCGTGATCGATACCGCCGGGCTCGAAGAAGCGGATCCCGGCAGCCTCGAAGCGCGCATGACCGCGCAGACTGCTGCGGCTCTTGAGCAGGGCGACCTCGCGCTGCTTCTGGTCGATGGCCGCGTCGGCCTCACGCCCGCCGACCGCCACTTCGCCGACTGGCTGCGTCGCCAGGATTGCCCGGTGCTCGTGGCCGTCAACAAGTGCGAGAGCGTCGAAGCGCAAGCCGGTGCGCACGAGGCGCACGCGCTGGGGCTGGGCGATTTGGTTGCGATCTCGGCCCAGCATGGCGAGGGCATGGGCGATCTTTATGACGCGCTGGCCGAACGCATGCCCGAGGCCAATCCGGCCGCCGACACGCCGTCCAAAGGCGAGGGGGGCGCGCCCGACAAGATCGAGGTTGGCCCGCTACGCCTCGCGGTAATCGGCCGGCCTAATGTCGGCAAATCGACCCTGATCAACCGGCTGGTCGGCGAGGAGCGGGTTCTCACCGGTCCCGAGGTGGGCATCACGCGCGACGCCGTGGTGCTCGAATGGGACTGGCGGGGCCGCGCGATCCGGCTGATTGACACTGCGGGCGTGCGCCGGCGCGCGAAAGTCACCGCCGCGCTCGAGAAGATGTCGATCGCCAGCACGTTCGATGCCGTGCGCTTTGCCCATGTCGTGGTCCTGCTGCTCGACGCCGAGGCCCCGCTCGAGCGCCAGGATCTCACCCTTGCGGCGATGGTCGCCGACGAGGGCCGCGCCCCAGTAGTTGCGGTCAACAAGTGGGATCGAATTTCAGCGCCGGAAACCCTGCTCAAGGCGCTCCATGCCCGGCTCCTCGACGTCTTTCCTCAGGCCCGTGGGGTCCCCGTGGTGCCGCTCTCCGCGCTCACTGGCAAGGGTGTGAACAAGCTGATGCCGGCAGTCTTCGGGGCCGACGAAAACTGGAACCGGCGTGTGCCCACCGCCGCACTCAACCGCTGGCTCGAGGAGGTGACCGCCCATCATCCCCCACCGTTGGTCGCGGGCCGGCGCTTGAAGCTGCGCTACATTACCCAGGTCAACATCCGCCCGCCCAGCTTCGCCCTGTTCGCAAGCCGTCCCAGCAAACTACCCGAGGCCTACCGGCGCTATCTGGTCAATGGTCTGCGCGAGGCATTCGGCCTTGAGGGCGTGCCGGTCCGCCTGATGTTGCGCAAGGGCAAGAACCCCTACGTTAAAAACTAGGCCACGGGAAACTGCGCCTCGATAATCTGCCCGTTGATCGAGCAGGCGGCGTCGGCCAGCGCCACGAAGGCGCGGGCGATCTCTTCGGGCGGAGTTTGAACCGCCGGGTCTTCGCCGGGCATGGCCTCGGCGCGCATCCGGGTCCGGGTGATGCCGGGGTCGAGCAGGTTGACCTTCACGGCGGTTTTTTCGAGCTCGGCGGCGTAGCTCTTCGCCAAGGCTTCGAGCGCCGCCTTGCTCGCCGCGTAGGGCGCCCAGTAGGCCTTGATCCGGCGTGCCGCGCGCGAGGTGACGAAGATCGCGCGACCTGCATCCGAAGCACGGAGCAGAGCATCCATGCTTCGGATCAAGCGCCAGTTTGCGGTCACGTTGAGACCGAAGACCTCGTCCCAGAGCATGGGCTCGCCATGACCCGCCGGACCCAGTGGCCCGAGCATGGCGGCATTACCGACCAGCACGTCGAGCCGGCCCCAGCGCTGGGCGATCACGCCGCCCAGCTGGTCGATCGCCGTGCCGTCCATCAGGTCAAGCGGCACCAGCGTTGCCTTGCTGCCGGCGGCGCGCACCCGGTCGTCGGTCTCTTCGAGGCCGCCGCTGGTCCGTGCCACCAGGATCAGCTCCGCGCCCTCGGCGGCGAAGCACTCGGCTACGGCCGCGCCGAGCCCGCGCGAGGCGCCAGTGATTAGCGCGATCCGGCCGTCGAGGCAGCCCATGGCACCTAATGCCGTTCGTCGAGCAGCGAAAGCTGGGACTGGTGCGAGCCGCCTTCGAGATCGACCAGGGGAATGGGATAATCGCCCGAGAAGCAGGCGTCGCAGTACTGCGGCGCGTTGCTGGCTCGCCCCGGCAGACCCATGGCCCGATAGAGCCCGTCCATCGAGATGAAGGCGAGGCTGTCGACGCCGATCAGGCGGGCCATCTCTTCCACATCGTGGCGCGCCGCCAGAAGCTTCGACAGGTCGGGCGTGTTCACGCCGTAGAAGCAGGAATGCGCAGTCGGCGGGCTGGCGATGCGCAAATGCACTTCGGTGGCGCCGGCCGAGCGCACCATCTCGACGATCTTGGTTGAGGTCGTGCCGCGCACGATGCTGTCGTCGACCAGCACCACGCGCTTGTCACGCAACGCGGCCTCGTTGGCGTTGTGCTTGAGTTTAACGCCCAGATGGCGGATCTCGTCGGTAGGCTCGATAAAGGTTCGCCCGACGTAATGGTTTCGAATCAGGCCCAGTTCAAAGGGCAGGCCGGTTTCGGCCGCGTAGCCGATCGCCGCCGGAACGCCCGAATCGGGCACCGGCACGACCACGTCGGCCGCCACGCCTTTTTCACGGGAAAGCTCGGCGCCGATCCGCTTGCGCGCCTCGTAGACGTTCACGCCTTCGATGATGCTGTCGGGCCGCGCAAAATAGATATATTCGAAGATGCAGAAGCGCGGCGACTGGTCCGCGAAGGGGCGCAGGCTGCGCACGCCGCCTTCGTCGATCATGACAATCTCGCCGGGCTCGACGTCGCGCACGAAGCGGGCGCCGATGATGTCCAGCGCGCAGGTCTCCGAGGCTAGGATGGGTGCGCCCTCGAGGTCGCCCAGCACAAGCGGGCGCACGCCCAGCGGGTCGCGCACCCCGATCATCGCGTCGTCGGTCAGCGCGATCAGCGAATAGGCGCCCTCGACTTGCTTGAGCGCGTCGATCATGCGCTCGACAACACTGGAATACTCGCTCACCGCGATGAGGTGGATGATGACCTCGGTATCCATGGTCGACTGGAAGATGCAGCCTCGTTTGACCAGTCGTTTGCGCAACGTCACGGCGTTGGTCAGGTTGCCGTTATGGGAGACGGCGAGGCCGCCGAAATCGAAATCCGCGAACAGCGGCTGAATGTTGCGCATCACCGGTTCGCCGGTCGTGGAATAGCGGTTGTGGCCCAGCGCGGCATAACCCTTGAGACGGTCGATTACCCGCGACTCGCTGAAATTGTCGCTCACCAGCCCCATGCTGTAGTGGTTGTAGAAATATTCGCCGTCGTGCGACACGATACCTGCCGCCTCCTGGCCGCGATGCTGCAACGCGTGCAGGCCGAGCGCGGTATGCACGCTGGCGTCCTTGTGGCCGTATATACCGAACACGCCGCACTCCTCGTGCAGCTTGTCGTCGTCGAAGGGATCTGTGATCGCGCCGGTCCCGTCCCGCCCAGTCGCATTGCCGTCGCTGGTCGTCATTCGATTGTCTCAATCATGCTATCGAGCCCGCGTCGTTCGCCGGTCGAATAACCGGCTCCCTCCTCGTCTGCGGGCTCAGGGGCGGGGCCGGTCAGTTCGCGCAGCGCCCGCTCGGCCTCGACCGCGGCCGAGCTCTTGCGCTTGATCTCTTCGCCCGTTGCCTCGCCCTCCTCGGCCCAGTGTTCCGGCACGACGGCGCGAATCACTCCCGCCCCCTGGTGAACCCACGGTATGAACCGAGCTTCCTCGATCCATGCCGGGCGATCCTCCTCGGGAACGGCCCACACCAGAAACATACAGGCCAAGCAGACGACAATAGCACCCCGCAGGAGGCCGAACGCAAACCCGAGCGAGCGGTCGATGGCGCCGAGCCGGCTGCCCCGAATGCGAGCAGTGAGCAGATGGCTCAGCACAACTAGAATAACCAAAGTGACGATAAAAATCGCGCACCCCGTAATTGCGTCGGCCAGCAGCGTCATGTCGATCCAGCTGCGCAGGTAGCCCTTGGCTTCGGGAAATGCGTAGAGCGTTGCGAAGGCGGCGCCGATCCAGGCGCCCAAACCAAGGGATTCCCTGACGAATCCGCGTGCAAACGCTAGGCCCCCCGAGACCAGAAGGACGAGGACAATCAGGATATCGACGGGATTGACGGGGAAGCTCCCCAAGGGTTCCCTCCGATCCTAGCCGGCCTGGCGCGTCGCGGAATTGGGCGACTCGAAGCGGAGCGATAGGTCGGCGACGGTTGCAATCTCTTCGACCGCGAGCCCGGGCACGCTCTCGGCCTTGCTACCGCGGCCCACGCGCGCCGGGGTCAGCGCCCGGGCGAAGCCCAGTTTCCGGGCTTCCTTCAGGCGCGCGGTGCTCTGTCCGACCGGGCGGACCTCGCCGCCTAGCCCGATCTCGCCGAACAGCACAGTGCCCTCGGGCAGCGGCGTGTTCGTCAGCGACGAGAGCAAGGCCGCCGCCACCGTAAGGTCGGCGGCCGGCTCCTGGATCCGCAAGCCTCCGGCGACGTTGAGATAGACGTCGTTGCCGCCTAGCGCGACGTCGGCGCGGGCGTCGAGCACGGCGAGAATCATGGCGAGGCGGCCACTGTCCCAGCCGACCACGGCGCGGCGCGGCGTACCCAGCGGCGAGGGTGCGACAAGAGCCTGGATCTCCACCAGCACTGGCCGGCTGCCCTCGATCCCGGCGAACACCGCGGCGCCCGCCACCGGGCCCCGTCCGGGATTGAGGAACAGGGCCGACGGATTGGGCACTTGGGCCAAGCCGGTGCCCGTCATCTCGAACACCCCGATCTCGTCGGTCGGGCCATAGCGGTTCTTGATCGAGCGCAGAATGCGGAACTGATGGCCCCGCTCGCCTTCGAAGTAGAGCACCGTGTCGACCATGTGCTCGAGTACCCGCGGGCCGGCAATCTGGCCTTCCTTGGTAACGTGGCCGACCAGAAACAGGATGATGCCGCGCCGCTTGGCAAAGCGGATCAGCTCCTGCGCGGCGCTGCGCAGTTGGGTCACGGTGCCGGGTGCGGAATCCAGAGAATCGACGAACATGGTCTGGATCGAATCGATAATCACCGCGTCGCAGGCGGGTAGGGCCTCGAGGCTGGCTAGGATGTCGCGTACGCTGGTCGCGGCGGCGAGCTTTACAGAGGCGTCGCTTAAGCCCAGCCGTTGCGCGCGCATGCGGATCTGGTCGACGCCCTCCTCGCCTGAAATGTAACTCGCGGCCAATCCCGTGCCCGCTAGTGCTGCAGCCGCCTGGAGCAGCAGGGTAGATTTCCCGATCCCCGGGTCGCCGCTGACCAGCAGCGCAGAGCCGGGCACCAACCCGCCGCCGAACACCCGGTCAAGCTCGCCAATTCCGGTGTCGTGTCGGGCCAGCGGCTGGGCCGGGCCGGCGAGATCGGCGAAGGCCAGCGCCTTGCCCCTGCCCTTGCCCAGTCCCTTCGGCGTGGCCGCTTCGGTTATCTCTTCGACGATGGTGTTCCAGGCGCCACAGGCGTCGCATCGGCCGTTCCAGCGGGGATGGACCGCGCCGCAGGCCTGGCAGTTGAAGCGGGCCTCAGAGCGGGCCACCTAGGCGCCTAGGACCGGGCGTCCGCGCGTTGCCCGCCTCATGGTTTGAGTACCTGCATTTCAATTGGTCCCTCGGCGCTGCCGTGGATGAATTGCTCAACATAGGGGTTACCGCTGTCGTCGATCGCCGAGACCGGGCCACTCCAGATGATCTTGCCCTGATGGATCATCGCGATCCGGTCGGCAATCTTGCGCGCGCTGACCATGTCGTGGGTAATCGAGATCGTCGACGCGCCGACCTGCTTGCGGCAGTGGATGATCAGGTCGTTGATCACGTCGGCCATGATGGGGTCGAGTCCGGTGGTCGGCTCATCGAAGAAGATAATTTCGGGCTCGGTCGCGATCGCCCGGGCGAGGCCGACGCGCTTCTGCATGCCGCCCGAAAGCTCCGCCGGCGACAGCTCGCCGACCTCGGGATCGAGCCCCACCTGCGCCAGCTTCTCGAGGGCGATCGGCTTGGCCTCGCGCCGGCTCATGGCGCGTCCCTGGACGAGCCCAAACGCGACGTTCTCCCATACCGATAGGCTGTCGAACAGCGCCCCGCCCTGGAACAGCATGCCGAACTTTCGGATCACCGCCTCGCGCTCGCTCGGGCGCATGGTGGTGATCTCCTGACCGTCGATCTTCACACTCCCGGAGTCGGGAACAAGCAGACCGATGATCGACTTGATCAGCACCGATTTGCCCGTGCCCGAGCCGCCGATCACGACCAGAGATTCGCCGACATTAAGCTCGAGATCGACGCCGTCGAGCACAACCTTCGGTCCGAACGTCTTACGCAGGCCGCTCACTTCAATTTTTGCTGCGCTACCGGTCATTTTGCAAAGAACGCCTCGGTAATGATGTAGTTGGACACGAGCACGAGCATGGCGCCGCTGACCACCGCGTTGGTCGTGGCGCGCCCGACGCCCTGGGCGCCGCCTTTCGAGTTGAAGCCGTGGTAGCAGCCCATGAGCGCGATCAGGAAGCCGAACACCGCGGCCTTGACCAGGCCCGAGACCACGTCGAGGGTCTCGAGGAACTCGAAGGTGTTGGTGATGTAATTTTGGGCGTTGAAATCGAGCTTGTAGACGCCGACCAGATAGCCGCCGAACACACCGACTATATCGGCCAAGAGCACTAAAAACGGCAGCATGAGGATGCCCGCGATCAGGCGTGGCGCGATCAGGTATTTGATCGGGTTGGTCGACAGGGTGGTCATGGCGTCGATCTGCTCGCTCACGCGCATGGTGCCGATTTCCGCCGCCATCGCCGCACCGACCCGGCCAGCCACCATCAGCCCCGCCATCACCGGGCCCAGCTCGCGGGTCAGCGAGATCACCACGACCATGGGGATCGAAGCCTCTGCCGAAAAACGCGAAAACCCGGTGTAGCTCTGCAGGCACAGCACCATGCCCGAGAACAGTGCGGTTAGGCTGACAACGGGAATCGAGTAATAGCCCACCTCGATCATCTGGCGCAGGACCAGGCGCGGAAAATAGGGCGGGCGGATACAATGGGACAGCCCCTCGATGCTGAACAACAGCAAGCGGCCCGCGATCTGTAAGAAGGCCAGCACCGCCCGGCCGATCGCGCCAAGGAGGTTGAAGTTCATGCCGGATCGCCCACATAGCGCCGCGCGTAGCGGGCGCCGAGCGCGGTCAGGACCTCGTAGCCGATGGTGTCGGCTTCTGCGGCCAGGTCGTCGACGGGATGCTCGGCACCTATCAGCGTCACGAGCGTGCCGGGCGCGGCCGCCGCGGGCGGCAGGGCCGAGACGTCGAAGGTCAGCAGGTCCATCGATACGCGTCCTACGAGTGGGATCCGCGCCCGCCCAATATAGCCGGCCGCACGATCGCTCAGGCTGCGCAGGTAGCCGTCGGCATAGCCGACCGCGACGGTCGCGATTCGCTCGCCCCGCGTCACCCGGCGCGTCGCACCATAGCCAACGGTCCCAGACCTGTCAATCTCGCGCAACTGGACGATTCTTCCTTGTAATTGAACGACTTGCTCCATTGGATTCGGTGATTTTGGGGTCGGATTCACGCCGTAGAGCGCGGCCCCCGGGCGAGCCAGATCGCCGTGGTAATCGGGCTCGAGGAAAATCCCCGACGAGTTCGCGAAGCTTGTGGCCAGCGGCCCCATGATGCCGCTCAACAGCGCGTGCGCCTCGCGAAACCGCGCCTTCTGTTCTCCGTTCAAGGCATGGTCGGGGTGTTCGGCACAGGCCAAATGGCTCATCACTCCGGCTAGCGTCAGGCCCTCGAGGCGGTCGGACCTCGATGCCAGGTGCGCCGTTTCGCTCGCCGAAAGGCCAAGCCGGTTCATGCCCGTGTCGATATGGAGCCAGGCGGGTGGTAGCACGGCCTTCTCCCCGGCGCGCCGCCAGCGCTCGACCTGGCCCGGTTCGTTGAGCACGGGGCAGAGTGCTGCGTGGGCGAACAGCTCGACTTCACCTTGCCCCGGCCCGTAGAGCACCGCGATCTCGGCGTCGGGCAGCAGTTTACGCAGGCTTAGACCCTCATTCAGATCGGCGACGAAGAAGCGCCGGCACCCGGCAGCGGCCAGCGCGGGCGCGACCCGCCCGGCGCCCAGCCCGTAGGCGTCGGCCTTGACCACGCCGGCGCATTCCCCCGGTGCCACGCGTTCGCCGAGCGTCCGGTAATTCCGGGCGATGGCGTCCAGATTGATGGTGAGGATCCCGCCGGACGCCTCAGAAGGGCACATCGGGGAGATGATCGTCCTCGACAAGGTCATCGAATTTGGTGGTCTGGTGTTCGAAGCGCAGATTGACGTGGCCGACGGGCCCGTGACGCTGCTTAGCAACGATGACCTCGGCCAGGTTGACCGATGTCTCGAATTTTTCCTTCCACTGCGTGTAGCGCTCGGCGAAGTGATCGCCGCTTTCCTCGAGACGCTGCTGAGGCTCGTCGCGGCGCAGGTAATATTCCTCGCGGTAGACGAACATCACCACGTCGGCGTCCTGTTCGATGGCGCCCGATTCGCGCAGGTCGGCGAGCTGCGGCCGCTTGTTGTCCCGCTGCTCCACCGCGCGGCTCAACTGCGAGAGGGCGAGCACCGGCACGTTAAGCTCCTTGGCCAGCGCCTTGAGTCCCTGGGTGATCTCCGAAATTTCCTGAACCCGGTTTTCAATCCGGGTCGCCCCGCCCGCGCGCATCAGCTGCAAATAGTCGACCACGATCAGGCCCAAACCGTGGGTCCGCTTCAGGCGCCGCGCCCGGGTCCGTAGCGCCGGTATGGAGAGGGCGGGCGTGTCATCGATAAAGAACGGCACGCGCGAGAGCTCCTGGGCGGCGCTGACCACGCGCAGGAACTCGTCCTTGTTCATCTTGCCCCGGCGCAGGCGCTCCGAGTCGATGCCCGAGACTTCCGAGACAATACGGGTGGCAAGCTGCTCGGCCGACATTTCGAGCGAGAAGAACGCGACTTTCGCACCGTCGATCACCTGGGTCTCGTCGTTCTCGTCGCTCTCCTCGCAATAGCGGCGCGCGGCGGCAAACGCGATGTTGGTCGCCAGCGCGGTCTTGCCCATGGAGGGTCGGCCCGCGAGGATCACCAGGTCCGAGGCGTGCAGCCCGCCGAGCAATTCATCGAGATCGCGCAAGTCTGTCGCCACCCCGGTCAGACCTGAATCGCGCTTGTACGCCGCCTCCATCATGCGCACCGCTTCGGTCAGCGACTGCTCGAGCGACTTGAAGCCGCCTTCGGGGCTGCCGTCCTCGGCGAGTCGGAACAGGCGGTGCTCGGCATCCTCGATCTGGGCGTCCGCGGGCAGGTCGTAGGGCGAATCGTAGGCGGTGTTGACCATCGCCTCGCCGACCTCAATTAGCGCCCGGCGCATCGCCAGATCGAAGATCGTACGCCCGTAATGCTCGGCGTTGATGATGGTGATTGCGGCGCCTGCGAGGCGGCCCAGATACTGGGCGCCGCCGATCTCGGTCAGCGCGCCGTCCGCTTCGAAATAGGTCTTGAGCGTGACCGGGTTAGCAATCTGACCGCGCTCGGTCAGAGCCTGGGCGGCGGCGAAGATGCGCCCGTGCACCGGCTCGTAGAAATGGGTTTCGTCGAGAAAGCCCACGACCCGGTTGAGCGCTTCGTTGTTGACCAGGACCGCGCCCAGCAACGCCTGTTCGGCCTCGACGTTGTGCGGGGCTTCGCGATAAAGCGCGTCGTCCGCCTTATCGCCGTCGATCGGCGTCAGGTGAGGATGGGGGGTTTCCATGGCCAAACCTAACCCATCTATTTCATGCCGTCCGCCTCATATACGGGACGGTGACGAATAACCTGGGGGTAAAAACCGTCCCCAGCCTGTGGATAGCGGGGATGGCTCTCGCGCCGTACTCAATAGGGGAGGAAAACCTGTGGGCCGGCCCGCTTACCGCGCATTCAAGACTGGTTTCGTAGTTTACCAAGGGACGTGTAACCTACCAGATTCTGCAGGCTCACAGTCATAAATCAGAAAATGTAGTGAAATCCAACCGGCGACATTGGCCGAAGGCGAACATCGGTAGGCGGCAGTTGGACAGGGCTGCGGATAGCCGGGACAAATCGAGCCACCGCGTGCGGCGGCCGGGGAAACTCAGGCGTTTGCCGTGCCCTCGGACCAGTGAGCGTGCTCCCATTCATACATATAATCGCGGGTCAGTGGCACGGCTTCCTGGTCGCGGCAGAGCTGCAACTGTACGATCAGGTGGTCCTGGCGGCGGAAGGCGGCTTCCGAGCCCGCAAGGTAGAACTCCCACATCCGGCAGAAGCGCTCGTCGTAAATCTCCTTTACCTTGTCGCGGTTGGCCTGGAAGTTGCACGCCCAGTGTTCGAGCGTCTCGGCGTAATGGAGCCGGAGCACCTCCATGTCCGTCAGCTTCAGGCCGGTCTCTTCGAGCGGCGCAAAGACCTCGGAGAGAGACGGGCAGTAGCCGCCCGGGAAGATATATTTGCGCAGCCACGGGTTGGTCACGCTGGGTCCATCCCAGCGGGCGATGAAGTGGATCAGGGCGACGCCGTCCTCGGTCAGCAGGTCGCGCACCTTCTCGAAGAACTCCCGGTAATGCTTGACGCCGACATGCTCGAACATGCCGACCGACACGATTCGATCGTAGGGGCCGGTTTCCTCGCGATAGTCCTGCAGGCGGAAGCGCACGCTCTCGCTCAAACCTTCCTTCTTGGCCCGGTCCGACGATACCTTCTGCTGCTCGACGGAGAGGGTCACGCCCGTAACGTCGGAGCCCGATTCCTTGGCGATGTAAAGTCCTAGCCCGCCCCAGCCCGAGCCGATATCGAGCACCTTGCAGCCGGGCTCAAGGTGAAGCTTCGAGGCGAGATGGCGCTTCTTGTCGATCTGGGCCTGCTCGAGGCTGCTGTTGGGCGTCGTGTAATAGCCGCAGGAATACTGCCGGTCGGAATCGAGAAACAGGTTAAACAGCTCGTCGGAGAGGTCGTAGTGGTGGGCGACGTTCTTCTGGGCGCGGCCGATCGGGTTGTGCTGCATGACCGGGCGCCACATCCGCCCCACCCATTGGCAAAACCGCACCAGCGGAGTCCGATCGATCAGGTGAATGTTCAGCCCCACCAGATCGATGAATTCGCGGATCGTCGTGCCCTCCTCGAGCGTCAGGCGGCCATCCATGTAGCCTTCGCCCACATGCAGTCGGGGGTTCCAAAACATTTGGCGTCCGAGCCGCCGGTCGTGGAGGCGAATGGTAGCGGTTTTGCCGGGCTCGCCGGCGAATACATGCAGCCTGCCCCGGTAGTCGTACATCCGGAGCGTGCCCCGCTTCATCAGTCTTCTGAGCAGTAGTCCGACCAGCATTCGATCGACCCCCCTCTTAATAGTAGCCTCCGTTGGCCGGTTAGCCGGCGCCGGGCGTGGTTTTTGCCTCGGCCGCGGGTTCCTCTTCGGCCGATGGGGCTGCACCAATCTTGTCGGCGCCTTCCTCTTCGGCCGCAGCCTCGACCGCCTCGGCCACTTCGGTGAGGGTGCTCTCCTCGAAGAGCTCATCGATCTCGGGAGCCTGTTCTTCCGGCGCCGCGCTTTGGGCGCCTTCCGTTCCGCGCGGGCCGGCGGGCCGGGCCGCTTGCAGCTGGGCTTCTTCGTTGGAGCGCGCAACGTTGACCGTTACCTCGATCTCGACTTCCGGGTGCAGCGCGATGGCCACGGGATAGGCGCCGAGCGACTTGATCGTCGCGTCGAGTCGGACCTGCTGGCGCGTCACGGGCGTACCACTCTCGCTGATCAGCTTCGCGATGTCGCGCGCGCTGACCGAGCCATAAAGCTGTAAGCCCTCGCTCGCCTGGCGGATCAACACCCAGCTGGTTCCCGCAAGTCCCTGGGCCCCCGCTTCGGCGTCGGCGCGCTTATCGTCGTTGGCGCGAATCAGTCCGGCGCGGTCACCCTCGAACCGTTTGAGATTGCCCTTGGACGCCCGAAGCGCCTTGCCCTGAGGCAGCAGAAAATTTCGCGCGTAACCGTCCTTGACGACGACCACGTCGCCGAGCTGGCCGAGTTTACCGATCCGTTCGAGCAGAATTACGTCCATTCTCTGGTCACTCCTGGCGTGTCAAATCCTGACCGGGTCCACCCGGTCCGCTTCCTCTGCCACCGAACCGGCGACGTATTTCGAGCCACTGTTCCGCGAGGCCCAGACCGGCCATGGCCATCATGCTGAAGGGCTGTGCGAATAACAATAAAGCATACATAGCGATCAGCACAATGACGCCGGCCGAATAGCGCCGTGCAATGGTGTGCCCCACGGCAATGCCGAGGAAAAAATATGGCGTCGCGAAAGTAGCGGTCAGCCCGGCTCCGACGAGACCCCAGGGCTCAGGTGCGAAGATCGCAATTGCCAATGACGCGGCGAACGCGTAGCTCAGCCAGCGGGGCAGCTCGATGTCGATCAGTTGAAACGACGCTCGAAGCGGTTTTCCCAGCCGCCGCAATAGGGCCTGTGCGAGCATCATGGATACGGTCAGGCAAATCACCGCGAAACTGGAAATTCCGATCGCTGCGTTATAGACCAGCGCGTCGAGGGCTTCCTCGTAGGTCTGTCCGTCGGGGGCCGTCGTGATTTGGGCGTTTCCGCCGACGAGCAGGCTCAACCGGTCTCTGACGACTTCCAGCATCCCGCCTTCGAAACTTGAGGCGATGGCGGCCAGGGCAAGGAAGAACAGAGCGAAATAACTTGCGGCCACGGCGAGAAGCCGGCCGGTCGGATACCACTCGGTATGCCCGTCGTTATCCGTTCGCTTGAGAAGCGCGGAGCGTACGAGGATCGCCGCCGGCGCGAAGAACATGATGGTGTAACTAAGCGAAACGAAGAAATCGAAAAGAACCAGGCCGGGCAAAACCGCGGCAACACCGCCGGCAATGAAGATTGCCCGGTAGCCCTGAGACAAGCCGACACAAAAGAGCGGCACCGTGCAAAATGGCAGCAGCAACATCGCCAGGAACATGTTCGACGAGGCGATGAAAATTATCAGCGCCGCGACGATCCCAGCTGCGATCGCGATGGAATAGTCCCTGAACATGAGGAGCGAGCGCCCGCCGGGCGCCGGGTCAGTGTTCCGTGAAGGGCAGCAACGCCAGGATCCGGGCCCGCTTGATGGCGCGTGATAGGGCGCGTTGCTTCTTCGCCGAGATGGCGGTGATCCGGCTCGGCACGATCTTGCCGCGTTCCGAGAGGAAGCGCTGCAGCAGCTTCACATCTTTGTAATCGACCTTTGGCGCACTCCGGCCGCTCAAGGGGCAGGATTTACGCCGCCGGAAGAACGGGCGACGTGCGAAGCCGCCGCCGCCGCCGCCGCCTGGCCGGCCGCGGCCCTCGTCCATGCTCATGCTTTATCTCCCGTCGGGGCGTCGTCGGCCGCCTCGGTTCCTGCTGCGCCCTCGTCGGGGGCCTTATTCTCAGTGCTGGCAGCCTTCTCTACGGCGCCATCGCGCTCGCGTGGCGCGGGAGCGCCCCGGTCCCCACGATCACCCCGGTCTCCGCGAGCGCTCCGGTCGCTGCGCGACGATTTCGCCTGCATCATGGCCGACGGGCCTTCCTCGAGTTCTTTGACGCGGATCGTGAGGATGCGCAGTACATCCTCGTCGAGGCCCATGTTGCGTTCCATCTCCTTGACCGCCGCCGAGGGCGCGTCGAGGTTGAACATGATGTAATGACCCTTGCGGTGCTTCTTGATCCGGTATGCTAGGGATTTCAGCCCCCAATACTCGGTCTTCTCCACCTTGCCGCCGTTTTCCGTAATAATTCCGGCAAAGCGTTCGGCCAGTGCCTCGGCCTGTTGCCCCGAAATTTCCGGACGGGCGATGAACGTGCTCTCGTAGAGCGCCATGCCGGCCTGTCTCCTTCATGCGTCCCGGGCGTTGTGGCGCAGGACAGCGCGGCGCAGGCAGCCTTGCCGCACGCATCGCGCCTCACTGGTAAAAAAACACGGCGCAAGACCGTGGCAAAGCCAAGCCTAGCGCATCAAGGCGCCGAACTATACAGCATTCGCCTTCACGCGCAAGCGCCGCTTGACAGGCGGATGCACGCCGCCTTCACTGGGCGCGCAAGGCGCATCAAAACGGCGGGGTAAGCGGTGGTCAAGCGTGCATTCGTGTTTCCGGGACAGGGCTCTCAAGAGGTTGGAATGGGCCGCGCGCTGGCCGAGCAATTTTCCGCCGCCCGTCAGGTTCTCGAGGAGGTCGATGACGCGCTCGGCGAGCATCTCTCCCGGCTCATGGCCGAGGGGCCGGGCGAGGACCTCATGCTCACCCGCAACACCCAGCCGGCCTTGATGGCGGCGTCGATGGCGGTGGTCCGCGTCATCGAGCGCGAAACCGAGACCTCGCTGGCCAGCCACGGGGCCTTCGTCGCGGGTCATTCCCTCGGAGAATATTCCGCTCTCTGTGCGGCGGGAGCGCTGTCCGTAACCGAGACGGCGCGGCTCGTGCGGCTGCGCGGCGAGGCGATGCAACAGGCGGTGCCGCAGGGCGAGGGCGCGATGGCCGCGCTGCTCGGCGTCGACCTCGACGTTGCCCGGGCGATTGCCGCCGACGCGGCGCAAGGCGAGGTCTGCGCCGCGGCCAACGACAACGCACCCGGCCAGGTCGTGATCTCGGGCTCACGCGCTGCGGTAGAGCGTGCGCTCGAGCTGGCCGGAGAGCGCGGCGCAAAACGCGCTATCCTGTTGCCCGTCAGCGCACCCTTTCATTGCGCCTTGATGGCGCCGGCTGGCGACGCCATGGCCGAGGCTCTGGCCGAGATCACCATCGCGCCGCCCGCCTTGCCGCTGGTCGCCAACGTGACGGCCCAGCCGGTCACCGAGCCTGCGATGATTCGGCGTCAGCTTGTCGAACAGGTCACGGCGATGGTGCGCTGGCGCGAATCAGTCCAGTATCTGCACGCTCAGGAGGTCGAGACGGTGGTCGAGCTTGGTCACGGCAAGGTGCTGGGCGGCTTGACCAAGCGGATCGAGCGCGAGCTCCAGCCGGTCTCGGTCGGCGATGTGGATTCGGTCGAGGCGTTTCTGAGCACTCTTTGAAAAAAGACCACGAAGCAAGACGAGGAATGGCGATGTTCGATCTGACGGGAAAAACAGCGCTGGTGACCGGTGCTTCGGGGGGAATCGGTGGGGCGATCGCGCGGGCGCTTCACGCGCAAGGCGCGCAAATAACCCTGTCGGGCACCCGCTCTGACGCGCTCGAGGCACTGGTTGGCGAATTGGGCGCGGGCGCGGAGTGCCTTGTTTGTGATCTCGCCGACCCCGACGCCATCGCGGCGCTGGCTAAGAATGCCGAAGCTGCGATGGGCGGCCTCGATATTCTGGTCAACAATGCAGGGCGCACCCGCGACGGGCTCGCTATGCGGATGTCCGACGAGGACTGGAACGGGATTCTCGAGGTCAACCTCAGCGCCGGCTTCCGGCTTTCGCGTGCGGTGCTGCGCGGCATGATGAAGCGCCGATTCGGGCGGATCATCAACATCACCTCGATCGTCGGTCAGGTCGGCAACCCCGGCCAGGCCAACTATGTCGCCGCCAAGGCCGGGCTCGCCGGCATGACCAAAAGCCTTGCCGGCGAGGTCGCGAGCCGGAATATCACCGTCAACTGCATCGCGCCGGGCTTTATCGAGACACCGATGACCGATGCCCTGCCCGAGGACCGGCGCGCCGCGCTGCTGACATCGATCCCCGCGGGCCGGCTTGGCCAGCCCGATGATATCGCGGCGGGAGCGGTTTATCTGGCCAGTGACGAGGCGGCCTACGTGACCGGCGCGACGCTCTCGATAAACGGCGGAATGGCCATGATCTGAGCCGATTCGGGCGGCGTTGTGATCGTCTGGTCAAACGCTGGGAAGTGTGTTACCACGCACGAGGTTTCACGCCGCAGCCGAGGGGTGCCGTTTCCGGTGCCGCCGAGGGTCCAAAACAACAGGATGTTCTCTGGAACGACCAATAGACTGAAGGAAATTTGACGTATGAGTGATGTCCCTGATCGGGTGAAAAAAATTGTCGTCGAGCATCTTGGCGTCGAGGAGGCGAAGGTCACCGACAATGCCAGCTTTATTGACGATCTCGGTGCCGACAGCCTGGACACCGTCGAGCTGGTTATGGCGTTCGAGGAGGAATTCGGCTGTGAAATCCCCGATGACGCCGCGGAAAAGATCCTGACCGTCAAGGACGCGGTCGAATACATCAAGGAACT
>CAVOEB010000025.1:0-40437 GCA_963694715.1 Alphaproteobacteria bacterium | reverse complement strand
GCGGCCGCGACCGCACGCTCGAGAAGGGCGCCTAGCCCGTCCTCGGCCATCAGCACATTGAGGGCCGCCTGGGTGGTCCCCTGGGGGCTGGTGACGTTACGCCGAAGCGTCTCGACCGGCTCGTCCGAGCGGTGGGCGAGTTCGGCTGCGCCGTACACGGTGGCGAAGGCGAGCTGACGCGCAAGCTCGGCGGACAAACCGGCCCGCTCGCCCGCCGCCGCGAGGCATTCGATGAAGAGGAAGAGATAGGCGGGGCCGCTGCCCGAAACCGCCGTGACCGCATCGAGCAGCGCCTCGTTCTCGACCCAGGCAACCTCCCCCACCGCCGCCAGCAGGCCGTCGCACAGGTGACGTTGCACCGCGCTCACCCGATCGTTCGCACAGGCTACCGAGATACCCAGGCCGATCGCCGCCGGGGTGTTGGGCATGGCGCGCACGATCGCAGCCTCGCCCCCAAGCCCGCACGCAAAGCTCTCGATGCTTCGCCCCGCCGCGATACTGAGAAACACCGTGGCGGGTCCAGAAAGGGGCGCGTAGAGGGGTATCACGGCGTCCATTTTCTGAGGCTTGACCGCGAGCACGACCGCGGCGGGCGGCTCGGGCACCACATGCCCCGCCAGGTCGGCGGCGACGGCAACGGAATATTTTGTGGCCAGGTCTTGCGCGATCGCGCCGTCGGGTTCGACCACGATCACGTCGGCGGGCGACAAGCCGGCGTCCAGCCAACCAGCAAGCAGAGCACAGCCCATTTTGCCGCCGCCAACCAGGCAGAGGCGACCTGGCACGTCCATCAGGCTTCGCCGAGGGTGTCCACGAGGGCGAGCGAGATCGCCTCTTCCGGGCTCTTGCCGCCCCAGATCACGTGCTGAAACGCCGGATAGAAGCGTTCAGACTCGGTGAGCGCAATATCAATGGTATCCTGCATCTGGGCCGAGCTCAGCCCCGGACAGGCGCGCAGCAGCATGGCGTGGCGAAACACCGGCAGGCCTTCGTCGGACCACAGCACGAAATGGCCGAACCAAAGCCGCTCGTTCGCGAGGCCGAGCAAGCAGTAAATCGAGTCGCGCTTGGCCTCAGGCACCTTCATGTCGAAGGCGCAGGAGAATTGCAGCGCGCTGATCTCCGCGTTCCAGGAAAACCAGAGCTGATAGGCACACCAGCGGCCGGCGATTTCGACCGTGATGTCCTCGTCGCTATGACGCTCGAACGGCCAGTTGTTGTGGCTGACGATCTGTTCGACGGCATCCAGGGGATTGGAAAAATCCTGTTCCGCATCGAGTGTGTATGTAGCCATGAAAGATTCGCTCCTGACGTCCCGATCGAACTGACCGACGCGAATCATCGTAGCAACCCCTTTCGCCTACCACAAGATGTGATAAGAAAATTCGTGCCCACAATATCTGGAAAGAACCGCTACATCCGGGGGCTGGCGGTTAACCACCCCTAGAAGGGGTCTTGTGCGGCGGCTTTAATCCTTCGAGGCTGCGCCGCCCGGGCCCGTCGCGGCTTTCGCCTTGGCTTTGCCCGCCTTTTTCGCCTTGGCGCGCGCAGGGTTTGCGCCGCCCGCGCCCTTGGCCGCCGGCTTGCCCGAGGATTGTGCCGTCGCTTCGAGCGCAACTACCCGCTTGGCAAGCGCCTCTTGTTCGCTGCGCGCCTTCGCCGCCATGGCCTTGACCGCATCGAATTCTTCGCGGCTGACGAGGTCCATGCGTTCGAGCAGGCGCTCCAGCTGGCGGCGCACCAGAACCTCGAATTCCTCGCGCACGCCCGCGGCGGCGTTCATCGCGCCGCTGGCCATGCGGGCAAAATCGTCGAATAGCCGGTTATTAGTCTGCATGGCCTGTCTCCTTTGCTCGGCCCCAAGGGCCCGCTGCTCCCGCCTATCCCCTATATAGGGCCCGTGCCCGCCAAGGCGCAACGCCCTCTTGTGGTGCCTTGGCCTTCCGCCCTATAACATGGTCAGCCTAAGCGGGAAAACACCATGATCATAGTCACCGGGGGAGCCGGCTTCATCGGCTCGAATTTGCTCGCCGCCCTCGAGGCCCGGGGCGCCACGGAGCTGGTCGTCAACGACCGTCTGGGCAGCGACGAAAAATGGCGCAACATCGCCAAGCGCGAACTCGCCGACATCGTGCCCCCCGACCGCCTGCTCGGCTTTCTCGACGCCCACGCCAAGGACGTCGAGGTGATTTTCCATATGGGGGCAAATTCCTCGACCACCGAGCGCGACGTGGATTCGATCGTGGCGAGCAATATCATGCTCAGTCTCGACCTATGGACCTGGTGCGCCCACCACGGCAAACGGCTGATCTACGCCTCGTCGGCCGCGACCTACGGCAACGGCAGCCAGGGCTTCGACGACGACGGCTCGGTCGAGGGGCTGGCGAGCCTCCGCCCACTCAATCCCTACGGCTGGAGCAAGCATCTGGTCGATCGTCGCATCGCCCGACTCGTCGCCGACTGCGCGCCCTGCCCCAGCCAGTGGGCGGGCCTAAAATTTTTCAACGCCTACGGGCCGAACGAATTTCACAAGGGCGACATGCGCAGCCTGATCGCCAAGAATTACGCCCGCGCCGCCGTGGGTGAGCCGGTGCACCTGTTCCGCTCGGACCATACCGACGCCGAAGACGGCGGCCCGTGGCGCGATTTCGTCTGGGTCGGCGATTGTGTCGAGATCATGCTCTGGCTCTACGACAATCCCGCGGTCAACGGCCTGTTCAACGTCGGCGGCGGCGAAGCGCGGAGTTTCCGAGAACTGATCGGGGCGCTATTCAACGCCGTCGGCCAGACCCCGAACATCGAATATGTCGATATGCCCGACGAGCTTGCCGGCAAATACCAGTACTACACCAAGGCTGGCCTCGATCGCCTGCGGGCCGCTGGATATGACCGCCCCGCTACTACCGTCGAGGATGGCGTGGCCGAGTATGTCCGCGACTATCTGAGCCGCCCCGACCCCTATCGATGACGCTGGCGCGATGACCCTCGCTCTGCTGTTTCCGGCGATAGATCCGGTCGCGCTGGAGATCGGGCCTCTGACCATTCGCTGGTACGCGCTTGCCTACGTCGCGGGTCTATTGCTGGGCTGGCTCTATCTTCGTTACCTCGCACGCCGCCTGGGCGGCCTGCTGAACCCCCGCCAAGCCGATGATCTTCTGGTCTGGATCACGCTGGGCGTCGTCCTCGGCGGGCGGATCGGCCACGTGCTGTTCTACAAACCCGGCTATTACATCGACCATCCGGTGGAAATCTTTTACGTCTGGCAGGGCGGCATGTCGTTTCACGGCGGCCTGCTGGGCGTCACCCTAGCGCTTATCCTGTTCGCGCGCCGGCACAAGGTTTCCGGTTTCGCCGCGGCCGACCTGGTCACCTGCTCTGTCCCGCTAGGCCTGATGTTCGGCCGCCTTGCCAACTTTATCAACGGCGAGCTGTTCGGCCGCGCCAGCACCGCATCCTGGGCCATAGTGTTTCCCCGCGGCGGCGACATCGCGCGCCATCCGAGCCAACTCTACGAGGCCGCGCTCGAAGGCCTGCTCCTGTTCCTCCTGCTGTTCGCTCTCAGCCATGCGACCCGCCTGGGCGAAAAGCCCGGGAGGCTTGCCGGGGTGTTCGGCATCGGCTACGGCATCGCCCGCGTCGTCGCCGAGCTGTTCCGCGAACCCGACGCCCATCTGGGATTCATTGTCGGCGGCATCACCATGGGTCAGATTCTCTCCCTGCCGATGATGCTGGTCGGCGCCTGGCTGATTTTGCGGGCGGGCGAGAGGCCGAGCGTGCCGTCCCGTTCATGAGCGCGCTCGCCGAGGCGCTGCGCCGGCGGATTGCCGCCAATGGGCCGATCACCGTCGCCCAATACATGGAGGCGGCGCTTCACGATCCCCGCCATGGCTATTACCGGGTGCACGATCCCTTCGGCCGCGAAGGGGATTTCGTCACCGCGCCCGAAATCAGCCAGATGTTCGGCGAACTGCTGGGCGCCTGGTGCGTTGCCACCTGGCAACAGATGGGCGCGCCCGACATGGTCCACCTCGTCGAGATCGGACCGGGCCGGGGCGCCTTGATGGTCGACGCCCTTCGCGCCAGCGCCCATGCACCGGACTTCACCGCCGCACGCCGGGTTCATCTCGTCGAAACCAGCCCCGTGCTGCAGGCCCTGCAGCAGGAACGTCTCGCCGGGACCGGCGCCGTCTGGCGAGAGACGCTCGACCAACTGCCCTCGGGTCCCGCCCTGATCCTCGCCAACGAGCTGTTTGACGCCTTGCCTGTGCGTCAGCTGGTCCGGCGCGCCGACACTTGGGTCGAGCGTCGCGTCGGGCTCGACGAGGCCCAAACGCGCTTTTGCTTTGTCGCCGATGAACGGCCAAGCCCGGCGGCGGTGCTCGTCCCGGCGGCGCTGGCCGACGCACCCGAAGGCAGCCTGGTCGAGGTCTCGCCCGTCATGATCGAGCTGATGGACCTCCTCGCCCAACGTCTCGTGGCGCAGGGCGGTGCCGCGCTGATCATCGATTACGGCCCGGCCCGCCCGGTGGGAGGCGAAACCCTTCAGGCTATACGCGCTCACCATCGCCACGACGTGCTCGACGCCCCCGGCGAGGCGGACCTGAGCGCCCATGTCGATTTCTCGACCCTCGCCCGCACCGCGCGTGAGGCCGGCGCAAGCGTGCACGGCCCACTCGCCCAGGGCAAACTACTTCACGCGCTTGGCATCAAGGCCCGCACCGGGGCCCTCGCTGCCAAGGCGGCGCCCCGTCAACGCGCGGCGCTGGACGCCGCCCTCGCCCGCCTGACCGGCATCGACGCGATGGGGGCTCTGTTCAAGGGGCTGGCCGTCACCGCCCCCGGCCTGCCGGTCCCGGCGGGCTTCGAGGCGGCGGTCGAGACGGGCGCGGCCTCCCGTCGGGTCAGCGGATGACTGCGCCGCTTCACCATCCGGCACTCGACCTGCCTGGCATCGCCCACGGCTGGTTTACCCGCGAGGGCGGCGTCAGTGAGGGCTCGCTGGCTTCGCTGAATTGCGGCTTCGGCTCGGGCGACGACGTCGCCCGGGTGGCGGAAAACCGGTCCCGCACGTTGGTCGCGCTCGATCTGGCGCCCGACCGGCTGTGCGCCGCCTATCAGACCCACAGCGCGCGCGCCGTGACGGTCGAGGCATCCTGGGCGCCCGACGACGCGCCCGAGGCCGATGCCCTGGTCACCACGCGCCCCGGTCTCGCGCTCGGCGTGCTGACCGCCGATTGCGCGCCGGTCCTGCTCGCCGATCCCGCGGCACGCATTGTGGCGGCGGCCCATGCCGGCTGGAAAGGGGCGCTTTCGGGCATCGTCGAGGCGGCGGTCGAGGCCATGGAGCAGGCGGGCGGGGCACGCGAGCGCATCGTCGCCATAATCGGTCCCTGCATCGGATGCGCGTCCTACGAGGTCGGGCCCGAGTTTCCCGCGCCCTTCCTCGCCCGTGATTCGGCCGACGCTGACCTCTTCGCCGCCGGGCAGGCCGGTTATTTTTATTTCGACCTCGAGGGCTATGTTGCGCGCCGCCTGGGCCGCCTTGGCCTCGCCCGCGTCGAGGCGCTGGGGCTTGATACCTGCGTCGATGCCGCGCGCTTCTTCAGCTACCGCCGCGCGAGCCGCGCAGGCGAGCCCGGCTGCGGCCGCTTGCTCTCGGCCATCGCGCTGCGCGAGACGGATTGAGGCCGCATCGATGCCCTATCTCGTGCTCTTTGCCGCGCTCTGTGTCATTGGACTGGTGGCGAGCTGTGTCTTCTAAACCCACCATCATGATCTTCCCGTCGACGCTCGTCGCCGTCCTGCTGGCCGGGCTGCTCGCCGCCTGCCAGCCCCTGCCCCGCCCGTTTCAGGGCGACGTCAATGCCGCCACCGCCGATCGGCTGCTCAATCCGGGGCCGCAAAGCGGCGTGCTCGTCCAACTGGCGACGGGCACTGTCGTGCCGGTCGCCGTGGCGCTACGCGGCGCGGTGGCCGAAGCGCTCCAGGCGCGCGGCGTGCCCGCCGGCACGACCAGCGCCAACGCCGCCAGCTTCGTGCTGATTTGCCACGCCTCCCCGCTCAAGAGCCTCGCCAGCGAGCGCACGGAGATGACGCTGCACTGGACGCTCAAGAACGCCGCTGGCCGGCTGATGGATAGCTTCATCCAGAGCAACGAGCTACCCCTCGCCGAGTGGCTCGACCCTACCCCCGACACCATCACCTTCTTCGCCGATCTCGTCGCCGACCGGGTCGCGATCAAATTGGGCGCCATAGCGGGACCCGAGCCCGCCGACCCGGCGCCCGCCACCGGCGCGCTCTGGCCCGCGATCGAGCTGCGCACCGTTACAGGCGCGCCCGGCGATGGCAATGAGGCGCTCGCTACCGCTGTGGCGAGCCGGCTGACCGCCGCCGGGGTGGCATTTGCGACCACCGGGGCCGGCGCGGCTTACGCGATCCAGGGCCGGGTTGGCACCCACGACGTCACCGCCGAAGTCCAGCAACTCGACGTCGTCTGGTACCTGCTCGATCCGAGCGGGGCCGAAATCGGCACAGTCAGCCAGTCAGGCGATGTGGCGCGCAGCATGCTCGATGACCGTTGGGGGCCGCTCGCCACCACCATCGCCGATTACGGTGCGAGCGGGCTGCTCGATCTGTTGCGCGAGGCCATCGCCGCCGAGCCCGGGTCCTGACGGTGCGCGCGGACGTTTACAGGGCTCGGGTGGGTTGGTAGATTTCGCCGCGGTGACGGGCGCGCGCCAAATGCCCCGCCGCCATCAGGGGACCGGTAGCAAGGACGGACAGCCATGAAATTGGTCGCAGGCAACAGCAACCAGGGCCTCGCGGAAGCGGTCGCGACGACGCTCAACCTGCCGCTTACCAAGGCGAGCATCCGTCGCTTCTCCGATATGGAGGTCTTCGTTGAGATCCACGAGAACGTGCGCGGCGAGGATGTCTTCATCATCCAATCGACCTCGTTTCCCGCCAACGACAACCTGATGGAACTGCTCGTCTGCCTCGACGCGCTCAAGCGTGCCTCGGCGCGCCGCATCACCGCAGTGATCCCCTATTTCGGCTACGCCCGCCAGGACCGAAAGCCCGGCCCGCGCACGCCGATCTCGGCCAAGCTGGTCGCCAACCTGATTACGATCGCCGGCGCCAACCGGGTGCTCACCATGGATCTGCACGCGGGCCAGATCCAGGGTTTCTTCGACATTCCCGTGGACAACCTTTATGGCGCGCCGGTGATCGTCAACCATATCGAGGATAACTTCAACGGCGACGACCTGATGATAGTCTCGCCCGACGTCGGCGGCGTGGTTCGGGCGCGTGCGATCGCCAGGCGGCTCGACGCCGACCTCGCCATCGTCGACAAGCGGCGCGAGCGTGCCGGGGTCTCCGAGGTCATGAACGTGATCGGCGACGTCGAGGGCCGGCGCTGCATCATGGTCGACGATATCGTCGATTCCGCAGGCACGCTGTGCAACGCCGCCAAGCGGCTCAAGGACGAGGGCGCAGTCTCGGTCATGGCCTACGTCACCCACGGTGTGCTCTCGGGCGGTGCCGCCTCGCGCGTCGCGTCGAGCGCGCTCGAACGCCTCGTGGTAACCGACAGCATCCAGATGACCGAGGCGGTGCGCGTGGCCAAAAATATCGAAATTCTCTCCATCGCCGAACTGATGGGCACGGCGATGCGCCGGATCAGCGACGAAAGCTCCGTTTCGAGCTTGTTCGACTGACGCTTTTCCGGCATAACACAGCCCGTTGGCTGGCGTCGGCACCCCTGGAGGCCGCACCGGCGACTTTTCGATAAAAGGAGACGAGCCATGGTCGAGGTATCGACAATAGCCGCCCACGGGCGCGACGGGAGTGGAAAAGGGGCCGCCCGTGCACTGCGCCGCGAGGGCCAGATCCCCGCCGTCATCTACGGTGCCAAGGAAGCCCCCAAATCCATAGCGCTCGATCTGCGCATGATCAGCCGCGAGATTCACCGTGCCGGGTTCTTTACCCGGCTCTACGATCTGGAGATCGACGGCGCCGCCCACCGGGTTCTGGCGCGCGACGTGCAGTTCCACCCCGTGACCGACATACCGCTGCATATCGACTTCCTGCGCTTTGTCGCGGGCGCCAAAATCAGCGTCGAGGTCGCCTGCCACTTCACCGGCGAGGAAGACTGCCCGGGCTTGCGCCAGGGCGGCGTGCTCAACGTCGTGCGCCACACCGTCGAGCTCAACTGCCCGGTCGAATCGATCCCGAGCGAGCTCCTGTTCTCCCTGGCGGATCTCGAAATCGGCGCCTCGATCCATATCAGCGCCGCCGACCTGCCCGAAGGGGTGACGCCGACGATCACCGACCGTGATTTCACCATCGCCACCGTCGCCGCGCCCACGATCGTCGAAGAAGAGAAAGACGAAGAGAGCAAGGAAGGCGAAGAGGGCGCCGAGGGCGAGGAAGGTGCCGAGGGCGAGGGGGCCGACGAGGACAAGGGCGACTAGCGGCCCGATCGTGCTTCTCCTCGTGGGGCTCGGCAACCCGGGCCCGTCCCATGCGCGCCAGCGCCACAATGTGGGCTTCATGGCGCTCGATGCGATTGCGGGGCGTCACGGCTTTGCGCCCTTCCGGGCGCGCAGCCGGCTGTTTGCTGAGGTCTCCGAGGGCGCGTTGGGCGAGACCAAGACCCTGCTTCTCAAGCCCTTGACATTCATGAACGAGTCGGGGCGCGCGGTCGGGGCGGCGGGGCGCTACTACAAGGTCGAGCCGAGCGATCTCGTCGTCGTCCATGACGAGCTCGACCTCGCACCGGGCAAGCTCCGGACCAAAACCGGCGGCGGCGCGGCAGGCCATAACGGCCTGCGCTCACTCGACGCTCATATCGGCAAGGAGTACCGCCGCGTGCGTATCGGCATCGGCCATCCGGGCGACCGCGACCGGGTCATCCCCTACGTGCTCGACAATTTTACCGCCGCCGAAGCGAACTGGCTCGAGCCCCTGCTCGGGGCCATCGCCGACGTGGCGCCCCGCCTCGCCGAGCGTGAAGACAACGCCTTCATGAGCGAGGTCGCCCGCCTCGCCCCGCCGGCCGCGAGCGGCCCCAATAACGATAAGCCGGTCGCGGAACCGGGCGACGAGGACGGCGATGGGGCTTAAATGCGGCATCGTAGGGCTGCCCAACGTGGGCAAGTCGACCCTGTTCAACGCCATGACCATGAACGAGACGGCGGAGACGGCAAATTATCCGTTCTGCACCATCGAGCCCAATCTCGGCCGGGTCACCGTGGCCGATTCCCGGCTCGACGTCCTCTCCGAACTCGCCGAATCTGTCCAGGTGGTCCCCGCCTGGCTCGAATTCGTCGACATCGCCGGTCTCGTCAAGGGGGCTAGCGAAGGCCAGGGGCTGGGCAACAGATTTCTTGGCCATATCCGCGAGGTCGACGCCATCGTCCACCTGCTGCGCTGCTTTGAATCCGGCGATATCGTCCATGTCGAGGGCTCCGTCGACCCCTTGCGCGACGCCCAGCTGATTGAGACCGAGCTTATGCTGGCCGACCTCGAAAGCCTCGAGCGGCGCCTCGACCCCGCGGTCAAAAAGGCCCGCGGCGGGGATAAGGAAGCCACCCTCCAGGTTGCGCTGATCGAACGCGCGCTGGCGGCTCTACACGACGGCGTGCCCGCAAGCCGTGTCGCCCGCGAGCCCGACGAAGAGCGCGCCTTTGGGATGCTCCAGCTACTCACCGCCAAGCCGGTGCTCTATGTCTGCAATGTCGACGAGGACACCGCCGCCACGGGCAACGCTCATTCCGAGGCGGTTGCCGCCATGGCGGCCGAGGAGGGTGCCGAAATGGTCGTGATTTCAAGCGCCATCGAGGCCGAAATAGCTCAACTCGACGCCGAGAGCCGCGTCGAGTTCCTGGCCGGTCTGGGCCTCGAAGAGATGGGGCTCGCCCGGGTCGCGCGCGCCGCCTACCGCCTGCTCGACCTGATCACCTTTTTTACCGCCGGGCCCAAGGAGGCCCGTGCCTGGACGGTCCCCCGCGACGCCGCTGCGCCCCAGGCCGCGGGCACCATCCACAGCGACTTCGAACGGGGCTTTATCTGCGCCGAGACTATCGCTTACGATGGCTATGTCGCGGCCGGCGGCGAACAGGGAGCCAAGGAGGCTGGCAAGATGCGCCAGGAAGGCCGCGACTACGCGGTGCGCGACGGCGACGTCATTCTCTTCCGCTTCAATGTCTGAGGCGGGAGGGCACATGAGCATCCCCCGCACCCCACCCGTGCTCGGCGTTATCGGCGGCAGCGGGCTTTACGAGATCAACGGTCTCGAGAACACCGAATGGATCGAGGTCGCCTCGCCCTTCGGCGCACCGTCCGACGCCATCCTGCACGGCGAGCTTAACGGCCAGGCCCTGCTCTTCCTGCCCCGCCACGGCCGCGGCCACCGCCTGCCCCCGGGCGACATCAACTACCGCGCCAATATCGACGCGCTCAAGCGCGCGGGCGCCACCGAAATTCTCTCCCTTTCCGCCGTGGGCAGCCTGCGCGCTAAGCTAGAGCCGGGAATGTTTGTACTGGTCGACCAGCACATCGATCGCACCTTTGCCCGCGAGAAGAGCTTCTTCGGGCCCGGCATGGTCGCTCACGTTTCCATGGCCCGGCCGGTCTGCGCCCGGCTCGGCCGCCATCTCGCCGACGCCGCCACCGCGCTCGACGAGGATCTCGTGCTCGGCGGCACTTACCTCGCGATGGAAGGGCCACAATTCTCTTCCCTGGCGGAATCCGAGCTCTACCGCTCCTGGGGCTGCGACATCATCGGCATGACCAACATGCCCGAGGCCAAGCTCGCTCGCGAAGCCGAGCTTTGTTACGCCAGCATCGCCATGATCACCGACTACGACTGCTGGCACGACGACCACGACGACGTCACCGTCGATGCCATCATCAAGGTGCTGAGGAAAAATTCCGAGAAGGCCCGCGCCCTGATCAAGGCCCTGAGCCCCCGCCTGGGCTCGCGCGACGCGGCGTGCGCCGAGGGCTGCCACCACAGCCTGGAGACCGCCCTAATCACCGCGCCTGAGGCCCGCGACCCGGCGCTAGTGGCCAAGCTAGACGCCGTCGCCGGGCGCCTCCTCACGCCCAAAGACTGAGCTCCTGCAGGGGACAAGCCCCTGTTCAACGCGCCGCGATGCACTAGCATAGCGAGTGAGAGCGGATCCGCTGCTCAAGGTCGCAAGCGCGGCCCGCCACTCCTGCGGCGCACCTGTGTAGGCGCGGACCGTCAGGTCCGCTGCCGCGAGCGAAAAAAGAAGAGGACCCCATGGCTAAGAAAAATTCTGCTGAGATCATCGTTGTCGGCGCCGGTATCGCGGGCTCGGGCGCCGCCTTCGCGCTGGCCGAGCGCGGCCACGACGTCATCCTGCTCGAGCGCGAGTTCCCCGCCTCGGGTCCCACGGGCAAGTCCTCCGCGGTGTGCCATGTCTTCTACCTGATGCCCGAGCTTCAATTGCTCGCGAAGCGGGGCATCGAGATCCTGCGTGCCATCCCCGAACTGACCGGTGAGAGCGCGGGCTGGAACCCGATCGGCGACCTCTGGTGCTGCGGCGAGAACAGCGCCGCCGAGTTTCGCACCGCCGTCGAGCAGATCAAGGCGCTGGGCTGCGAAATTGAAGCGCTCGCGGCCAGCCAGCTTCCCGCGTACTGCCCCGACTTCAATTTCGACGGCGTCGAAATGGCGGTCTGGGAGCCGACCTGCGGCTACGCCGATTCCTATAGCGCCGCCAACGCGTTGGTCAAAGGTGCTAAGGGCCGGGGCTGCGACGTGCGCCAGAACACCGTAGCGGCCCGCCTGCTCAGCGAGGGCGGCAAGATCACCGGCGTCGAGACCGCCGGCGGCGAGACGATCCACGCCGAAAAAGTGCTGCTTTGCTCCGGGGTCTGGACCAAGCCGCTGCTCGCCCAAGTCGGCGTCGATCTGCCTATCTTTATCGAACGCCACCCCATGGCGGTGCTCGATGCGCCCAACTATGCGCGCCGCATCATGCCCGTCTGCTGGGTCGACGACGTCCTGATGAACTACGGCCGCCCCGACGGCAACAGCGCCATCCTGCTCGGCTCTTGGTCAGGTGGCGGCTCGGGCAACCGCCACGAGGAGGCCGGCCGCGAGGAAACGGTCACCGATCCCAACAGCTACCGCGAGGGGGTCGAGACCGAAGAAGCGGTCTCGATCCTGGAGACCTTCCTGCCGCGCATCCCCGCGCTCGAGCAATGCGGCATCCGCCCGGGCTATGCCGGGCTCTACGACATGAGCCCCGACGATAACCCTATCATCGACGCCGTGCCCGGCACGGACGGCCTGTTCGTCGTCTGCGGCTCGTCGGGCCACGGATTCAAGATGGGCGCGGGCGTCGGTGAGGCGGCGGCCCTGATGGCGACGGGCGAGAAGCCCGCCGTGCTCACGCCCTTCAACATTACGCGGTTTCTCTAGGAACGAGCGTCTTCACCACCTGTTGGTAAAAACGAAACGGGTTCGGCCCCTAACAGGGCCGCACCCGAAATTCGTTCGCGCTCGCGACGTCTAATGCAGCTTCTTCCAGACCTTGACCTTGATCGCGAAGAACAGCGCCGAGAAGGCAAAGAGGAAGATCAGCACCTTGAGCCCGACGCTCTTGCGCATTTCCATCTCAGGCTCGGCAATCCAGTTCAGGAACACCGTGACGTCCTCGGCCATCTGATCGACCGAGGCATAGGTGCCGTCCTCGTATTCGACCACCTCCTCAAACAGCGGCGGCGGCATGGCAATCTGGCTGCCCGCGAAATAGGGGTTATAGCTCATCCCGTCGCCCAGCTCGAAATCGTGGGGCGGCTCGTCCTCGTAGCCCGTGAGCAACGAATAAGTGTAGTCCAGGCCGTGCTCGCGCGCCTTGATGATGAGCGACAGATCGGGCGGCAGGGCGCCGTTGTTGGAATAGCGCGCCGCCTGCTCGTTGGGGAACGGACTGGGGAAATAATCCGACGGCCGCGCCGAACGATCGAACATATCGCCGAACTCGTCCGGCCCGTCCTCGACGTCGTAGTCCGCAGCGATTTCCATGACCTCGTCCTCGGAAAACCCGATCGCGGTCAGGTTGCGGAAGGCAAGGTACTCCATCGCATGACAGCCCGCGCAAACCTCGGAATAAACCTGCCAACCGCGCTGCAGCTGCGCCCGGTCGAATGTACCGAAGACGCCCGCATGGGGCCAGTCGTGGTCCTCGAGCTCGTGGGTCTTGCCGCCCGAGGCCAGCGCCGAGCCGCCCCAGAGCAAGAGACCCGCGGTCGCCAGCACAGCCAGACCATCCGTCATCAACCGCTTCATGACGAGCCCTCCCCGCCGGCGCCTCGTTTGAGCACCGGTTCGCCGATATGTTCGGGCAAGGGTCGCGGTTTCTCGAACCAGCCGATCAGAGGCATCAGGATGATGAAGTGGGCGAAGTAATAGATCGTCGCCAGGCGGCCGATCAGGATGAAGTGACCTTCCGCCGGGTTGGCGCCGACCCAGCCCAGCACTACGCAGTCGGCCATGAAGAGCCAGAAGAACTGCTTGTAGATGGGCCGGAATTTCGCGCTTCGCACCTTCGAGGTATCGAGCCAGGGCAGCACGAACAGAACCAGGATCGCGAGCGCCATAGCAATCACGCCGCCCAGCTTGTCGGGCACTGCGCGCAGGATCGCGTAGAACGGCAGGAAGTACCACTCCGGCACGATATGCGGCGGGGTCTGCAGCGGGTTAGCCGGGATATAGTTGATCACCTCGCCCAGGTAGTTGGGCAGGAAGAAGGTGAACAATGCCAGGATGAAGAACATCACGCCCATCCCGAACAGGTCCTTGACCGTGTAGTAGGGATGGAACGGGATCTTGTCCTGCGGCCGCTTGATGTCGACGCCCAGCGGGTTGTTCGAGCCGTGGGTGTGCAGCGCCCAGAGATGGACGAACACGATGCCAACGAGCACGAAGGGCATCAGGTAGTGCAGGCTAAAGAAGCGGTTGAGCAGCGGCTGGTCGACCGAATAGCCGCCCCACAGCCAGATCGTCAGGTCCTCGCCGATCCAGGGGATGGCCGTGAACAGGTTGGTGATCACCGTCGCGGCCCAGAAGCTCATCTGACCCCAGGGCAGCACATAGCCCGTGAAGGCGGTGGCCATCATGACCAGCAGGATCAGCACGCCCATCCACCAGAGGATTTCGCGCGGCGCCTTGTAGGAGCCGTAATACAAGCCCCGGAAGAGATGGATATAGACCACGGCGAAGAACATCGAGCCGCCGTTGGCATGCAGGTAGCGCAACATCCAGCCCCAGTTCACGTCACGCATGATGTGCTCAACGGAGCCGAACGCGAGATCCGCGTGAGGTGTGTAATGCATCGCCAGGGTGATGCCGGTGACGATCTGGACCATCAGCATGATCCCCGCCAGCGACCCCATGTTCCACCAGTAGTTGAGGTTTCGCGGCGTCGGGTAGTCGATCAGCTGATGATCGAGGAAGGCGAATACCGGCAAGCGGTATTCGATCCAGCGGACCACCTTATTCTGTGAATGTGCAAGACCCATGGTGCCGCCCCGTTATCCGATCCTGATCGTCATCTCGTCGAGGAACTCGTACTCGGGCACCTCGAGGTTGTTCGGCGCAGGACCCTTGCGGATGCGGCCCGACGTATCGTAATGGCTGCCGTGACAGGGGCAGAACCAGCCCCCAAAATCACCCACGGGGTCGCTCGCCTTCTGGCCCAGCGGAATGCAGCCCAGATGGGTGCAGATGCCCACCAGGATAAGCCATTCCGGGTTCTGCGCCCGGTCAGCGTCGCTCTGGGGGTCGCTCAGATCGTCAAGGCTGACGTTTTGCGCCGCGGCGATCTCTTCTTCGGTGCGCCGGCGCACGAAGACAGGCTTGCCGCGCCACTTCACGGTGATACTCTGGCCGACCTCGATGGGCGAAAGATCTACTTCCGTCGAGGACAACGCCAGCACGTCGGCCGAGGGCTGCATGGTCTCGACCAGCGGCCAGGCCACGCCGATTACCGCTGCTAGGCCCATCGTGGCCCCCGCGATAATAAGAAAATCCCGCCGGCCTTCGCCCTCGGGCGGCGTTGCGCCTCCGCCCGCCGATGCCGTTTCAGCCATGGTTCACCTTTTCTTCAACGCCGGATTGCGCCATTCTTCGTGACATCTGTGATTTTCTCGCCATCTATCAAAGAGGGAACCGCGCACATCCCGGATCATCCCCATACCGTTCCGGTGCGCAGGTCGAGACTATGGAATACCCCTCCTGTATCTGAGGCTTCGTATAGCGGAAATCGTGGCTCTTGCAAACCATCCTGATAGCGTTTTTTGTCTCCCATGCGCCTCGTACTCTACCAACCCGATATCGCGCCCAACGCCGGCGCCCTGATGCGTTTGGCCGCCTGCCTCGACCTGCCCGTTGATCTCGTCGGACCTTGCGGCTTTACCCTGACCAACGGCGGCGTGCGCCGCGCGGGCATGGACTATCTCGATCGTCTTGATCTCGCGCGCCACGCCTCTTGGAGCGCCTATCTCGACGCCCGCCGCGAGCGCAGGCCCGCGCCCGGGCGCCTTGTCCTGTTGACCACCCGGGGCGAGACGGCGCATACGGAATTCGAGTTCAAATCCGGCGACAACCTGATGGTCGGACGCGAAAGCGCCGGGGTTCCCGACGCGGTTCACGCCACCGCCGACGTCCGCTTACGCGTGCCCATGCGCGCCGACGCCCGCTCGCTCAACGTCGCCACCGCGCTCGCCATCGTGGCGGGCGAAGCGCTGCGCCAGACCGGCGGTTTCGAAAGGCTTGCCCCATGACGTCCCCTTCGTCCCCCACCCATCCCCCCAAACGCCCGATTCGTGCCCTGCCCCCCGGCCGTTCCACCGACGCCCAGAAAGACAAGGTCACCGCCTGGTTCGCCGAGCTTCGCGGCGCCATATGCGCCGCCTTCGAAGGCCTAGAGGACGCGCTGGCCGACGGCCCCGAAACGCCCGAGCTGGCGCAAGCGGCCGGGCGCTTTGAGCGCACCACCTGGGATCGCCCCGAGGGCGGCGGCGGCGTCATGGCGGTGATGCGCGGACGGGTCTTCGAGAAGGTCGGGGTTAACGTCTCCGTGGTTCATGGCGAATTCTCGCCCGAGTTCCGCGCCGCCGTTCCCGGCGCCGAGACCGATCCCCAGTTTTGGGCCGCGGGCATCTCGCTGGTTGCCCATATGCGCTCGCCCAAGGTGCCCGCGGTGCATATGAATACCCGCCATATAGTGACCTCGAGCCGCTGGTTCGGCGGCGGCATGGACCTCACCCCCATGGTTTCCGATGCGTCCGACACCGAGAGCTTCCATGCGGCAGCCCGCGCGGCCTGCGATGCCCACGACCCGGCCTATTACCCCGAGTTCAAGCAATGGGCCGACGAGTATTTTTTTCTGCCCCATCGCAATGAGTCCCGCGGCGTCGGCGGCATCTTCTACGACTATCTCCACAGCGGCGACTGGGAGGCGGACTTTGCTTTCACCCGCGAAGTCGGTCAGGCCTTCCTCGGCGTCTATCCCGAGCTCGTGCGCCGTCACATGTACGAGCCCTGGACCAACGCGGAGCGTGAACACCAACTCAATCGGCGCGGCCGCTACGTGGAGTTCAACCTGCTCCACGACCGGGGCACCCAGTTCGGTCTGCGCACCGGCGGGAATGTCGAAGCGATCCTCATGTCCATGCCGCCCGAGGCCCGCTGGCCCTAGGCCTCGCGGCCGCCCTCAGCCCTGGCGGGCGGCGATGCGCGTGGCAAGCTCGCCCAGCGCGGCCTCGCGGGCGGGCTGGAAATCGTGCTCGATCCACCAGGCTTCGAGCTCGGCCAAGATCGCACCCACCTCGGGCCCTGCGGGCACGCCCAGCGCGATAACGTCGGCGCCCCCCACGGGCAGCTCGACGGGCGTCCAGCGCTCGGCCAGCGCCAACAAGGCGCGAAACGCCGCGTCTGCGTCCTCGCCGCGCGAGCGCGCCGCGGCCCAGGCCAGCAGGGTCGCGTCCGTGATCCGCTCCGCGCCCTCACGGTAGAGCCGCGCGCGCTGGGTAGCGGGCGAATTCTCTTGTTCGACTGACTGCGCGGGCGCCACGATCGCCGCTACACGCTCTCCTTGTGCGTGCGACAACCGCCAACGCCCGGCCACCGCGCGCGCCGCCGCCTCGTCCGCCCTACCCTCGACTAGTAGCGCCGCCAGCCGGCGCACGCCGTCGGGCTCGCCCTCAAGCGCGACCAACGCGTCGAGCAGGCCGGTGTCGTCCGCCGCCTCGGGCAACAGCTCGGCCAGCACGCCGGTCTCGGCCATCAGCGCCACCACCGCCCCGGGCGTAGGCGCGCCAAGCAGTGTTAGCGTCTCCTTTGCGATCCGCTCGCCTGACAGCGTGTTCAGCGACTTGGCCCAAGTTTGGCAAGCCGCCAGCGCATCGGCGTCGGGCGGCGGCGTGCCGTAATAGGCATAGAAGCGAAAGAAGCGGAGCAGGCGGAGGTGATCCTCCTCGATCCGCGTGGCGGCGTTGCCCACGAAGCGGATGCGCCCCGTCGCCAGGTCGTCGAAGCCGCCGACATAGTCATAAATATCGCCATCCGCCGTGCAGGACATCGCGTTGACGGTCAGGTCGCGACGCGCAGCATCCGCTTCCCAATTGTCGTGAAAGGCGACATCGGCGTGACGCCCGAAGGTCTTTACGTCGTGGCGCAGCGTGGTGATCTCGAAATGCCATGGCTTGACCAGCGCGGTCACCGTGCCGTGGGCGAGCCCCGTGGGGATGTGGCGGATGCCGGCGGCGTCGAGCAGGGCAATGACCCGCTCGGGCGGCTCGGGCGTGGCGATATCGATGTCGGTGACGTCGAGGCCGAGGATGGCGTCGCGCACGCAGCCGCCAACGAAGCGGGCGGGCGCGCCATTCGCACCCAGCGCGTCGAGCACACGGCGCGCCTCGGGCGCGGTCATCCAGGCGGGCGGGTCGATCCGTAACGTGGCGCTCATCGGGTCTATTCCGTGCGCCCAGGGACCAGCTCACCCTCCTCGTAATGGGCGGGCTCGTAGGTCGCGTCCTTGTCGTAGCCGTCGGTCAGCGCGAGGGTGACCAGGCTGGCGGAAACTAGGATAAGGCCGCCCAGGATCAGCCACATCCACGGACCCTCGGGCAGGTGCCAGCGCTTGAGCGCGGCGATTGCGTGGCGGCGGAAGATGAACAGCCAGGCGAGGAAGAACGCCGAGGGGAGCAGCAGCAGGCCGATATGAAGCAGGACTGACTTGACCATTATGTCTCGCTTACTAGGTCGCAGAAGCCGACCAAGATGCCGGCGGTCACGCCCCAGATAGTATGCCCATCGTAGTCAAAGACGTAGTAGTCCCGTTCGCGGCCTTTCCAGAAAGTGCTCTCGATCTTGCGGTTGACGCGATCGAGCAGGAAGGCGAACGGGACCTCGAAGACCTCGGCGACCTCATAGGGGTCGGGTGTAAACTCGACCGGCGGGCGGACGAAGCCAACCACCGGCGTGATGTGAAAGCCCGTGCCCGTGACATACGGCCCGAGATGGCCGGCGAGCTCGACCCGCTCGGGCGCGAGACCGATCTCCTCGTGGGTCTCGCGCAGCGCGGTGGCCGCCGCGTCACGATCGTCCGGCTCCGCCCGGCCGCCGGGAAACGCGACCTGGCCCGGATGGTCGAGCAGGTGATCGGTGCGCTCCGTAAACACCAGTGTAAGCCCGCCCGGATGCTCGATCAGCGGCAGCAGCACCGCCGCCGGCGTCGCATCAATGGGGGGCGAAAGGTCGGGCGAAAGGTCGTGATCGCCGCGTGGCTCGGAGGATGGGGGCGCGGCAGCGAGGCGGCGCAGGATATGCTCGCGCATGGCGCTTCAGCCGGTCCCGACAGCGAGGGCAAGGAAGACGCCACCACTCCAGACCCCCAACTCGGCAACGCCGTTCACCTCGCGCTCGACACCCAGCGCGACGAGGTCGTAGTAGACCGCGCGGGCGATCAACGCCTCGAGGTTGCCACGAACATGAAGGTAGGGGGCGAGTTCGCCGCTCTCGGGCCTTGGGCGGGGCGTAATAGCGTGCTCCGGCCCGGCATCGATCCAGTCGTCGACGTTGGTGCGAAAGGACAGCCACTGGCCCTCGCCCGCACCCTCGACGCGCATTTCGACGGCGAGGAAAGGCGCATCCTCGACCTGGATGCGGGCGCGCTCGACCGGCGTGGTGAGCCAGTAGTCGCCCGCCCCGTCGCGCGCAAGAATGGTCGAGAACAGCTTGACCAGAGGCTTACGCCCGATCGGCGTGCCCTGGTAGAACCAGGTGCCGTCGCGCGCGATTCGCATGTCGATGTCGCCGCAAAAGCCCTCGGGCAGCGCCGCCCCGTCCACACCCGCGCCGGGCCCCGCCCCGCCGCCCAGCGCGGTACGCAAGCTTTGGCTCTCGGCGTCGGTCTTGGTCATAACAGGCCCGCCCGAATTAATACCCACTATAAAAAAGGCGCGGGACGCGGCTGCGTTCAGCGGTTGAGGAAACCCTCGATCAACCCGTTGACGGTGCCCGCCGCCTCCATCTGCACCATATGGCCACTGCCGGCGACGATCTCAACCGTCACACCGCCGGGCAATCCTTGCGCGTGGGCGACCGGGATAATGCGGTCTTCGGCGCCCCAGACGACCAGCACGGGCACGCCCGCGTCACCCAAGCGATCGGCCAGCACGGCCGACTGGGTGCCGTCGGCGAGGAAGCCGTCGGCGATGGTGCGCAGCGCATCCTCGACGCCGTCGAGACGCTTGAATTTGAGGATGTCGTCGACCAGCTGACGGCTGACCAGAGAGGGATCAGCGAACAGTTGCTCAAGCCAGGGCTTGATCTCCTTGCGCCGGGTCGCTCCGATAAACCCTTGGATATACTCGGAATTTATCTCAGTCCCGAGCCCGGCGCTGCAGATCAGCGTGAGCGAGGCCGCGCGGCCCGCATGACCAAGAGCGAGGGCCAGCGCCACCGCACCGCCCAGCGAATGGCCTACCAGATTGGCCTGCTCGATGCCGAGCGCGTCCATGAATTTGCGCACCGCGCCGGCGAGCGCGGCGACGGAGCCGTCGGCGACCGCCTTGGCGCTGCCGCCATGACCCGGCAGGTCGAGCGCATAGACGATACGCGCTTCGGCCAGGGCATCGTGGTTGAACAACCAGTTGTTCAGATCGCCGCCGAAACCGTGGATCAGGATTATGGGAACGCCGTCGCCCTCGCCCTTGACCAGGTAGCGGACGTTCGCGCCGTCGATCTCGATGGTCTCGGTCGCGGGGCCGGCATCCTCGTCGTCGTCCTCGGGGGGCGCGAAGTTGGCCTGGAAGTCGGCGACAAAGGCGTCGATATCGGCGTCGGGCACGCTTGGATCGGCAATGATGCCGAGCAGCCCAGAGACCGGGAGGACATCGCCTTGGGCAGCGACGCGCCGGCGCAACACGCCGCCCGCGGGCGCTTCCGCCGCGCTGGAGATCTTCTCGGTCTCAATATCGACCAGCTCGGCGCCGGATTCAACCGTCGCGCCCTCGTCGACCAGCCAGCCGGTAACCTTGCCCTCCTTCATGGAGAGCCCCCATTTGGGCATCGTGAGAGTCTGGATGGCGTCACTCATTCGCCGTACCCCGCAACGTCGCGAGCAGCCGCAGCGATTTGCTCCGCGCTCGGGATGTAGAGGTCTTCCAGCGCGTCGGAGAAAGGCACCGGGGAATGGGGCGCGGTGACCATCCGGATCGGCGCCTTGAGCGCGCCAAAGGCCTCCTGCGCGATCAGCGCCGAGATGTCGGTTGCGATCGAGCAACGCGGGTTGGCCTCGTCGACCACGACGACGCGGCCCGTGTTCTCGACGGATTCGAGGATTGTATCCTCGTCAAGGGGCGAGGTTGTGCGCAGATCGACGATCTCGCATTCGATGCCCTCTTTTGCCAGCGCCACCGCCGCCGCGCCTGCGAGATGGACCATCCGGCCCAGCGTGACGATGGTGACGTCGCCGCCCTCGCGGGTGATGGCGGCCTCGCCCAGCGGGATGACGTAGGGCTCTTCGGGCACGTCGCCTTCCATGGTGTAGAGCATCTTGTGCTCGAAGAAGATGATCGGGTCGTTGTCGCGAATCGAGGCGATGAGCAGGCCCTTGACGTCGTAAGGGCTGGAGGGGACGACGCATTTGAGCCCCGGCACATGGGTGAACACCGAGTAGAGCGACTGGGAATGCTGGGCCGCCGCGCGGAAGCCCGCGCCGATCATGGTGCGCACGACAAGCGGGGTTTCGGCCTTACCGCCGAACATGTAGCGAAACTTGGCGGCCTGGTTGTACATCTGGTCGAAGCAGACCCCGAGGAAATCGCAGAACATCAGCTCGGCGACGGGGCGCAGGCCCTGGGTCGCGGCGCCCACGGCGGCGCCGATGAAGGCCGATTCGGTGATCGGCGTATCCATGATCTGGTTGGGGTGCTTCTCGTAGAGCCCCTTGGTAATGCCGAGCACGCCGCCCCAGGCATCCATTTCGCCCTCGGCGCCCTGGCCGCCGACGACGTCTTCGCCCATGACGATGACCGAGGGGTCGCGCGTCATTTCCTGGTCGAGCGCCTCGTTGATCGCCTGCTGGTAGGTAATGGTTCGAGCCATTATTTGTGATCTCCCCTGAAAGCGCCGCTGCGCCCGGTCATTGATTTAGTAGCTGATGTAGACATCGGTCATCAGTTCCGCAGCCACAGGCTTGGCCGCAGCGATGGCCTTTTCGACCGAGACGTCGATGAGGGTTCCGACCTCGGCGTCGATGGCGTCGAGCTGGGCCGCCTCAAGCTGGCCCGTCTCGGTCACGCGCGCCCGGAACAGGGCGAGACAATCGCGGTTGGCGCGCAGGTTCTTGACCTCGTCGGCGGGACGGTAGGTCTGGGCATCGCCTTCGAAATGGCCGAAATAGCGGCTGACCTTAAGCTCGACGAGCGAGGGGCCGCCGCCTGCGCGCGCCCGCTCGATGGCCTCGCCCGCCGCCTCGTGAACGGCAAAGAAATCGTGGCCGTCGACCACGACGCCGGGCATGCCGAAACCGGCAGCCCGGTCGGCCACGTTGTCACAAGAAACCGACCATTTACTTGCGGTCGCCTCGGCGTAGCCGTTGTTCTCGCAAATGAAGACGCAAGGCAGGTCCCAGACCTTAGCGAGGTTGAGGCTTTCGAGCGTGGTGCCCTGGTTCGAGCCGCCGTCGCCGAAGAAGGCCACGGCGACGTTATTCGTACCCTTGACCTTGGCCGCCAGCCCGGCGCCGCAGATCAGCGGCGAGCCGGCGCCGACGATGCCGTTTGCGCCCAGCATGCCGACATCGAGGTCGGCGATATGCATGGAGCCGCCCTTGCCCGCGCACAGCCCCGTAGCTTTGCCGTAGATCTCGGCCATCATGCCGTCGACATCGCAACCCTTGGCGATGCAGTGGCCGTGACCGCGATGGGTGCTGGCGATGGTGTCGTCGTTCTCCAGATGGAGGCAGACGCCCGCGGCGCAGGCCTCTTCGCCGGCGTAGAGATGGACGAAGCCCGGGATGGATCCGGTCGCGAACTCGGTGTGCACGCGCTCCTCGAACTCGCGGATGGTGCGCATGATGCGGTAGGCTTCGAGCAGATCGTCCTTGCTGAGCTGCATGGGGCGTGGTCTCCCTAGAACTGAACGGGCGATGCGTATTTCACGCTCTCGCCCGCATCCCTGACAGGATTGCCGTTACTTGTCGTCCGTCTACGGACCTTCGTGAGGCGAAGGGCCGCGCGGCCCTTTGGTTTCTCTCTCAAATTCTAGCTTGGTTCGTAGCCCAGGGGCAATCGCGCTGCCCGATCAAGAGCCAAATGTACAATGGCCTGAGATTTACGCCTATGGCTCGACCCCTGTCGAGCAAGGGGCCAGTGCTTTGGTCCAATTCCCATTAAATTGGAGTCCCTTCCGACTTTACTCGCTCACGACAGCGGACCTGACGGTCCACGCCCGAGCGAGCGCGCCGCATAAGCGGCGGTCCACGCCTGTTTAAATATTGGCCGCTACCCCGGCCGGCACGGCCTTGAGCCATTCAAGACGATCTTGAAGCGCTCTCGCTCAGCCCACGAGCAGGCCTCTTTCCGCCGCGTGGCGCATGACGCGGTCGATATCGACGGTGAGCGGGCCGTCGGCCTCGAGCCGGACCTCGACGCTATCCCTGGGGCTGAATTCGATCTCGCGTTCGCCGTCGAGCGCGACAACGCCCTGACGGGTGGCCAGCGCCACGGCCTGGCCGGGGTGCAGCTCGGCGACCTCGTAGATGCCCACGGGCGCGATCAGCCCCGGCCCGATGGGCGCAGTGACGATGCGGGGCGCACCTTGGGGATCGCCCAAGCGCAGGCGCAGGCCGATGGGCTCCTCACGGCCGACGGGCCGGATCAACCCGGCGATGGAATCGAGGCCGATAGCGTCGGCCTCGGCGAAACAGACGAACAGCTCTTCGAGGCTGTCGGCCTTCCACAACGCCTTGGAGCCGATATAGAGCTCACTCGAGACGCAAAGATCGACCAAGGCAAGATCGCGCAGCTCGCCGTTTAGCAAAACGCGCAGGACCTTGTTGCGTCGGCACCCCGTGGCCGTATCGACGCGCCCAGTGGCGACGAGCCCGGCGGCGAGGCCCGCGATGGTGGCTTCGCGGAGCGCGGGGAAGACGTTGTTGGTGCCGGTCGAGAGCGGCATCATCGGGACTTCGCCACAGACGGAGGCGACCAGCCGGTTAGTGCCGTCGCCGCCGAGCACGACGATAGTCGCAGCGCCCGCCTCGATCATCATTTCGACCGCGCGCAGAGTATCGATGGGAGCTTGCTCGATCTCCATGTCGAGGAAGGTCATGGCGGGCCAAAGATCGGTGCCCATGTTGTCGTGTATCTTGATCACGCGGTTGACACCGCCGGCGATGCCGCCGAGATCGGGCATCATGAAAGTGCGCGTGACCCCCACGGCGCCGAGCCCAGCCATGGTGCGCGCGACCATGTTGGACTTCTCGGCGGTCTGGAACACCGAGGCCTGGGCGACAAGGCGGCGAATGTCGCGGCCCGAGGCGGGATTGGCGAGAATGCCGACCGCCGGGCCGTCGCTGGAGGTGGACACGGGATGTCTCCCTAAGGTGTTGGTCCGGTTCTAGCGCGCGGGCGTGGGGCAGCGCAAAGCAAATTGACGGGCCGGGCGGGGTAATTCGGCTCCACACGCCCCGTCGAGCCTTGAGCGAACGCGGGTTATCCGGCCCCGAGCAAGAGACACTCGCGGAGCACCACGGCGCCGTTGCGTTCCGTATCGCGTGCCGCGTACACGAAGGTTACCGATTGTCCGGCGCAAAGCTTGCGCAAATCCTCCACGGCCGCGCGGTTCTCAGTTAGCTCCGCGCGGTAGCGGCGGCGAAACTCGTCCCAGCGCTCGGGGCGATGTCTTTCATCCAATGATCGAGCGCTGCGTCGACCTTGGCGAAGCCCCGCGGCCACAGGCGCTCCACGAGGATGCGTACGCCGTCGGTTTCGGCGGGGGCCTCGTAGACCCGTTTTGATTCAATTCGTGGGGACGCCATGGCAGATCCGTTCGGTTTCGAGAGAGACGCCAGCTGTTTGGAGGGAGGTCGGTTCGACGATTAAAAGTATCGCTTACCACCTTTGCGAGCATATCCTGCTCGTTCGATAACCGAAAGGGTTCACCATGGCCGATCTCGATCTTTGCTACCTCTCCGGCACGGATGCGTTGGCGCGGTTTCGTGATCGCAGCCTGTCGCCCGTGGAACTGCTCGACGCGCTGATTGCGCGCGCCGAGGCGGTAGAGCCCGCCGTCAACGCGCTGGCCTATTGCCATTTCGACGAAGCGCGCGCGGCAGCAAAGAAGGCCGAAGCCCGCTACATGAAGACGGACGGACGGCTGCGCCGCCTGGAGGGGTTGCCCCTCGCCGTCAAGGAAGACACCGCTATCAAGGGCAAGCGCCAGACCGTGGGCTCGCTGATTTTCGAGAACCGGATCGCGGAGACCACCGATCCCCTGGTCGAGCGGCTGGTCAAGGCGGGCGCGATCATTCATGCCCAGACGACCTGCCCCGAGTTCGTCTGGCCGTGGACCTGCACGTCGCGGCTGCACGGCACGACGCGCAATCCCTGGAACCCAGAGGTCACATCGGGCGCCTCGTCGGGCGGGTCGGCGTCCGCCGTGGCCGCGGGCACGACCACGCTGGCCACGGGCTCCGACAGCGCGGGCTCAATCCGTATGCCGGCGGGGATGTGCGGCGTGGTCGGCTACAAACCGCCCTACGGGCGCAACCCGCAAAGCCCTGAGCTGAGTTTCGATGCCTTCATGCATCACGGGCCGATGACCCGGACGCTCGCTGATGCGGCGCTGATGCAAGACGTCACGTCGGGTTATCACCCCCTCGACCACGCAAGCGTCCGCCAACGGGTGAAGCTTTCGGGCCAGGGCGGCGATGTGAAGGGGCTCACCATCGCCTATTCGGTTGATATGGACGCCCACGAAGTCAGCGACGATGTGCGCGCCAACACGCTGGCTGCCGTGGCGATGCTGCGCGATGCGGGTGCGAACGTGGAAAGGGTGGCCACCCCCTGGGCCGCCGAAATTTTCGCCAAGTCCTCTTTCTGGGGCAACCTGATCTACGCCGACGAGTTCAGCGATGCGGTCGAGCGCTTCCCGCACTTGGTCTGCGACTACACGGTCGGGATCGCCCGGCGGAACGAGGCGACCACACCGGCGATGTTCCACGACCTGATGCAGGCAGCGGGTAGAGCCTGGACCGATTTCGGCCCGCTATTGGAGCGGGTCGACGCGTTCCTGGCTCCGACCGTGGCGACCACCGAGTTTCCAGCTGAGGCGCCCGACGACGTGCCCTGCCTGAGCGTGAACGGTAAGCCGCAAACCACGAACGACGTGATCATGACCTGGTATTTCGACGTCTTCAGCCGCTGCCCGGCGCTCGCGGTGCCATCGGGCTTCGCGGCCAACGGCGTGCCGACGAGCGTCGAGCTGGTCGCGCGGAGCTTTGATGATCGCGCGGTGTTTCGGGTCGCCGCCGAACTGGAGCGGCAAATGCCGCTTTATCACTCAGCGCAGACGCGGCCACCGCTGTAGGGGGCGGGGCCCCTTTCGCGTATGCCGAGTCCATGAACGCAGTACGTTACCGCCTTATTGCTTGCTTCTACGATTTGCTCGACCTGCCCTTCGAGCTGCGCCGCTATCAGCGACTGCGCCCGGCCGCGTTTGAGGGGCTTTCGGGCCGGTTGCTCGACGCGGGCGTGGGCACGGGTCGGAATATCGCCTTCTATCCCGATGGCAGCGAGGTCGTTGGCATCGACCTCGCGCCGGCGATGCTGGCCCGGGCGGTGCGTCGCAGCGACCGGCTGGGACGCGCCGTGGAGCTTCTGGAGAGGGACGTGCGCGCGACCGCGTTTGCCGAGGATACATTCGACGGCGTGGCCGCGAGCTTTTTGTTCTGTGTGCTGGCCGAGGAAGACCAGGCGCCCGCGCTGGCCGAGCTCGCGCGGATCACCCGGCCCGGTGGAGAAATCCGCCTCATCGAATATGCCTATTCGGCCGATCCCTGGACCCGCTTCGTCATGCGCCTGTGGGCGCCGTGGGTGCGCCTCGCCTACGGTGCAGGCTTTGCGCGGCACACCGAAGACCATCTCGGGCGCGTCGCCGGGCTCGAACTGATCGAGCGGCGCTTGCTGTTCCGCGATATCATCAAGCTGCTGGTGATAAGGGTGAAATGACGTGACGGGCCCCAAGAATCTTCGTGTCTACGGCCTGTGGCTGTGCGCGGGACGTATCCTGATCGCCGCGGAGACGGTCGCGGGCCGCGCGGTATGGAAATTTCCCGGCGGTGGCGTAGAGCGCGATGAGACGCCGGAGGCCGCACTGGTCCGCGAATACCGGGAGGAAACCGGGCTTGTTATCCAGCTTGCCGGCCTGCTGCACGCGCCGGGCACGCTGCACAGCCCGTGGATCAATGGGCCCTATACGCCGCTCTATTACGCCATCGAGGCGGACGGCGAGCCGGTGGTGCCCGACCACGAGCCGATCGAGGTGATGTTCCTGACACCCGGCGAGGCGCTGGCCGGCAAGCGGCTCGCCGATCCCGAAATCGAGGCCCTGCGCCGTCTGCTGGACGGTTCCTGAGGATAAATACCGCTTTAGGGAATTTTCCGATCAATCGGGACTACCCGATCAATCCTGCGCTCAAGCGGCACGCCGCCTGCCGCCGGAGTTCCGGGGGTCCGCCGTCGCGGCCTGTCGCGTTTCCCGAACCTTTCCGATTGGAAAATGCTCTAAAATCCGGGCAAGAGAAAATCAAATTTTCCGCTTATTCGGGATAGATTATAACGTTCAACCTAGGCGAGCGACGTGGGCCGGTCTGAGACCGTGTGCTTTCAGGTGCGCGGGACCAGCAGAGCAAACGGGGGGAACGAAGTGGATTCAAGCAAACAATCCTTAAGAGGCCTGAGCCTGCTGGACGGCCTGCCCGACGACGCGTTGCGTTCGATCGAGAAAAGCTGCAACTGGAAGATTTATTCGCGGGACGAACAAATCCTCGACCGGGTCAGCGGCTCCCGCGACGTCTATTTCGTCGTCACCGGCGAAGTCTAGGTGGTGAACTAGTCGATGACCGCGCACAAGGATGCCGCATCGCGCGCCAGCACATTGCGCGAGACCGTTGCCCGGGTCCTGAAGCAGCTCGACAGCGCCGGCATTATCGCGCGGGAAGGAAAGTCGCTCAACATCCTCGAACCCGAAACAATACAGTAGTTGATCGAGGACAGTGACCTGGATTAGACCCGCCGCGGCGGGAACGAGCAAGGCCCGCACAGGGCTTGCACCGCGCCGCCGAGCGGGGTTGAATGCGTTGCTCGTGACAACCACCCGATCGCCCCAAACCCCGAAGCCCAAGCCCATGCCGAAACGACATATTTTTATCTCGCTTGCCCTGCTTCTGAGCCTTGCCTGCCTCCCGGCCTTGGCCCAGACGGACGCGGCCCTGGTTGGTGTCGATGCGGTGATCGTCGAGCCACTTTCACGGACCGCACCGGTCATCGGACGGCTGGTTACCAACCAGGCGGGCACTGTTGCTGCGCAGATCAGCGGTGCGGTGGAGACAGTACATATCCAGGTTGGCGACCGGGTGACCAAGGGCGATGTGCTTGTGGTGCTGCTCAAGGGCCGGATGCTGACCGTACTCGACCAGATGGCCGCCGAGATCGAGGAAAGCTACGCCGCGGTGGAGACCGCCACCGCCACCGCCGCGCTAGCACGCCAGGAGCTCAACCGCCTCGAAGCGCTACGCGCGAAGGATTCCGCGGCGTTCTCGCCGGCCCGCTATGACGATGCACGCCAAGCCGTTGCCGCCGCCCAGGGCGCGCTGGCCGAGGCGGAGGCGCGCCGGGTGCGCGCCCAGGCGAGCCTGCGACTCGTGGAAATCGATCTCTACAATATGGACATCCGCGCACCCTACGACGGCGTGGTGACCGAGAATTTGACCACAGCGGGCGAATATGTGAGCGTCGGCGAGGATGTCGTGACGCTGATCAATGTCGACAAGCTGGAGATCGAGGCCAACGTGCCGACCGACTGGCTGGACGGGTTGGAACCGGGCAGGATAGTCGAAATCGAGATCGCGGGCGGCGGGAGCTACCAGGCGACCGTGCGCGCCCTCGTGCCCGAGGAAGACGCCCTCACGCGGACCCGGCCGGTGCGTTTCGTGCCGATCCTGGACGGCGCCACAGGCCTGCTCGCCGCTAACCAGAGCGTGACCGTCTCGGTGCCGGTCGGGCGCGGCGAAGGCATTGTTACCGTGCACAAGGATGCGGTGATTCACGGCAAGGACGGGCGCTACGTCTATTTCGTGGGCAAGGACAGCCTGGGCCGCCCCCAGGTGGAGCACCGGACCGTGGTGCTGGGCACAACGCTGGGCGGGCGCTTCGAAGTGATCAGTGGACTTGGCGACGGCGACCTGGTGGTGATCCGGGGTAACGAGCGATTGTACCCTTTCCAGAAAATTACATTCGATGGAGCCGACATGGGCCGCCAACTGCCGGTAACGGTCGACTAGTCCGCGATGAACCTCATCCGGCTCGCGATCGAGAGACCGATCGCCGTCGTCGCGGCGGTGCTCATGGTCATCATGTTTGGCATGGTGGGCCTGGCGCAAATCCCGATCCAACTGACCCCGGACGTGCGCGAGCCGGTGATCACCGTGAGCACGATCTGGCCGGGCGCCTCGCCCATAGAGGTCGAACGCGAGATCGTCAACCGCCAGGAAGAGGTGCTCAAGGGGCTCGAAGGGCTGGCCAGCATGGTCAGCAGCTCGAAGGACAGCTTCGGCGAGGTCACCCTTAAGTTTGAGATCAGCCACGATATGGGCCAATCGCTGCTTTTGGTCGCCAACCGCCTCGACCGGGTTACGGGTTATCCCGAGGAAGCGGACGAGCCGAGCCTGAGTACGGCGGGCGCCGAGGACAACGCGATCGCCTGGTTCATCGTGCGCCACGACCCCGAGGCGGCCGTGAAGCCTGCGGTTCACACCTTCGGCGATTTCGTCGAGGACGTGATCCAGGATCGCGTCGAGCGGGTTCAGGGGGTGGCACTCACGACGCTTTATGGTAGCTCGGAGCGCGAACTGCAGATTGTCGTCGACCCGGAGAAAATGGCGCGCTACGGCCTGACCGTGCCCGAGGTGGTGGCACGCCTGCGCGAGGCGGACGCCTCGATCACGGCGGGCGACGTGGATGAGGGCAAGCGCCGCTACGTGGTGCGCACGGACGGCGAGCTCAATTCGCCCGAACGGGTACGAGCAGTGGTGTTGCGCAGCGCGCAAGGCTCGGAGGCCGACCGTTTTGGGCGGGTGACGGTGGGCGATATCGCTGTGGTCGCGTTCGGCCATCACGAGCCGTGGGAATATATCCGCACCGACGGCCTGCCCTCGCTTGCCTTCTCGGCGGTGCGCGAAGCGGGCGCGAACGTGATCGAAACCATGGACGGTATCCGAGCCGTCGTCGACGAGATGAATGCGACGATCGTGCCCGAGGCGGGTCTGCTACTCGAACTGGTCTACGACGAGACGGTCTATATCGAATCCGCAATCGACCTAGTGCTCCAGAACGTCTATGTCGGCGGCGCGCTGGCGGCGCTGATCCTGCTTCTCTTCCTGCGCTCGGCGGGGGCGACGGCAATCATTTCGCTGGCGATCCCGATCTCGGTGATCGGCTCGTTTGTCGCCATGGCGATGCTGGGCCGCTCGATCAATGTGATCTCGCTGGCCGGCATCGCCTTCGCCGTCGGCATGGCGGTGGACGCCGCCATCGTGGTGCTCGAAAACATTTACCGGCTGCGACAGGAGGGCCATTCGACCCGTGAGGCGGCCTACCGGGGCGCCGCTGGGGTGTGGGGCGCGGTGTTCGTCTCGGCCCTGACTACGGTGCTCGTCTTCGCGCCCATCCTGGTCATGGAACTTGAGGTCGGCCAGCTGTTCCGCGACATCGCGGTCGCGATCTCGGTGGCCGTACTGCTCTCACTGGTGGTCTCGATCACGGTGATTCCAACGCTGGCCAACCACCTGCTGCGCGGTAATATCCAGGAAACCCGCGCGCGCCGACGCCTGCCGGTGATCGACGATCTAGCCGAGCGCTTCGTGCGCGGCGTGCTGGCCTACACCCGGCTCGTGGTGCGCAGCCGATTCGTGGCGCTGGGCTCGGTGGCGGCGATCACCGGGCTCGCCGCACTCGCCACCATCGTCTTCCTGCCCAAGCTCGACTACTTACCCGAAGGCAACCAGAACTTCGTGTTCGGCGTCGTGTTGCCGCCGCCCGGCTACAACCTGGAGACCACGACTGCAATCGCCCACGACGTGGAAGCCGCGGTTGAGCCCTACTGGATGAGCAAGACCGGCCCCGAGGAGGCCCCCGATGGAACCCCAAAGATGGAGAATTTTTTCTTCGTCGCGCTGCCGACCGTGATCTTTGTTGGGGCCTCGGCAGTGGAGCCCAGCCGGGCCGCCGAACTGGTGCCTGTGCTACGCGCGCCGGTCTTCAACGAGCCCGGCTCCTATGGCTTCATGCAACAGACCTCGCTGTTCGACCGCGGCATCGGCGGCGGGCGGACCATTGACCTCGATATCTCGGGCCCCAACCTGGGCGAAATCCTGAGCGTCGCGCTGAACGCTGCCTACCGGATCGATGGGGTGCTGCCCATGACCGAGGGCCACCAGCTGCTGCCCGATCCCGGGCTCGAGCTGGGCGCGCCCGAGGTCCGCGTACTGCCCGACCCGGTGCGCCTTGCCGACAACCAGCTCACGACGATCGACCTAGGGTTGACGCTGGACGCTTTTAACGACGGCTTGCGGGTGTCTGAAATTACCGTCGATGGCGATCGCGTCGACCTAATGTTGATGGGCCCCAAGCCCGCCGACGAGCGTACTCAGGCGATTGCTAATCTGCCGGTGCTGACCGGCTCGGGAATCATCGTGCCGGTCCAGTCAGTTGCCAAAATTGAAGTGACCTCCGGGCCGACGGAAATCCGCCATGTGGAACGCGAACGTACGGTGAGCCTCGAGGTGCGTCCCGCCACCGAGATGCCGCTAGAGACCGCGCTCGAGCTGATGCAGACCCGTGTAGTGGATGCGCTCGAGGCCGAGGGCCTGCCGCCCGGCGTGAGCCTCGAGCTGCGCGGCACCGCGGACGAACTGACCCAGACATGGGACGCCATGATGCTGAACCTCGTGCTCGCCGTGGTAATCGTCTATCTGATCATGGCGGTGCTGTTCGAGAGCTTCATCTATCCGCTGATCATCATGCTCTCGGTGCCGCTCGCCACCGCCGGGGGCATCGGCGGGCTATCGCTGGTCAACCTCTACACCTTCCAGCCGCTCGACATGCTGACCTTGCTGGGTTTCGTCATCCTGATCGGCATCGTGGTCAACAACGCGATTCTGCTGGTGCACCAGACCCTGTTCCACGTACGTAACGAGGGGTTGAGCGTGGACGCAGCGATCCTGCAGGCAACCCAGAACCGCATCCGGCCGATCTTCATGTCGACTCTGACCAGCGTGTTCGGCATGCTACCGCTCATCTTATTCCCCGGCGCGGGCTCAGAGCTCTATCGCGGGCTGGGCTCGGTGGTTGTCGGCGGGCTCGCCCTCTCGGCGGTGCTTACGCTTACCATCGTGCCACCGCTGCTCTCGATTTTCTTGCCCCCTGGCGAGCGCCGCCGGCTGAAGCAGAAAGAGCGAGACGAGGAGACCGCGCAGGCCGGCGCGGAGTAGTGCGGAGACGAAGGAGGCGAGTTTCGGCGATATGAGCGAATCGATCTTCGAACACGACCTTGATCCGGGGCCGGCGAACCGCGGGCCGCTGACCCCGCTGACGTTTCTCAAGCGCGCCGTGCGCGCCTATCCGGAGCACTGCGCGATCATCCACGGTGATCAGCGCATTTCTTACGCCGAGTTCAACGCGCGCTGCCGCCGGCTCGCCTCGCAGCTTGCCGCGCTGGGCGTGGAGCGCGGCGATACGGTGGCGATGCTGGCCCCTAACCTTCCCGCCGCGCTAGACGCGCTCTACGCGGTGCCCATGCTGGGCGCGGTGCTCAACATGATCAACACGCGGCTCGACACCGAGGCGGTGCGCTTCATGCTCGATCATGGCGAGGCCAAGGTATTTCTCACGGACACGGAATACGCTGTCACTTCGGGCCCTGCGATCGCAAGGCTTAGGCGCGAAATTTCGGTCATCGACATCGACGATTCGCTGGGCGCGGGCGGCGAACGGTTGGGCCAACTCGACTACGACGCGCTCTTGGCGGCGGGCGATCCCGGCTTCGCGGGCGAGGGCATCGCGGACGAGTGGGACGCGATCTCGCTAAACTACACCTCGGGCACCACGGGCGACCCCAAGGGCGTGGTGTTCCACCACCGGGGCGCCTATATCAGCGCGCTTTCAAATGCGCTGCATTACGGGATGACGCGCAACTGTGTCTATCTCTGGACCTTGCCGATGTTCCATTGCAACGGCTGGACCATGGGCTGGGTGGTAACCGCCATGGCGGGCACCCATGTCTGCTTGCGCAAGGTCGATGCGGGTGAGATTTTCCGGCTGATCGACGAACACAGGGTCACCCACATGTCGGGCGCGCCGGTAGTACTCAACACTCTGGTCAACGCACCCGCCGGGGTCGAGCGGCACACGGACCATGCGGTCGAATTCACCACCGGGGGCGCGGCGCCGCCCGCGGCGGTGATCGAGAAATGTGATACGCTGGGCCTCACGATCAGCCACGCCTACGGCCTGACCGAGACCTACGGGCCGGCCACCACTTGCGCCTGGCATAACGAGTGGGACGCGCAGGACGCAGGCGAGCGAGCCCGGATCATGGCCCGCCAGGGGGTGCCCAACCTGTCGGTCGACGACGTCATCGTGGCCGACCCGGATACGCTTGAACCTGTGCCCGCCGACGGTGAGACGACGGGCGAGATCATGATGCGAGGCCATTCGATCATGAAGGGCTACCTTAAGAACCCGGCGACGACGAAAGCGAGCTTCGCCGGCGGTTGGTATCGCTCGGGCGACATCGCGGTGCTCCACCCGGACGGCTATATCGAGATCAAGGACCGCTCCAAGGACATCATCATCTCGGGCGGTGAGAACATTTCATCCCTCGAGGTCGAGGACGTGCTCTACCGCCACGCGGCGGTGCTCGAAGCGGCGGTGGTGGCCAAGAAAGATGAGAAGTGGGGCGAGATTCCCGTCGCCTTCCTGACCCTGAAGGAGGGCGTGGCAATACCTGCGGCAGAAGAGATGATCGAATGGTGCCGCGAACGCATGGCCCATTACAAGGCGCCCAAGCGGGTCGAGTTCGGCCCCCTGCCTAAGACCGCGACGGGAAAAATTCAGAAGTTCGTGCTGCGCGAACAGGCGGCGGCGCTATGAGCGAGCTGCCGCTTTCCGCGCGCGACGTCGAGTTCCTTCTTTACGAACTGCTCGACGTGGAGCGCCTGTGCGAACACCCGCGCTTTGGCGAGCATGGCCGGGAGAGCTTCGATGCTATGCTCGGGACCGCGCGCCGGATCGCCGAGGAGCGCTTTTTGCCCTACCACCGCAAGGCGGACGAGGAAGGAGTCAAACTCGTCGACGGCAAGGTCACGCCGATCCCCGAGACCAAAGCGGCCTACGACGCGGCTGCGGAAGCGGGCTTTCTCGCCGCCCACCACGACGAGGCGGTCGGGGGCTTGCAGCTTCCCTGGGTGGTGACCCAGGCCGCGTTTGCCCATTTCAAGGCGGGCAGCGTGCAGCTCTTTTCCTATCACTTCCTGACCATCGCGGCCGCGAACATGCTCGCGACGTTCGGCTCAGAGGAGCAGAAAGCGCTTTACCTGCCACGCATGCTCGATGGCCGCTTCACGGGCACCATGGCGCTGACCGAGCCCCAGGCGGGCAGCGGGCTTGCCGACCTCAGCACCAAGGCGACGCCCAGTGGCGACGGTAGCTACCGGATCAAGGGTGCGAAGATCTTTACCTCCTGCGCCGAGCACGAGCTGAGCGAAAATATTATCCATATGGTGCTGGGCCGCATCGAGGGCGCACCACAGGGCACCAAGGGCATCTCGCTCTTCCTCGTGCCGCGCTACCGGCTCGATAGAGGCGGCGAGCCGGGCGAGCCCAACGACGTGGTTATGACGGGCATGCTCGAGAAGATGGGCTGGCACGGCAACACCTCGAGCCCAGTCAATTTCGGTGAGAACGACGATTGCCTGGGCTGGTTGATCGGCGAGCCCCACCGCGGACTGTTCTACATGTTCTCGATGATGAACGAAGCGCGCATCGGCATCGGGCTGGGTGGCGCGGTGCTCGCCTGCTGCGGCTATAGCGCCTCGCTCGCCTATGCACGCGAGCGCCCGCAAGGCCGCCTGCCAAGCAACAAGGACCCGGACAGCCCGCCCGTGGCCATCGTGGAACACGCCGACATCAAGCGCATGCTGCTGGCCCAGAAGGCCTATGCCGAGGGTTCGCTGGCGCTGGTTCTCTACGCCGCCTCGCTGGTCGACGAACAGAAGACCGCGCCCGACGCGGCGGCGCGTAAGCGCGCGGGCCTCTTGCTCGACGTGCTGACGCCCATCGTGAAGAGCTATCCGGCGGAGTACGGCACACTGGCCAACAGCCACGCGGTGCAGGTGCTGGGCGGTTACGGCTATACCAAGGATTTTCCCGTCGAGCAGTATCTCCGCGACAACCGGCTGAACGCGATCCACGAGGGCACCACGGGGATCCAGGCCCTCGACCTGCTGGGGCGCAAGGTGGGGATGGAGGACGGCGCGGCGTTCACGGCGCTCGCGACCGCGATCGAGGACACCATCGAGGAGGCGCGCGGCGACAACGCGCTGGGCGCCATGGCGGGCGAGCTTGCGGATGCGCTTGAATGCGTCAAGGAGACGACGTGGGCGCTGCTGGCGGCGAAGGACGGCGGCGAGATCGATTTGGCACTGGCCAACGCGACGCTCTATCTCGACACGCTGGGTCAGGTCGTGATCGCCTGGACCTGGCTAAGACAAGCGGTCGTGGCCGCGGCGCGTGCCACCGGTGCGAGCGGCAAGAACGCTAATTTCTACGCCGGCAAGCTGCAGGCCTGCCGCTATATCTTCCGCTGGGAGCTGCCCAAGACCGGGCAGCAATGCGCGCTGCTGGCGGGCCTCGACGCAACGACTCTCGAGATGCAAGACGAGTGGTTTTAGAACGGTAATTTCTCGGTCGGATCCGCTCTAGATTCTTTTCGCTCACGGCAGCGGGCCTGATGGTCCGCGCCTACGCGGGTGCGCCACAGTAGCGGCAGGCTGCAGTCGCAGCCTCTAGCAATTCGAGACAATCTCAATTCGCTCTAGGAGAAAAAAATGACCCGGGAGATCAGCAAGGTCGGCGTCGTGGGCGCGGGGATGATGGGCTCGGAGATCGGGCTTGTCAGCGCGCTGGCGGGCCGCAACGTGATCGTGCAGGACACCGACGAGGCGGCGACGGGCTCGCTTCACGAGCGGATGGGCAAGATCCTGGACAAGGGCGTGGAGCGCGGTTTCTACGAGGCGGTGCAAAGAGACACGGCGCTCGCCAACCTCGCGACGACCGCGAGCCTCGACGATTTCAACGACCGCGACATGGTGATCGAGGCGGCGGTCGAAGACGCGGGCGTGAAAGGCACGATTTTCCGCCAGCTCGACGCTCTGTGCCGGCCCGATTGCATCGTGACCAGCAATACCTCGACGATCTCGATTCTGAGCCTGTCAGCCAATTTTTCAGCCGAGCGGCGCGGCCGCTTCATGGGCACGCACTTCTTTTCGCCGGTTTCGCGCATGAAGCTGGTCGAAGTGATCCCCCAGCGCGAAACGGACGAGGCGGACTTCGAGACGGCCATGGCGTTCTGCCGGGCGATCGGCAAGGAACCGATCAAGATCAAGGACGTGGTGGGGTTCGCCGTAAACCGGGTGCTCCACGCCCTGCTGATCGAGGCGGTGCGCCTGGTCGAGGAAGGCGTGGCGACGCCGGAGGACGTGGACACCGCGTGCCGCCTGGGGCTGGGCCACCCGATCGGCCCGTTTCAGTTGATGGACCTGACCAAAAACAGCCTCTCGCTCAAGGTCCAGGGCATTCTGGAGGACGCCTACGGGCCGCGCTTTCATTCCCGCCCCCTGTTGCGCCAGATGGTCGATGCGGGCCATGACGGCCGCTACGTGGGCTCCGGCTGGTATGAGGACGGAACGGCGAAGAAGAAGTAGCTCGCGCGAGCCTAGAGCGCAATGTCCTGCGCGGGCAGATTTTTGAACTAGCCTTCGAACGGCGCATCGAGCTGGCCACTGCCCTCGAAGGCGAGCAGAAAATCTTGCAGCCAGTTGATGAGCAGGGAATCGTCGGGCGACACGGCGATGCCCAGCGGTTCGAAGGTGAAGGGCCTATCGCCCTTGGCCAGACCCTCGCTCTTGTGGCGGTGTTCGGCGACCGGGACGTAGGGTTGGTCGGCCATCAGGGCATCGACCTCAGAGCTGCGCAGCATGTGGAGCGCGACGTCGGGGGACTGGGCAACGATGATCTCGGCCCGGGGTAAGATCTGGTTGGCGGCGGTTTCTCTGGTCGTTCCCAGCGCGACCACGATGGAACAATCGGGCCGATTCATGTCGGCGAAACTGCGTACGCCAGCGACCCGTTCCTCGTGCCCGAGGATATTCTGGCCCGAGATCGGATAGGGGCCGACAAAGGCGACCCGGGTGTTGCGCCCGGGCGTCATGGTGAGCGCGGAAATCACCATATGGAATTCGCCCGCCTCGAGCGCAGGCAGCAGCTCGGAGAACGGCCAGTCGACGACGCGCAAATTGACCCCCATAGCCGCTGCGATCCGCTGGGCAAGATCGATCTCGGCGCCCTTGATGGCGCCGTCAGGGCTACAGAATCTGAGCGGAGGGTAATCGGGAGAGGTGCCGACGACGAGCTCGCCACTGGCAAGAGTATCGTCGAAGATCTCGCCCGCGAGGGCCTGCGGCGCGGCCGCGAGCAAGAGGGCGACGCCCAGGGCGAAGGCTGCAAGGAGACGGCCCATGCAGATTTTCCTCCAGTGTCACGGGGTGGGGCCGGTATTGAGCGTCATAGGCCGGCTGGCTGGGGCGCCAGGATTCGAACCTGGGATACACGGGATCAAAACCCGTTGCCTTACCACTTGGCCACGCCCCAACGCCGCTGTTCGAATATTTAGCAGGCAGAGGGCGATCCGGGGAAGGGAAATCGCGACCGGAGGCGGACCGTCAGGACAGAATGCCCGTTTGATCGATATCCTGGTCAACGAGCAGGGTGGCGAGACCCTGGGCGTAGGAATTGAAGAAAGTGTCGCCCACAGCGACCGCGCCCTGGCTGGTCCAGCCAAAATCGTTGGTGGAGATCGAATCGCCCGCGTCGCCGATGACCGTGAGAGTGTTGGAGGTATCGGACAGGCTGAGCAGGTCGGTGGGCGCAAGGGTGAGGCTGTTATCGCCCGTGCCGGTGAGATCGACCTGCTCGATGCCGGTGATTACGTCATCCGCGATCTGGGATAGATCGAGACCGACGCCTGCTCCATCGATGCGAAGATTATCCATAAGTTCATGTCTTATGCCACTTTGGAAATGTCCGCGTTGATGGCGGTCACAGCGACATCCGGCGATCCGGTAACGATGGAAAAAAACCACAAATTTTCATGGCTTCATTCTACGACGGCCGGGCTAATCCTTGGTTCGGGCTTCGTTGCGAACTTGCCCAAAATTTTGAGTCGGATTCCAGGGTAATTTTTGACGGCTAAGGAGAATTTTCCGCCCGGCAGGCGCTAATCCAAGCACATTACGTGCGCTCGGAAAGAATTCCATGGGCAGTAAAGGCACCAATTTATCTTAAATACCTGACCGTTGGCCTAAAATTCCCGAATTCCGGGGCTATTTAGACGACTCCCACTGGTAAATTTCGCCTGTCATTTCAGCCTCGACCCCGGCCCTCAGTCGGAAATTTCGTACCAGGCCCGGCCCAACCACTCGTGAAGCGAGTTGGCGGTCGACGACAACGCGGATGCCTTCGGAAAAAAATCCAAGATCGCGATCCCGCCGGTCCCGGAATACTTCGTTGCTGCCGGAATTACGGAGAGCCCCGCATTCTCGAAGGCGCTGCGTGCCCGTGGCATGTGGATGGTGTGGGTGACGAGCGCGATGGTCGAGATTCCCGATTCCAACAGGATTTCCGCACTGTAGAGAGCATTCTGCCGGGTATTACCCGAACGGTTTTCGACCCAGCGCGCTGCTATGCCATAATCGTCCAGCAGGATCCGAGCCATGATATCGGCCTCGGGCGGTGGGACACCCAAGGGCGTACCACCGGTCACCAGGATCGGGATTCCGGTCCGGCGATGCAGCCAGACACCGTAGCGCAGGCGTTCGAGTGCGCTTCCGCCCAAACTTGGCTCGCCGTATTCGGGGGCGTTCCGATAAGCGCCCGCGCCAAGCACGACGATGGCTTCCGCTGGTTCGAGCATAGCCACGGATTCGAGCGGCGCTACAGTCTGCAGCGAGCGAACGAGTAGATTTTCGACGAGCGGCGTGCTGGCAATGTAGAGCACGGCAAACGCAAGCACCACGGTCCACGCGCCAAGCCGGCGGTTAAACCGCATGATCAGCACACCCGCCAGACCAAGCAGGATAAGGCTGAACGGTGGAAAGAGCAGAGTTTCGACTAAGCGAACGAGCACGCCACGTCCCTGTCAAGATCCTTGGCGGAGGTAATGTCGGCGTCGCGCCAAGGCCAGCATAGAACCATATGCGGCGAGGGTCATACCCAGCCAGAGTAAGGTCAATCCTGGTAGCCAGGCCGTCAAGACGCCCGGAAGAGCAATGAGAAGCAGATAGCAAACAAGTACCCACCGCGCCGACATTAAGCGACACAGCTGGTGGTGAAGGTGGTTTCGGTCGGGGGACAGTGGGGAGCAGCCATCAAGAGAGCGGGTGAGCATTAATCGAAGGCAATCTACGACCGGGATTATGAACCACACGACAATGACGTCCGCGGGAAGCGTCTGACCCGAGCGGTTGTAGACATAGATGGAGAGCAAAGCGATGACGATACTGAGCGCATAGGTGCCCGAATCTCCCAGAAATTGCCGTCCCGCCATATTGAACGCAAGCGCGATGAGCAACCCGGTGCCTAGAACGATAAGGAGCGGAACAACTTCCGGGGGCGCGTAGAAAGACAGCAGGATCACCCAGACCAAGGCAATTCCGATAGCCAGACCGTTAATGCCGTCCGTCATGTTGAAGGCGTACACGAAGCCGACCAGAACAATAATCGTGAACACGAGATCCCAACTAGGGAACGATAGCGAGCCGGAGCCGACGGTAAAATGGAGATTTTCGATAACCATGTCCGGTTGAATATTCATAATGGCTACACAAATTATGACCGACAAAAAAAGACGAGACGTCGGTCGCAGATGATGACGATCGTCCACGTACCCCAAAACCACAAAACACGCCCCCCCTACTACGAGAGTGCCGTAAAGCTGGTAGTCTGCCTCTACGAGGGCGAGATAAGCCAGGACGCACAGGAAGGGAAACACAACCGCCAACCCGCCGGTCAAAGGCACCGGCGCGGGATGCTCCTTTCGAAGCCCGTCGGGATAATCGATGATGCCCAGCCAGCGTCCCAGAGGCCCGGACGCTGCGGACGCCGCGAGCGTTCCTAACCCCGCTAGGATGTAAAGAATGATTAGAGACATCGACTAAATTTCACCGAATGGAAAGAACGGCCCGGAACCGCGACCTTTATCGACGGCAGCGACATCCGTGCCCACCAAAGAAGCCGCACGCAACTTCATTTCCGCGCAAAAATGAACGGATA
>CAVOEB010000024.1:0-40666 GCA_963694715.1 Alphaproteobacteria bacterium | reverse complement strand
CCTGCTGATGGGCGTCCGGCTCGATTCCGTCGGCGTCACGCCCGACGACGTCGAGTGGGTCAACCTCAACGCCGACGAAGCCGCGGGCTACGTCTACGAGCCCTGGTCCTCTTCGGTGCAGGCCAATCTCGAGGGCTCCAGTGTCGCCACCACCTCGATCGAGCCCATGTATCTCAAGAACGCCATGTTCGCGGACTCGATCTACACGTCCAAGGACTTCATTGCCGACCGGCGTGGCGCGGCGGTCGATATGATGCGCGTCGATTGGGATGCACGCGCGTATTGGAACCAGCATGTCGCGAAGGTCAACCTGATCTTCTCCGATTACCTGCAGTGGCCGATCGAGGATATCGGCTGGGTCGTCTCGAGCAACGGCAAGGAAATCGTCGGCGGGCTGTACATGTACGACTTCGACGAGGCGGCGCGTTTCTGCGGCGTGCTCGACGGCGCTCCGCCCTTCGATCAAGCCAACGGCGGCCTGGTCAAGACCGTCGCCGACATCAACGAGCGGTGGATCAAGCTCGACCTGATGGAAACCACGGTCGACGTCAACTAGGCGGTCGATTGTTCGATCATGGGCGGCCTCGTTAACGAAGGCTACCGCAGTTCCTTCAGCGCGAACGAGTAAACGGGAGACGAGCGGGATAAGCAGAGCCCCCGCCAAGGGAGCCCTTTACGGTAAGGGCGAAGAAATTCGTTTCCGCGCCCTTTTTGTTGCGCTTAACCCGCGGCACCGGACGCCTCGATGGCTGAAAATGCGCTCTAGCGGGACCCGGTGCCCGTCTGGATCAGCTCGATCTTGTAGCCGTCCGGGTCTTCGACAAAGGCGATGTGGGTGGTGCCGTGCATCATCGGCCCTGGCGGGCGGCTCACCGTGGCGCCCATCGTCGCCATCTCCTCGCAGGCCGCATAAATGTCGCCCATCTCGATGGCGAGGTGGCCCCAGCCCGTGCCGAGGTCGTAAGGCTCCGCCTGGTCCCAATTGTGGGTCAGCTCGACCACGGCGCTGCTGTTCTCGTCGCCGTAGCCCACGAACACGTTAGTGAATTTTCCGTCCGGATAGTCCGTATTGCTCAGCACGGTCATGCCCAGCGGCCCGGTGTAAAAGGCCATGGATTTTTCTAGGTCGCGCACCCGAATCATTGTGTGTGCCAAACGGAATTCCTGCTTCCCTGCCACGGATCAATTCCTCCTCTTTTTGTCATTATCGAACGGCCTCGAGCACCATCTGCTGAAAGCGTCGCTCGCTAGTCTCCCAGTGGGGCGAAAGCACCCCGCCTTCATCCGTCACCGGCGAGGCGCGGCCCTGCGGCATGCGCCCGACAATGGCGTGATCTTCCTTATGCACCGCGCGCCACAACTCGCGCAACGCCTCGATTTGCGCGTCGTCGAAGTGGCTTGCCTCCCCGATGGCGTAAATCGCCCGGCGCTGGCGGGTTTCGCCCGGGCCGACCGGCTCGTTCAGATGCACGCCCATCTGGTCGGGCATGTAGACACCCAGCACGAAGCTGGAAAACAGCGTGAGATAGCGCGAGCTTAAGTTCAGATGGTCCGCCGCCGGCCCGCCCCTGCCGTCGCCGACATCGACCGCGGCGCCTAGGCAACCGCCGTTTATCACCGGGTAATGGCCCTCGAGCGGCTGGCCCTCCGTCGTCTCGGGATGAACGAACGGCACGTGGTAAAGCTCGATGAAGTTCTCCATCAAGAGCTTCCAGTTCGCCTTCACGACGCCGAGGTCGATGGTGACGAGCGGGGTCAGGGTCGTCCCCGCCGATCAACTCGCCCAAAGGCGCGCAATGCTCCTCGAAGGGCGGCGCCTCGCCGTCGAGATTGACAAAGATCCAGTCGTGCCAGACGCCCACGCGCACCGGCTTGAGGCCCCACTCGCTCTTGTCGAAGCCCTCGACCTTCTGTTCCCCGAAGCCGCCGAAATGGGGCGTCGCGCGCGGGCGACCGCTCAGGTCGTAACTCCAGTGATGGTAGGGACAGACCATCGAACGCTGGCCCGAGCAGGGCTTTTCCACGAGCGTCGCGCCGCGATGGCGGCAGACATTGTGAAACGCGCGCACCTCGCCGCCACTCTCGCGCACCAGCAGCACCGGCATGCCGCCCACGCTCACCGGGCGCACGTCCCAGGGCTTGGCGATCTCGTGGGCAAAGCCCACAAGCCACCCAGCCCTGGCGGAACAGCGTTTCCTGCTCACGCCGGAAGAAGTCTTCGCTGACATAGGCTTCGCGCAGGAGCCCGTGCAGCAGACCGCTCGTCTCCGTGTTGCGGGTCAGTTCGTCCGCGCGGGCTATCACGTCCGTTGCGTTCATCGTTGCTTCCTTCCTGCTCCTCGCCCAGCTTCGTCATGGCCGGATCGGAGAAGGCTAGATGCAAGCTGGTCGCATGACAAACGCAGCTTTTTCACCTATCGTTGAAATGGATTCATCTTACAGGCCCCCTATGACTCCTTCTCGATTGCCTCTAACTGCTATTCGAAGCTTCGAATCCGCCGCACGGCACATGAGATTTTCTCGTGCCGCCAAGGAACTCTCTGTCAGCCCCTCTGCCGTGAGCCACCAGATCCGCGGGCTCGAGGAAGAACTCGGCGTCCGCCTGTTCCGCCGCGACCGCCGCCAACTCGCCCTCACCACACCCGGCCAGCGCCTGGCCAATGCTGCCGGCGAGACCCTGACCCGGCTCTGTGAAGCCGTCGAAGAGATCCGCGACGAAGTCCAGGCCACACCGCTCACGGTCTCGCTCCGGCCCTATTTTGCGCTCAAGTGGCTCTCGCCCCGCCTCGGCCGCTTCTGGCAATGCCACCCTGATGTGGAACTCAAGCTCCATCACACGAATCACCCCGCGAATTTCGCCGCGCAAGATATTGATCTGGCAATAGAATGGCGCCCCTCGACCGCCGTGAATTCGAACGCCGTCAAGCTCGTCGAGGGCGATCTCGCGCCGGTCTGCCATCCCGATCTTCTCGCCGGCGATCCGCCTTTGCATAAGCCCAGGGATCTCGCACATCACGTGCTGCTCCACGAGGAGAACGACGACCGCTGGGCCGACTGGCTCACGCTGGCGGGCGTCGAGGGGCTTAGCCCCCGCCAGCATGTGGTGATCGATGATACCAACGTGCGCACCCAGGCGGCGATCGACGGCCAGGGCGTCGAACTGGGCTGCCCCGCCCTGATCGGCGACGATCTCGCGGCGGGCCGCCTCGCCCAGCCCTTCGAGACCCGGCTTGAGCTCTTCAACTATTACCTCACCGCCCCGCCCCGTGCCCGCGAGCGTGTCGAGGTCCGCGCCTTTCGCGACTGGCTGATCGCCGAAGCTGGTCAAACCGAGGGCTGAGCGCCATTATCCCGGATGGCCGTCGATCTCGATCTCCTCTACACGCCCGCAACCAAACTGGCCGCGCGCATTCGTACCAGAACGCTTTCGCCCATCGAGTTGGTCGAAAACGCCCTGGCCCGCATCGAGCAGGTCGATCCCGCGCTCAACGCCTTTTGCTTCACTTACCCGGACGAGGCCAGGGCCGCCGCAAAGCACGCGGAAGCCGCGGTCAGCGCGGGCGAGGCGCTGGGTCCTCTGCATGGTCTGCCCATCGCGATCAAGGACCTCACACCCACCGCGGGCAAGACCACGACGCTGGGCTCGAAGATCTTTGAACATTGGGTGCCCGATCACGACGCCCCCATCGTCGAACGATTGCTTGGCGCGGGCGCGATCCTGGTGGGCAAGACCACGACGCCTGAGTTCGCCCATTCGGGCTTTACCCAGAGCCCGCTCTGGGGCATAAGCCGCAACCCCTGGAACCCCGAGCGCACGCCGGGCGGCTCCTCGGGCGGTTCGGCCGCAGCGGTCGCGACCGGTTGTGTTGCGCTGGCCGAGGGCTCGGACGCCGGCGGCTCGGTCCGTATCCCGGCGGCGATGTGCGGCTGCGTCGGGCTTAAACCCTCGCTCGGGCGTATCCCGCTTGCGATCCTGCCCACGGTCTTCGAGCAGTACTGCCACTTCGGCCCGCTGGCGCGGACCATCGACGACGCCGCGCTCTTCCTCTCGGTCACCGAAGGCCCCGACGAGCGTGATATCCTGTCCCTGCCCCGCCGCCCCGCCGGTGAGGCGGCGCCCGCACTGCCCATCCCCAGCGACGTTGCAGGCTTGAAAATAGCACTCAGTCCCGATCTCGGCTTCTTCGCCGTCGACGACGACGTGGCCGCCAACCTCGCCGCCTCGGCGTCCGCGCTGCGCGACGCTGGAGCCGAAATCGAGGAGGTTGCCCTCCCTTGGGACCGCTCGCTGGTCGACACTTTCATAACCCACTGGGCGGTGCTGATGGCGCTCTGCTTCGGCGAGCATCTCGACGCCTGGCGCGAGCAGATGGACCCGGCGGTAGTCAGCCTGATCGAGATCGGCAACCGCACCAGCGCGGTCGAGCTGCGCCGGACCGAGCTCGTGCGCACCCGCCAGTGGGAGTCATTACGCGCCGTCTTCGAGCGCTTCGACGCCCTGCTCTGCCCGACCGTGCGCCTGCCCGCACCCGCCGTCGAGCTGACCGACCGCGACTTCAACAAGACCGACGAGGCCGGGCGCTTTCTCGGCATGGTGATGACCATGCCGTTCAATATGCTCGGCCAATGCCCCGCACTCTCGGTGCCCTCGGGCTTCTCCCGTGACGGCTTACCCACGGCGGCTCAGATCGTCGGGCGGCGCTACGACGAAGCAACGGTCTTGCGGATCGGCGCCGCGCTCGAACGCGCCCGACCCTGGACGGGCGAGCGGCCGCCGGTCTGATGGGAATCGTCCACAAGGAAAGAGCTAAGAATGAAAAATATTTACACTTTTGGTGGTCAATTCGGAAAGCGCAACTGGACGGTCTACGATCTGCTGAATCATAAGGGCAAAAGCAAACTCACCCAGGTGACCGCAGATAGCCTCGATGAAGCGGTCGCTGCGGAATCGGCGGGTATCGACATGCTCAGTGTCGATGACTGCGATGTGGAGATCGTGCGCGCAGGCGCGCCCCACACGTTTATTACCGGCGTCACGCTACTCACCGACCATGTGACCAACGATGAAATTTTACGCGCCGCTTTCAAGTGCATGGAACTGGGCGCCGACGCGGTCTACACCTGCGCCAGTCTGAATGTTGTGGAGATGCTGGCTAACAGAGATATCCCGGTGATGGGCCATCTGGGGTTGGTGCCGCGTATCAGTACCTACATCGGTGGCCTGCGGGCATTTGGCAAAACCGCAGAAGAAGGGATCGACCTCTTCAGTCAGGTTTGCCGCCTGGAAGACGCCGGGGCTTTTGCCGTGGAACTCGAAGTGTCCGCAGAGGAAGTGGTCGCGGAAATCAACAAGCGCACGAAGTTGCTGACCACATCAATCGGGGCCGGCTCCGGTGCCGACGTGACGTTCCTCTTCACCAAAGACCTCTGCGGTCAAAACGAAAAAGCGCCGCGCCATGTGAAGGAGTATGGAAACCTCCGTCGCCTTGAGCAACAGATCAAAGACGAGCGCCTGACCTGCCTGAAAGCATTCGACAAGGAAGCCAAAGACGGCCGTTTTCCCAGCGCCGAATACTCGGTGAAAATGCCCGCCGAGGAGCTCGAGAAATTTATGGAGAAAATGGATTCTTAAACGGACATCGAAGTGGCGACCCCGACGGGGTTCGAACCCGTGTTGCCACTGTGAAAGAGTGGAGTCCTAGGCCTCTAGACGACGGGGTCGCACTGCGCCTGTATCTAGCCGGAGCGCCCGGCAAAATCAAGACGAACCGACGAGGCGTTTTTACCCACTATAAAAAAGGCGTGAGCCCCTAGAGCAGCCGGCGCGGACAGCGATCGAGCGGGATCGCCGGCTCCCAGCGCGACAGGGCCGCCCCACGGGCCTCGATCAGTGGCAACGCGGCCAGGCGGTTCATGAGTTCCATGCTGGGTCGGGTTCTGCTCAAAGCTGGTGGCGTGAACGACGGCCTCGCCCTCGCCGCTTTGCAGTTCGACACAAGTGCCCGTCGAGGGATAGACGGTGGCATAAGCCACGTCGGGCGCAGCGGAGACGCTGGGCTATATCCGCCTTGCGGGGCTCGATCGGGTCAAGGCCCATGTCGATATCGACCTGCCGCCCAAGCTGCTCTCGACCGACGAGAGCGACTGGGTCGAAGGCTCGCTCGCCGATATCTCCGGAGGCATCATGGCGATGACGCCGCGGGCGTCTTTACGCGAGGTGGTGCGCTGGTATACCGAGAACGTGATGGCTCAGCGCGAGTTCGCACCCGAAGAGCTCGACTGGATCGTCGCCCAGTCCGAGACCACGCCTCAGTGGGCAGCGACCGCGCTTTATACCCATCTCATGTTCGCCAACTACCGCCCGGAGGCGACCCAGCTCAACGGCGCGCGCCCGTCGCTGTTCGTCGTCGCCGAGCACTGGGGGGAGGTGGCTAAACCCTACATCGAGAAGAATTGGCCCAACGCGTAGGTTCAGGTGCTGGGCGGGCACATGATGTTCTGGGAGCACCCCGAAAAATTCAACGCGATCTTGCGGGCGTTTATCGCGGGCGCGTGAGGCCGTTTGCGTGATGGAACCCTATACGCCGGACTTCTAGAGCCCTTACCCGCAAGGCGCGTGGCCGGAGATTGCGGATTTCGACTACGCCACGCCGCTCTACCTGATGCGCGCGATCGAGGCGGTACGGCGCGAAGGCAAGGCTGCGTAGTTCCTCATCGCCCAGCCTTATGCGGTGGACTTTAAGCTCGACGGTGTGGCGCACACGCCTACGGTACCCTAGGGCATGCTGACCGATCTCGCCTCGACCCTCGCACCTACGCGCCCCCTGATCAGTCAGGTCGGGCCTCATCTAGAAGCCTCCATCGTCCACGGTTTTCTCTACATCGCATGGCAGGACCTCGGCGGCGGCGAAGCGCGATCGGAGGACCGGCGCTTCGCCGACAAGCTCATGCGCATCGCCATGAAGGCGGCCAACGTTAGTTCATGGGAACAATTTTTGATCTACAACGCCGTGCGCATCGGCGGTGCCGGCGTCTATCGCGAACGCGAACGGTCGCCGCGCTACGTCGTGCTATCCTAGGACCATGAGCGACACATTTTTTCCTCTCGATTCGATTGGCGCTGGCTACGTGCCGCATCCGACCAGCGGGGTGTTGCGTTATGTTGCGCCGAGACAAGAGAAGCCGGTCTATTACGCGTCCGAAGGCGGGGCGGACGCCGAGCTACAGCTCGAAGGCCTGTTCGAGGAACACAGCGTCAAGATCGCGGACGGACGCGCCCTGGGCGAGGAAACCTCGCTCGACATTGAGGGTTTTTCGCTGGTCTCCCACGAATCGGCGGTGGGTGATTTTTACGACAACGCAGCCGTGACCAGCGTCTACGAGCCGGAGGTCAAGCGCCTCGTCATGGCGGCGACGGGCGCGGTGCGGGTCGTGGTGTTCGATCACACCTGGCGGGGCGGTACGGCCACGGTGCGCGAGAAGCGCCAGAGTCGCGAGCCGACCAACGTGGTCCATAACGATTACACCGAAGCCTCGGGGCCGCAGCGGGTGTGCGACCTGATGGGCAAGGAGGCAAAAGCCCTGCTCGCAAACCGCTTCGCCATCGTGAACGTCTGGCGGCCCGCGAAGGGCCCGGTGCTGACCTGGCCGCTTACGATGTGCGACGCGCGGAGCATTGTTGCGGACGATCTCGTGGCGAGCGAGCGCCGCGCGGCGGACCGGATCGGCGAGCTGACGCTGGTGCGCCACAACCCGGACCATCGCTGGATTCATTTTCCCGCCATGGCGTGGGACGAGGCGCTGTTGATCAAGACGTTTGATTCGGAACAGAGCGGCGTTGCCCGCTGGAGCGTCCACACGGCATTCGAGGATCCTGCGAGCCCGCCTCGCGCGGCACCGCGCGAAAGCATCGAAACCCGCTGCTTCGCATTTTTTGGGTAGGAGCTCTTACGCTTGGCTTTGCCAAGCTGCGTTCACCGTGCCACGCAGGCTTTCGCCGCACAAGCGACGGCCCGCAGTCGCGGGCTTATGAGAACCGGATGCTTCCACGTGGTCGGGTTTCACTCTAGTCTGAGTTGGCAAATACATCGGAGGAAGTGATGGCGAACGAAGCCCAACCAGAGCGCGCCTATCTCGACCGTCTGTTGCAGGCGTTTGAAGGCGAGATCAAGGGCGAAACCTATTTCGCCGACTTGGCACCCCATTTCGACGAGCCGGGCACGGCGGGAAAACTTGCCCTGCTCTCCCGGCTCGAGCGGTGCACCGCGGAAACGCTCCGCCCATTGATCGAGCGCCACGGCTTGCCCGTGCGCGACGAGGCCACGCTCCGACCGCAGGCCGCACCCATGGTCGCGGATCACGGGGCGGAAAGCTGGACCGGCTACATGGCTCGGATGGTCAAGGACTTCTCGCCCTACGTGAACGAATTTTGCGCCCTGGAGACCAAGGGACCGGCCGAGGACCGCGCGGCGCTCGCGCGCCTTACCCGCCACGAGGAATGCATCATCGAATTCGCGCAAGCCGAGCTTGCGGGCGAGCCCGACGCTACCGCGCCGATCCGGGAATACCTGGAAGCAGATGGGGGATAGGACTCAGCTTTGTCGCTCACGGCAGTGGGCCTTGAGGGGTCCACGCCTGCGCGGGCGCGCCGCATAAGCGGCGGACCGCCGCCGCGGTCTTGGCCTACGGCCACTTCGCTGCGCCTGCTGGTCGTAAGCTTTTATGATCCACGCCAGCGCGCTACAGGTTGACAACCTCCCACCGAGCCGCCATATGAGGGCTTCATTCTTGTCTCGCGATCGCGCGAATCGCAGCCGGTCTATAGGCAGCGCCTTAGAATCCCGAGAACAATTCCATCACACCGCCCGTTCCGGCCGCGCCCGGAACGTTGCAACCGGTTAGTCCTGTGTTTCGCGATTCGCGATTCGCCGCGCCCCGGTAGAAGGTACATTTGTGAGCCATAACGAATTTTCAGAGCTCGGACTTCACGAGCCCCTGCTTCGCGCGCTCCGCGAAGAAAACTACGACCGCCCGACCCCGATTCAGAAACAGACGATCCCGCATCTTCTGGCGGGCAAGGACCTGCTCGGTATCGCCCAGACGGGAACCGGCAAGACCGCCGCGTTCGGGCTTCCCATCCTCCAGACACTTGCCGCGCGCTCGGAGCAGAGCCCGGCGCGCGCCGCGCGGGCGCTGATCCTGGCGCCAACACGCGAACTTGCGATCCAGATCGAACAGGCGCTGAAGACCTACGGGAGTCACCTCAAACTCCGCCAGGCCGTCATCTACGGCGGCGTCGGCCAGAAGCCTCAGGTCGATGCGATGAGGCGCGGCGTGGATATCATTGTCGCAACGCCGGGCCGCCTGCTCGACCTCATGAACCAGGGCCATGTGAAACTTGGCGCGATCGAGCATTTCGTGCTCGACGAAGCGGACCGCATGCTCGATATGGGCTTCATCCGCGACGTGCGAAAGATCGTCTCCGCCCTGCCGCGCGAGCGCCAGACCCTGTTTTTCTCCGCGACCATGCCCGAGGCGGTCACGGGCCTCGCGGGCGATATCCTGCACCAGCCGATCCGGGTCGCCGTGACCCCGACCGCGACCACCGTGGAGAAAGTTGATCAACGCGTATTCTTCGTCGCAGCGGACGAAAAGCGCGCCCTGCTCGCCAAGATCCTGCTCGATCCCGCGATCGAGCGGACCATCGTGTTTACGCGGACCAAGCACCGCGCCAACCGGGTCGCGGAGCATCTCAACAAGATCGGCATCCATGCCGATGCGATTCACGGCAACAAATCGCAAGGCGCCCGCCAGCGTGCGCTCGACGGCTTTCGTAAAGGCCGCGTGCGGGTTCTGGTTGCGACCGATATCGCGGCGCGCGGCATCGACGTCAACGACGTAACTCACGTCATCAACTTCGAGCTGCCCAACGTTCCTGAGGATTATGTCCACCGGATCGGGCGCACGGCGCGTGCCGGTGCGTCGGGCGTGGCAATCGCCTTGTGCGACCCGAGCGAGCAGGCTTTTTTGCGCGCTATCGAGTCCCTGACCCGAGGCCGGCTCAACGTCGCCGGCGGCGAACCCGCCCACTATGTGCCGAAGGCCAAGAGCGGCCAGAAGCCTGGGCGCTCCGGCCGCAATCGACGTCCCTCAGGCGGCCCCCGCAAGTCACGCCGCGCCGCCTGACCGTTTCGCACGATATATCCCCGCCCGGGCTCAGGCCCGGCCGAGGCTAGCGTTAACTCGAAACCCGCTTAGCTTTACCTAGTAAAGCTAAGCGGGTTTCAATCGCTACTAAGATTATCTGATCGTGCTCAAGCGCCGCGCGGGCTAGCGCCGCATAAGCGACAGGCGCTAGCTTGCGAGAATCTGATGATACAAGCTCATCAGAATTTTGCCCTACTCCGTCTTCGCTACGTCGTCAATCAGGAGTTGGACGCGTTCCACACCCTGCCAGCGGTCGACGCGTAAATGCCCGGCAACGTGGAGCGGCTCGCCGTCGTTGGTGAGCAGAGCTTCGCCGACCGGGGTTTCCAGGCTGCGAAAGGCGATGCCCGTGAGCCGGGAGTTGCCAGCCTCGCCCACGCCGCCGCCGAGGATAGCGCGGACGTGCTTTTCGCCCACCACGTCGGCCTTGATCACCCGTGCGCTCGCGATGACGAAGCGGGGCTCCTTGTTGGCGCTACCGAAAGGACCGACCCGGGCGACGGTTTCAACCAGCTCGACCGTCGCGGCCCCGACACCAAGTGCTGCATCGACGCCCAACGCGCGGGCATGACCCAGCGACGGGTCGGCGCCGGCCAGACGCTCGGACAGAAAGGCCGCGAGCGCGTCGAGGCGGTCGGCTTCGACCGTAAAGCCCGCGGCCATAGGATGACCGCCCCCCGCCAGTAACAAACCCGACTGGCGCGCCGCGATGATCGCGGCTCCCAGGTCGATCCCCGGGATAGAGCGAGCCGAGCCCTTGCCCAGGCCATCGGCATCGAGCGCCACGACGGCGGCCGGCCGGTTGAAACGCTCGACCAGACGGCTTGCCGCAATGCCGATGACGCCCGCATGCCACCCGGCGCCCGAGACCAGAAGCATCGGCGCATCGGAGCGCTCGAGCGCCCGTTCGGCCTGCTCGATGGCTTCGGCCAGCACCACGGCCTCGATGGCGCGGCGCTCGGTGTTCAACTCGTCGAGCCGGTGGGCGATGGTGAGCGCCTCGTCGCGGTCGGCGGTAGAGAGCAGGCGCGTGCCGAGACTGGATTCGCCGACCCGACCGCCGGCGTTGACCCGTGGCCCCAACACGTAGCCGGCATGGTAAGTGGTAGGCGGCCCATCGATGCGCCCGACATCGGCGAGCGCGGCCAACCCTGCGTTGCCCCTCTGGGCCATGACCTTGAGCCCCTGGGCGACGAAAGCGCGGTTTACACCGAGCAGGGGGACCACGTCGCACACGGTGCCCAGCGCCACAATGTCGAGCCAGTCGAGCAAGCCGGGCTCGGGACGATCTTCGTACCAGCCCGCCTCGCGCAAGGTTCGATTGACCGCGACGATCACGAGAAACGCGACGCCGACCGCCGCCAGATGGCCGTGGGGACTCTGCTCGTCGATCCGGTTGGGGTTGACCATGGCGTAGCAGCGCGGCAGTTGCGGCTCGGCGACGTGATGGTCGACCACGATGACGTCGAGTCCGGCCTCGGCGGCGGCGTCGAGGGCCTCATAGGAGGCGGTGCCGCAATCGACGGTGACGACGACGCCTGCGCCCTCCTCCTTGAGCTTGAGCAGCGCGGGCGCGTTGGGGCCGTAGCCTTCGCGCATGCGGTCAGGAATGTAGACCGTCACCCGGCCACCGGCGGCTTCGATAAAACGCGTGAGCAGCGCCGAGGAGGTCGCCCCGTCGACATCGTAATCGCCGAACACGGCGACCAGCTCGCCCGCCATGACAGCGCCCGCCAGGCGATCCGCGGTCCGCTCCATGTCGATCAGGTGAAAGGGATCCGGCAGCAGCTCGCGGAGCGTAGGATTGAGAAACTGTTCGCCATCGTCGATCGCGACCCCGCGGGCGGCCAGGACCCGGCCGACGATCTCGGGGAGGTCGAGACGCTGGGAAAGTGTGAGGGCAGCGCGCTCGTCGTTCAACCGGGATTTCCAGCGCCGCCCGCTGACCGAGCGGGAGACGCCGAGAAAACTGCCTTGAGATTTGTCGTTCATGCCACCATCACTCGCGTTCGCCGCCGGGGCTCAGGGTAACGGAAGGGAAGGGGGGTTCAATCTATATCGCTCACGGTAGCAGACCTAAGGGTCTGCGCGCCTACGTGGGTGCGCCGCAGTGGCGGCGGCCCGCCCTTGCGGGCCCGGCCTTCGGCCGCACCACCGATCGATCAGGCGCCGCCCTGGCGCGCAAAATTGTGCTCGGCGCGGATCTTGAGTAACGTGCCCGTGGCGGAACTCATGACGACGGAGTGAGTGGTGGCACGGCCGCCCTCACCCTGCACGCCGTCGAGCAGGGTGCCGGTGGTCACGCCGGTAGCGGCAAACACTACATCGCCGTGGGCGAGATCGTCCATGCTGTACTTGCGCTCAAAGTCGCTAATCCCGATGCGCTCGGCGCGGCCTCTTTCGTCGTCGTTGCGGTACAGCAAGCGGCCCATCATCTGGCCACCGATGGCCTGCAGGGCCGCGGCCGCGAGCACGCCCTCGGGTGCACCACCGATACCCATATAGATATCGACCTCGGGGTTGAGCCGGGTGGTTGAAATGACCCCCGCCACGTCGCCGTCGCCGATCAGGTGGACCCGGGCTCCCGCCTCGCGGGTCTTCGCGATCAGCTCGTCGTGACGCGGGCGCGCGAGAATCAGAGCGGTGAGGTCGGAGACCGCGCAGCCCTTGGCGCTGGCGAGATTTGCGAGGTTGGTCGCAGGCGCTTCGTCGAGGTCGATGATCCCGTCCGGCAGGCCATCGCCGACCGCGATTTTGTCCATGTAGACGTCGGGTGCGTGGAGAAAGCCGCCGTCTTCGGCGAACGCGATGACCGCCAGCGAGCCAGGCCCACCGGTAGCGCAGATCGTGGTGCCCTCTAACGGATCGAGCGCGATGTCGATGCGTGGGCCATCGCCGGTGCCGACCTCTTCGCCGATATAGAGCATGGGGGCCTCGTCGCGCTCGCCCTCGCCGATCACCACTCTGCCCGCGATGGGCAGCTCGTTCAGCACCGTGCGCATGGCGTCGACCGCTACCTGGTCGGCGGCCTCCTCGTCGCCCTTGCCGATCAGGCGCGAACAGGCGAGCGCCGCGCGCTCGGCGACGCGGACCGCGTCAAAGGCGATGTTTGGGTCCAGTGCCATCGTCGTCTGCGCTCCCCTAGAGGTCTTCGATCCGGATCAGGTGGGCCGGTTCGACCACGGAATCAAGCGCTTCGATCTGCGCCATCGCTCGCCCCACCGAGGCCTCGACGCTATCGTGGGTCGTCATCACGACCGGCACCGGTTCGCCGGGCGCGCGCGCACGTTGGATCATGGATTCGACCGAGACGTTCTGGTCGCGCAGTGCCGCGGAGATACCCGCGATCACGCCCGGCCGGTCGACCACCATGAGGCGGATGTAATAGGCCCCTTCGCGGGCCTCGATGGGCACCACGGGCAGGCTTGCGAGCCGCGCCGCCGGAAGCGAGAACGCGGGCAGCCGGATGCCGCGCGCGATATCCACGATGTCCGCGACCACCGACGACGCGGTCGGCCCCTCGCCCGCGCCGCGGCCCTGGAAAAACGCGGTATCGACATAGTCTCCGTCGGCCACCACGGCGTTGAACACGCCGTTGACCTGTGCGATGGGGCTGCTTAGCGGCACCATGGCCGGATGGACCCGCTGCTCGATCCCGTCCTCGGCCACGCGCGCGATACCAAGCAGTCTGATGCGATAGCCTAGTTCGGCCGCGAATTGGATGTCGAGGCCAGTGACCCGGCGTATACCCTCAACATGGACGGCGTCGAAATCAACCCGGCAGCCGAACGCAAGGCCGGCGAGAATGGCTAGCTTGTGGGCGGCGTCGACGCCGTCGATGTCGAAATCCGGATCGGCTTCCGCGTAGCCGAGCCGCTGAGCCTCGGCCAGAACCTCGGCGAACTGCGCCTCCTGGCCTGCTGCCGCGGCCTCGTCCATGGCGGTCAAGATGTAATTGCAGGTGCCGTTGAGGATGCCGTAGACGCGCTGAATCTGGTTTGCTGCCAGCCCTTCGCGCAACGCCTTGACGATGGGAATACCGCCCGCGACCGCAGCCTCGAAGGCCAGCGCTGCGCCCCGCTCCTCAGCCAAGGCGGCGAGTTCGTTACCGTGGCGTGCGATCAACGCCTTGTTGGCAGTCACCACATGCTTGCCAGAATCGAGGGCGGCTTCGCAAAGACTCCGCGCAGGGCCTTCGTCGCCACCGATCAGCTCGACCACGATCTCCACGTCGGAATCGCCGGCCAGGGCCGCGGGATCGTCGTGCCAGCGCACACCGGAGAGTTCGAAACCGCGATCGCGACCTTTTTCGCGCGCCGATACCGCGCGGACCTCGAGCGGGCGGCCGCAGCGCGCCGCGAGAAGCTCGGCCTGCTCGCCAAGTAGCTTGAAAACGCCGCCGCCGACCGTTCCCAGCCCGGCGATGCCGATGCCCATGGGGTTATTCACGGGTCGCGCCTCCAGGCCAATATGTGTCGGAACACCGAATGGAGTCCATCTATTAGCATACTGCTTTTAGTACTTAATTTTTGGCGCAGGCCACATCTCTCCACCGAGCCGGCCTTGCCCGTACGAGCGGAACGACGGGAGCCTGATTCCGGCCTCGATCGGTGCCAGAGTCAAGGCTTCAGTTGGCGGAATATAGAGAACCGGCGATAGAAGCAAGATCTAGTACTCGATGAAGATTTCAGCGCGGCGGTTTTCCAGCTCGCCCGCGGGCATGTATTCGTGGGCGACCGGGCTGTTGTCGCCCTTGGCGTCGATCAGGATCGCCGACGGAGGTACGCCTAAGCGCATCAGTTCGTCGGCCACTTTCTGGGCTCGGTCCGCAGAGAGCTGGAAATTCACGAGACTGTGCTGGCCCAGATCCATGTCGCGGGTGCGCATGCTGGCGTGACCGACGACGCGAACCTTGCCGCCGTAAGTCTCGTGCAGCGCCACCACGTCCTTGAGCTGGCTGCGCGAGCCTTCAGGCAGCCAAGCCTGGCCGTTGTTGAAAAAAAGCGTGGCGGCCTGGAAAACGACCGACGGCGCATAGCCGCCGGACGGGGCATCGGACATTACCCCCTCGCCCCAGGCGGCGGCGAGAGATGCTGTAGAAGACTGACTGTAGCCGGTAGCGAGCGAGGCGTTGTAGGCCTGATCGAACATCTGTTTAAAGGTGCTCACGCCGTAGACCCCGTGATCGGCCGGCGCCGAGGGCCCGGACGCCGCTACCATCTGGGTCGCCGGCTGGGGCATCGGCGTTGCGACCATATCGAGAGACAACATCTCTAGTGTGAAGGGCGTGCTTGCTGCGACCTGGCCCGTGCCCAGCTCAATGATTTCAAGACCCTGGGAGGCCGATGCGAGCGGTTGATAGGGTGCGGTCTCAAGCTCGACGATCTGGGGCGCCTGCCACTGTTCGGTGGGCGCCATCGCCGTTGCCACTGCCGGCTCGCCGTAATCGAAGGCTTCAAAGCGATCGGTGGTCATCTGCTCGACCGTAGTCAGGCCGGTCTCCTCGGCCGGTTCGATACGAATGACCTCGTCGGTGTACTGGGCATGGTCCCGGTCGGCCGTCAATTCGGCCATTAGCGAATCAAGGTCGTCGACCGACGAGGCCGACGGCATCGCATCCGGTACACTTGCGAGATTGGGGAAATCCCCGTTTTCGCCAGGGATCGGCGGCGGTTCGCTGGCCGCCGTGCCGGTGGGCAGCCCATCGCCGAAACCGTAGTCGTCGTATTCGGTGGCAGCCGGAGAAAGCGGCGTTGCCAGCTCGGTTTCGTCGTCGGAAAAGACATCGTCGACGACCTCTTCGACGGCGCCTTTGGCCTCGTTATACCACTCGACTGGATTAGACCAGTCGGGCACCGCGGAGCAAGCGCCCAGGGCGAGCGCACCGGACAATACAAACGCGGGCGCGCCGACGCGCGCCAGATTCTGGCGCTTCGATGTCTTGTGTTTACCCAATGCGTGCCCCCCCAACGGGCTTCAACCTATCTGCCAACTGCCGCTATGAGTGGCTAAATTAAGCAGCAGATTCAAGGCAATTACAACCGGACATTTACCTTTTCCCGGGCGAGTGCCCCGCTCGGGCCGGTAAAATCCGGAAAATTCCATGGTTTGCACCCCTCGACAAGCCGGAGAGAACCCTTATATTGCACTGCAGCATGAGCAAGCCAGACCAAGGCAACCCGAGCGAGACCCGCCCCGACGAAGGGCTCGATTTCGCGCGTATCGCCGAACAGAGCCGCCAAATCGTCGCCGACTTCATGGCGCGCCACAGCGAGCGGCTGAACGAGGGCGACGTCGATCCTATGAATGTCTCCAGCGCCTTCTTCGAGATGGCGGCGCATATGTTAGCCAATCCGGCGCGGCTTGCCCAGGCCCAGATGTCGCTGTGGCAGGACCATATGGCGCTTTGGCAGCACGCCACAGAACGCATGATGGGGGTCGAGAGCGAGCCCCTGATCGAGCCCCATAAGGACGACCGGCGGTTTCGCGATTCCGAATGGAACGAGAACCTGCTGTTCGACTATTTCAAGCAATCCTACCTGCTCACGGCACGCTGGCTACACGCCACGGTGGATGACGTCGAGGGCCTCGATCGCGATACCCAGCACAAGATCGATTTTTACACCCGCCAGTTCGTTGATGCGATTGCACCGACCAATTTCGCCCTGACCAACCCCGAGGTTCTGCGCGCGACGCAGGAAAGTCATGGCGAAAACCTGATCCGGGGCCTGAAAAACCTGCTCGACGATCTGGAAAAGGGCGGCGGCCACGGCCCCGCGATCCGAATGATCGACGAGACCGCGTTCAAGGTTGGAGAAAACATCGCGATTGCGCCGGGCAAGGTGATCATGCGTACGGATCTTGCCGAGTTGATCCAGTACACGCCCAGCACCAAACAGGTCTATGCCCGCCCGCTGCTGATCGTGCCGCCCTGGATCAACAAATATTACATCCTCGATCTGCGTCCCGAAAATTCGTTCATCCGCTGGGCCGTGGACCAGGGGTTCACGGTGTTCGTGGTCTCCTGGGCTAATCCGGGCGAAGCGCTGGCGGACAAGGAGTTCGTCGACTACATGCATGAGGGTCCGCTAGCCGCGCTCGACACGATCGAGCAGGCGACGGGCCAGCGCGACGTCAACACGATCGGCTATTGCCTGGGCGGCACCCTACTAGCAACCACGCTGGCCTATATGGCGGCAAAAAAAGACACGCGGATCAAGGCCGCTACTTTTTTTACCTCGCTGCTCGATTTTACCGAGGCCGGCGACCTGCGCGTCTTCGTCGACGAGGACCAGATCGCCTCCCTCGAAAAGCAGATGGCGGAGAAGGGCTATCTCGAGGCCGAAGCGATGGCCAGAACCTTCAACATGCTGCGCGCAAACGACCTTATCTGGTCGTTCGTGACCAACAACTACCTGCTCGGGCGCGACCCCCTGCCCTTCGACCTGCTCTACTGGAACAGCGACAGCACCCGGATGCCCGCGAAGATGCACAGTTTCTACCTGCGCCGGATGTATATGGAAAACCTGCTGGCCAAACCCGGCGGGATCTCGTTGGACGGGGTGCCGATCGACCTCGGTAAGGTGAAGATCCCGACCTACATCCTGGCCGCCAAGGAAGATCATATCGCGCCCTGGACGGCATGCTACGCCGCCACCCACCTGATGAGCGGCCCGACGCGCTTCATCCTTGCCGCGTCGGGCCATGTCGCCGGGGTGATCAACCCGCCGGTCAAGGCTAAATACGGCTACCAGACCGGCGAGACCGAGGGCTTGGCGGCGCAAGACTGGCTGGACGCGGCAGAGGCTTACGACGGCTCGTGGTGGCCCGATTGGGCGGCCTGGCTGAAACCGCGTTCGGGCAAGAAGGTTTCGGCGCGTACGCCCGGCGACGGCAAGCTCAAGGCATTGGCCGACGCGCCGGGCGATTACATCCTGAGTTAGCGGGCTTATGCATTTCGCTTTACGAAGATCAAAGCGAAGCGACGTTCAGTCGCCACTATGGCTCAGTCGTGCTCAATCGCCGCGCAGGCTGGCACCGCACAAGCGGCGACCCACCGAATTTGGCAGATAAGCCGCGTCCGCGGCTGGCGCGGGTGCCGGTTGAAAGCGCTCTCTGCTTGGAGTTAACTCGGCGGATAGGATGGTGCTTCTATGACACCGGGTTTGCCGACCGATCTGCTCAAGACCTTTATCGTGCTGGTGCGCACGAAGGGTGATTCGCGCACGGGCGAGGTCATCGGGCGTTCGCAATCCGCCATGAGCCTGCAGATGCGCCGCCTCCAGGAGATCGCGGGCTCGGCGTTGTTTACCGACGCGGGCAAGCGGATGGAGCTGAGCGAACAGGGCCGAATCCTGCACAACTACGCCCAGAAGATTATGCGCCTAAGCGACGAATGCCTCGCCCGCCTGCAGGGAGAATTCGTCGTCGACACCATCCGGATCAGCATTCCCAGCGATTTTACGATCACCTACCTGCCGCGCATTCTCGGCCGCTTCGTTGACGCCAACCCGGATATTGCGCTCGACGTGCGTTGCGACCTCAGCGGCGACCTGATCCAGCGGATCAAGGACCAAGCCTACGACGCGGTGCTCTGCCTTTACGACGGCGAGCCCCACCGATTGATATCAATGTATAGATTGACGAGCCGTGGAAACGCGGACTGGGACGGGGTAAATTCTGTCCGCCGCCCGGCAAGATCTTCCGCCCTTGCCGGCTCGTTGCAGACTTTACGGCTTGTTAACCGGTTTGGCGCACCTTGACGCTCTCCACTCATGCGGCGGTACACCAAACTCATGCGGCGGTACACCAAGCACACCACACGGAGCCTCGATAAAAATCATACCGTCAAACAGAGTTGGAGCCGGGTCGGTTCGTCGCAAGAGCGGCGTCGCGAAATCCGGGGCCGGCCAGGCGCGCTTTACGCTGGTCGATGAGGCTACCGAGAGTGCGCCCACGGTGTCCGGAATTTCGCCGATTGCGTCGGTCGATGCCCTACTCGCGGTGCAGGAGGTCGACACGCCGGACGGCCGGAAGCAGCACTCGACCGCGCGTGGCGAGAGCTTGCTCGACAACCTGACGAGACCCGTATGGGTCCGCTGCGCGGCAATGTGTCCCGGGGCACTCTGGTTGAGCTTGCCCGTGAACTGGACGTCGCCCGCACCCAGGTAACCGACCTGCGTCTGAAGGAAGTGCTCGACGAGATTGATCTACGCGCCCGGGTCGAACTCGCAAAATTCGGCGACGAGCCCTAGCCGGTTCTTGTCCTGCATCTGCCCTTCGGCTGATCCCACGCTGCTTACAACACATTAAGTTGCTTATATTACTGGTATTTTTTTTGGCACGGGCGGGATTCGCGCGAGGTCTAGAAGAGGCCTTGCGGGCCGGGCCAGCAATTCAATATACTCCCGCCGCCGACGACACCGTCCAGCGCTGATGGAGAAGAAAAGCATGGGGGCAAGACTCCCGAAAACTTACCGGCCCTCCGAGAAGGAACCCTTCATGAACGCGCGCCAGTTGGAATATTTCCGGCGCAAGTTGCTGGGCTGGCACGACGAGGTGTTGCGCGAATTGAACCAGACGCTTCATAACCTCAAGCAGGGCTCACTGCCTGAGGCGGACATCGCCGATCGCGCCTCGACCGAAACCGAGCGCACCGTCGAGCTGCGCACCCGGGACCGCCAACGCAAGCTGATCGCTAAGATCGATGCGGCGCTCGATCGTATCGAGAGCAAGAGCTACGGCTATTGCGAGGTGACCAACGAGCCGATCGGGCTGAGCCGCCTCGAGGCCCGGCCGATTGCGACCATGAGTATCGAGGCGCAGGAAAGCCACGAGCGGATGGAGCGGGTCCACCGCGACGACTAGGCACCACCCGCACCGCCGCCGAACATCATTGCTACCCACTCTAAAAAAGACCCGCGCCGGGGCGCGGGCCGTTGGGGTTGTGTGCCGATGGGACGGCAAGGGTCACGGGGACCCGTGACACGTTAAGTTGGTGGCCGGAGCGCACAGGCGCGCCGGAAAAGGCCCAGTTTTTCGTGACCAAGCCCCTTCAACAAGAAGGCCGCGGGCGCAGGCAACGGCACCATGGTCACCTTGAAGGCCCGTTCCCGCAAGGCGGTCGACGGGTTCCATGCCGAGGCACTTGCCAATAGCGATACGAATGAGGGCAAATCGGCCCTCCGCCCCCCCCGATGGAACCGACTACTACGCCTATATTCTCGACCTGGACGGCAACTAGATCTGCGCCCGCTGCTCTAGGGAAAAATAAGTGCGAGAGCCGAATTTCCTCTCTGTTTTCTCTAGCTGTCAGGCAGTATCGAAACACTAAACTTGATGCCGGTGCGGGCGGGGCGTAGCCTAAGTCAAAGAATAATCAATTCTGCTAATCTCACAGTTGACCCGTGGTGATCTGGACTAGCCGTGACCCCGAAGGATAAGCGGATCGGAATGATTAGATGAGTGATGCTTCTGACTGGAAAGACAACGGTGTGAAGGTGGTCAATGGCGATCACCTGGATACAAACACGCAGCAGACACCGGGCATGGATCGCGCCGCGGCGATCGATTACGCCACTGCCGGAGCTAGCAAGCTCTGGGCCGGTACGGTCGCAATCCAGCCGGGTGCTAAAACAGGCACGCATCATCACGGCGCGCTGGAAAGCATTATTTATATTGTCAGCGGTAAAGCCAGAATGCGTTGGGGCAACGCACTGGAATATGTCTGCGAAGCGGGCCCGGGCGATTTCATTTATATCCCGCCCTATGTCCCGCATCAGGAAATCAACGCCAGTCCGGAACAACCGATCCAATGTGTACTCATTCGCAGCGACCAGGACCCCGTTGTGGTCAATCTTGATATCCCCGTGGTAGAGGATCCGAAAGGATTGAACTGGATAGATAAAATTCATCCAGCCCCATAGGGGCCCAACGGTACACACCGTCCATTGTCGGACTACCACATTGTGTTCTTTAGCCCCACAACCTGACGATCGCCGGTTCGAATCCAACTTCCGCAACAGGTCTCCTAAAGAAAGTTCAATGGCTTAACCCCGCTTCGGCGGGGTTTTTCGTGTCTGCTGGCGGCCCGTTCAGTCCGGCGCGACCTCAGACGGCGGGCAGGATGCCTTGAGACCCTCGTCCGTCGGCGCCGGGGCGGCGGCGATGGCGGCCAGGAAGGGGGCTGCGAAATCCCTCAGCTTGGCCGCGCCGACGCCGTTGACCTCGGCGAATTCTGTGGCGTTGCGCGGCCGGCGCTGGGCCATGTCGGCGAGGGATTTATCGGAAAAAACGACATAGGCGGGCACGCCGCGTTCTTTGGCGAGGCGAAGGCGCAACTCCTTGAGCCCGTCGAGCAGCGCCGTCTCGGCTGCGGACAAGTCTGCCACGGGTGCCCCGCCCCGGGCCTTGCCGCGCGCGGACGGGTCGCGGCGCATGGTGTCCTGGCGATATTGGAAGTTGTCCTCGCCCGCCAGCAGGGCCTGGCCTTTTTCGGTAAGTGCGAGTCCGCCATAGTCCCTTACGTCGAGGCGGAGGAACCCAGCGGCCACGAGCTGGCGGATCAGGGAGCGCCAATTCTCCTTCTTGTGCTCGCCACCGCAGCCGTAGACGGGCAGGCGGTCGTGGCCGGTCTTCGCGACCTTCTCCGTCCGCGCCCCGCGTAAGACATCGATGATGTGGACAACGCCGAAGCGTTGCCCGGTTTGGGATACCGCCGAGAGAATTTTCTGTCCCTCGGCCGTGCCGTCCACCATGTCGACGGGATTGAGGCAGACGTCGCAGTTCCCGCAAGGCTCGGTTTGTTCCCCAAAATAGGAGAGCAGGGCGCGCCGCCGACAGGCCGGAGACTCGCAAAAGCTGATCAGCGCGTCGAGGCGCCGGTGCTCGCGCCGGGTGCGCTCCTCGCCGGCGTCTTCCTGCTCGATGAACACGCGTCGCATGCGGATGTCGTCTAGGCCATAGAGCATATGCGCCTTGGCCGGGCGGTCATCCCGGCCGGCGCGGCCGATCTCCTGGTAATAGGCCTCAAGGCTGCCGGGTAGGTCGGCGTGGAAGACGAAGCGGACGTCGGACTTGTCGATGCCCATGCCGAAGGCGATGGTCGCCACGATGACGACGCCCGGCTCGGTCATGAAGACGTTCTGGTTAGTGTCGCGCACCGCCTTGTCCATGCCGGCGTGGTAGGGCAGGGCGCGGACGCCGTTTCCGGCAAGGAAGGCGGCGGCGGCTTCGGTTTTTTTGCGCGACAGGCGGTAGACGATTCCGCTTTCGCCGCGATGGCGCCCGATGAAGGCGAGCAGCTGGGACTTCCAGTCCCGTTTCATCTCCACGTTCAGCTTTATGTTCGGGCGATCGAAGCCGAGCACGACGGTTTCGCCGTCGCCGGCAAAGAGCTGCGCCGCGATGTCCTCGCGGGTGACCTCGTCGGCCGTAGCCGTGAGAGCCGCGATGGGAACGCCGGGAAAGATTCCGCGCAAGCGCGAGAGATCCTCGTAATCGGGCCGGAAGGAGGGCCCCCATTGCGAGATGCAGTGGGCTTCGTCGACCGCGATCAGACGAACGTTGAGGCGGCCGAGCGCGGCGAGCATGCGCTCGGTCATCAGTCGCTCCGGTGCCATGTAGAGAAGCCGGGTCTCGCCCGAGGCGGCGCGCTGCCAGGCGGCGACGTTGTCGGCGCGGTCACGCGAGGAGTTGATGGCGTCGGCCGCGACGCCGGCGAGGCGCAAGGCCGCAACCTGATCGTGCATCAGGGCGACGAGCGGGGAGACGACGACGGTGAGACCGCCACGGATCAGCGCCGGGACCTGAAAGCAGAGCGATTTTCCGGACCCCGTCGGCATGACGGTCAGCACGTTGCGCCCGGCCAGCAGTGCATCCACCACCTGCTCCTGGCCGGGGCGAAATTCGTCGAAGCCGAAGACGTCCTTCAGGACCGGACGCTTCTCGTCGCGGGAATTCTCGGGCGCTGGCATTTCGTATGTGACTATCCGTCGTCATAGTAATTGGAACAATCAGCGGGCTGATCTAAAGGAGGATCTGGCACATCTGGTTCAATATATTAAGCGGCGTATTTTCCGCTATGCAAGCGCCTGGTTTCCATCGTTTTCAGTTTGATCCTTTCCCGTTGTTTTAAAATAGCTTGGCCACGCCCGAAGTAGGCGTCTGCAGGCGTGAGGTTATTGATGCTCTCGTGGTATCGCCGATGATTGTAATGATCGACGAACGCTTCCATCTGCGCCTCAAGGTCTGCCGGAAAGAAGTAGTTTTCCAACAGGACGCGATTCTTCAGGGTCTGATGCCATCGCTCGATTTTGCCCTGTGTTTGCGGATGATACGGTGCCCCTCTGACGTGCCCCATTCTCTTATCACCCAGCCATTCAGCTAACTCACCAGAGACGTGGCTGGAGCCGTTGTCCGATAGCAGTCTGGGTTTGTGTGCAACATGGGCCTGGTCACAGCCAGATGCCTGTAGGGCAAGTTTTAGCGTATCGGTAACGTCACCCGTCTTCATGGTCGTGCACAGCTTCCAGGCTATGATATAGCGCGAGTAATCATCGAGGATCGTTGATAAATACATCCAACCCCAACCAATGACCTTCAGATAAGCTAAGTCGGTCTGCCACAGTTGGTTGATGGCTGTTGTCTTATCCCTGAACTCATTTTCCGCCTTGATGACGATAAATGCAGGGCTGGTTATCAGATCAAGGGATTTGGGCAGGCGATAGACGGAAGCCTCTGAGACAAAACATTCTTCTGTGTCAGTGAAGCGCACCACCAGTTCGCGCGGAGATAGCTCCGGCACACCCAAGTCCCAGGTCTACGATGCGCTGACGAACATCATCTGGAATGCGGTTCCAGACTCGGGACGGATGGGGCGATTGATCTTCCAAAGCCTCCGAGCCGCCAATCTGATAGCGGTCATACCAGCGATAAAACGTGGTGCGAGCGCAGACGTACGTCACCACCGTGAGGCGAATTACCTCCGGCGAACTCTTGAAATAGCGGAAGGGGTTTTGCATCCATCTACGGGACGCTGCCGCCAGCCTCAACTGCATTTGCTCTGACGGAGCCCTCGCGCGCGATGCTGCGGATTTCCAATTGGGACATGCAACCCCGACCAACATGGTAATCTGTGCAAAATATGGGGAGAAATTCAATGGGGCAAGGCGAGGAGGTTATGAGTGAATTCGAACCATTATGACGTTTTAATCATTGGCGGTGGACCCGGGGGGATTAGCACGGCGAGCAAAGTCGCAATGCAGGGGAAAAGGGTGATCGTCATCAACGGTGGTCCTTTAATGGGCTACGGTATCGAGGGGGCTTTCAAATCGAAGGCTGGCTACGAGATTGCCCGTGAATATCTGCACGTAAGATTCCGTGACGATGTCTTTGGTCAGATCCCCATGATGGATTATTCATTGCTGCAAAGGGGCATCGAACGATCGGCTGCCAGCTTGACTTCGATGCTGGATACCCGGCTACAGCGTCTCGGCGTCAGAGTGGTTCAGGGCAAGGCCACCTTCGTGGATCCTCACAGAGTTGTAGTGGGCGGTGAGGAATATTCAGGAGACTACATCGTCATTGCCACGGGAACCCGACCGAGAATTTTGCCGAATATGTCGGTGGACGGGAGAAGAATAATCACCAGCGATGAGGTTGTCGGCCTGTCGCATTCCCCAAAAAATATTCTGATTTTAGGCGCTGGGGTCATCGGCTGCGAATTCGCCACCATATTCAACGCCGTGGGAACCCAGGTTCACCTAGTCGATACCAGAGCTAAAATTTTAGCTAATGAAGACAAAGACATCAGTGACTTCATACAAAACGCCTTCGACGCGAAGGGCATCGACGTCATTCCTTCCAGCCGCTACCAAAGCCATGAGCTGCAGGACAATGATATCCAGACAGAGCTGTCCACCGGGGATATCAAAACCGAGATGATATTGTTGGCGGTGGGACGGGTACCCTGCGTAGACAACATGAATTTGGAAGCCACGGGCGTTGCTCTAGACAGCCACAACTATATTCAGATCGATACGAATGCCCGTACCAACGTTCCTCATATCTATGCAGTCGGTGACGTCGGCGCCCGAAATATACCAAGCGATTTGTCGCTTGTTCATGTCGCTGAAGCCGAAGGAAGATGCGCCGCTGCTCACATTTTGGGTATGGAGTATCCGCAGGGCCTAGATCACGTCCCCTATATCGTTTTTACAATTCCGATGTTGGCCGGTGCCGGCGTCACTGAGGCATATGTTCAGGAGCAATTCGGCGAAGCGCGGGTCGGCAAGTACCCCTTTGCGCGAAATCACCGAGCCCATGCCATTCAACCGCCAATCGGATTTGTGAAACTTATCGTCGGCCCCCCCGGCGACGATCGGATTCTCGGGGTTCGTGTGGTTGGCCCAAATGCGGACACAATTGTCGGTGCCGCCTCGATAATGATCGAACGGAATTTCCCCTACACCTACCTATTGGAATCGATTTTCCCCCACCCGTCCCTGCTGGAGGCCCTCAAGGGCGCAGCACATATTATCGCAGGGGACGCTCTTCAGTATGAAGAAGGAGAGGAATTTTCCGCTGCGCAGGCTGTCTGACGCCAGCGCCTATGGGACAAATTAGGCTGGCAGAAAATCGACCGCGGCGCGGGCCGCGACCGCCGGCACGATGCTGGCAGATTCCGAGCGGCCGAAGGCAATCCGGAAAAGCTGCAGCCGATGGGACGCCTGTTCGCTGCTTATGGCGAGAAGGCGGGCCACCTCTTCGCGCATGTCGGGTGCATCGTCTTCCAGGAACTCGGTGCCGTTGCTCATGGCGGAGACCGGCCCCACTAGATCGTGAGATAGACGCGAGCAGAGCAGGCCCGCCAGTCGCAATTCTTCGCTCATCGCATTCCCCGTCGCGTTGTCGACCCGCCCAAGATTCTATCCGTCCAGCAGGACCGCCGTATCGCCGGCCCGGACCTGGCCCAAGGTGGCGACGCTGGCATAGATTCCAAAATTACGGTTGTTCTCTTTGTACACCGTCTTGAGGATGTTCCGATCTTCCTCAAGGTCGCCGTGCCCGAGCGTCGTCATGACGCAACGCACACAATGATCATCAAGCTTGAGTCGAACGTCCTCGCCGATCGCCAGCGTCTTGCCGAGCCATTCGTTTTCGGCAAACCCCGTAGCATCGGGGGTGTCGAGGACGATGTTGGGCCGAAAGCGAATCGGGTTGAAGACCCCCTCGGGGTAGACCGAGTTTGCCGCCCGAACGGTTGCCGTCGTCAGCAGGTGGATCGGGGTCAACTCGTAGGGCGCCGCGGGCGAGGCCTTGCCATCGGCACGCGGGTCCGCTTCATCGGATTTCGCCGCGCCGGAGGCCTGGCCGCTCCACAACGACACGGTGCGCCCGGTTAGCGCGGTCAACTGCTCGGTCAACGCCGGGTTGTCACTGACCAGCTCCGTACCGTCCGGAAACAGCAGCCGAACCGGCGGCGGCGGCGCGTCCGGCGTCGGTTCCTCGACGAACTCCGCCCGGACACCGACCAGCGCCGACCATTCTTTAGCCGATATCGCCGCGCTCACCATGGCGAATTTGTCGTTATCGACAACCGAATAGCTCCGATCGCCGATGACCCCGTTTTCACCGAGCGTCGCCGCTTCGAGCGCTTCACCGAGCACGGAGCGCACCGGATAGCGCCACAGCGCCTCTACGGTTCCAACAATCTCGCCTACCATGGTGTCCCCTCCCCCATTCTTTTGTCTCCGAGCCGTCTGCCATCGAGCACCGGGCCGTGTTGTTAGGCGATGATGACGGATTAGGACTACCAAATCCACAGGGACCCGGCATTACGCCTGGCCCAACGACGAGACCCCATCGGGGGCTCATTGGGATAGACTAGCGGCGGAACTGTCATGGCTCCGGTGAGCGGTGCTCGTCCGGTCGTCTATGCCTATGGGGAGAGATCTTATCGTGGCTGAACAGGAACGCCGTCCGGGTTCGTCGCTTGAAGGCAAGCTGGCCCTGGTGACTGGACCCAGTCGGGGCATCGGAGCCGCGATCGCAAAACGGCTTGCCGCGGATGGCGCGCGGGTTGTCGTGACGTACGCCAGCTCGGGCAACGGCGCAGTGCTGACCGTCGACGGCGGCTGGAGCGCCTGATCCCGTGCCCACCGGTCCTTCCACGCTGCCGGAAGTAGCCTATTACGAGCCGGGCTCGCGGGTGGCGCACCCGAGCCAACCGGACTGGTGCGCAGGCCAGGTCCAGAGCGTCGTCGGCGCCCGGGTGAAGGTAAATTTCGAGCATGTGGGCAAACGCACGATCAACTCCGCGGTGATCGCGCTGGCGCTTCTGCCCGGCCCGCCACTGGCAGCGTGCTAGACGCCGGGCGCCGGGTAGGAGCTTCACCATGTTCATAAAGCAGTTCACTTATCTCGTCGCACTCGCCGCCGAGCAGCATTTTGGCCGCGCCGCGGCGCGCTGCGACGTGGCCCAGCCCACCCTGTCCAACGGCATCAAGCAGCTAGAGAACGAACTGGGCCTGCCCATCGTTCGCCGCCACCAGCGCTTCCAGGGCTTCACGCCGGAGGGCCAGCGGGTTCTCGAATGGGCCGAACGCATCCTGGCCGACCGCGACGCCATGCTCCAGGAGCTGAGCGAGATGCGCGGCGACCTGCACGGCCGCTTACGAATCGGCGTGGTGCCGACGGCGCTGCCGCTGATGCCGCGGGTGACCCGGCCCTTCTGCGAGCGCCATCCGGGAGCGTCGGTCGCCGTGATGTCGCAAAGCTCGGCAGAGATCCAGCGCGGGCTCGACAATTTCGAGATCGACCTCGGTGTCACCTATCTCGACAACGAGCCGATCCGCCATGTCCGTTCGGTGCCGCTTTACCGCGAATGCTACTGCCTGCTGATCCCCGACGACGGGCGTTTCGCGAAGGCGTCGTCAGTGACCTGGAAGACCGCGGCGGCGCAACCGCTCTGCCTGCTCTCGTCCGACATGCAGAACCGGCGCATCATCGATGCTGCGTTTCGCGACGCCGGCCAGCAGCCTGCGCCCCAGATCGAAACCAACTCGATTGGCCAGCTCGGCCTGCATGTCGCCACTGGCGCCTGGTGCAGTGTCGTACCCGAGCATTTCCTCGCGACCCAGAACATCCCACCCGGCACCCGCGCCCTGCCGCTGATCGCACCCCGGGTGGGCCACCTGGTCGGCTTCGTGATTTCCGATGGAGAGCCGGTGCCGCCCATGGCGAAGGCCATGCTGGCGGTTGCCGAGACACTCGACGAAACGAACCTGTTCGGGCGTGCGCGCGACGGTGCCGTAGCGATTTGACGTGCGATAGATGATTTCTATCGTTTGATCGTTTCAATAAATTTTACAAATGATCAATCCTTTGCCAGATTAGCCCGCGCATTACGCCCGGGCAGGCTGGGCCGAGCAGAAAGGCACGCGCCGATGGCCGCAACCGACGTGACGCTCCGCAAGTTCAAGCATCCCGGCACCAGCCGGCGAAAAGCCCTAAGCCAGCTCAAGGGACGCCAACCCGAGCCCGGTGCGCTGGGCGAGATTCGCGCCCTGCTGGGTGAGCAGCCGCGCCGGCGCGATCTCTTGATCGAGCATCTGCATTTGATCCAGGACCGTTACGGACACCTCTCGGCCGCGCACCTCGTGGCGCTGGCGCACGAGATGGCGCTGTCCCTCGCCGAGGTCTACGAGACGGCGACCTTTTATGCCCATTTCGACGTGGTCCGCGAGGGCGAGACACCGCCCCCGGCGCTGACCATCCGGGTCTGCGACAGCCTGACCTGCGAGATGATGGGGGCGGACGATCTGCTCCAGGAGCTAGGCCGGGCGCTGGGTGAGAAAGCGCGGATCCTGCGTGCGCCCTGCATGGGTCGCTGCGAATGCGCGCCGGTGGCGGAAGTCGGCCATTTCCCTGTCGAAAATGCCACCCCTACAGCTGTCATACACGCAGCCGACAACAGTCATACAGAACCCCCTATTCTGTCATACACCGTGTATGACACATATGTAAAAACCAATGGGTACAAGCTATTTAAGCAATGTATGACAGGGGAGCGAACGGTCGACGATTTGATCGAGATTATGGAGGCGAGCGGGCTACGGGGTCTTGGCGGCGCGGGCTTCCCGGCCGGGCGCAAGTGGCGTTTCGTGCGCCAGGAACCGGCTCCGCGGCTGATGGCGATCAACGCCGACGAGGGCGAACCCGGCACCTTCAAGGACCGTTATTATCTGGAGCGCGATCCGCACCGTTTCCTCGAAGGCATGCTGATCGCCGCCTGGGCGGTCGAGGCCACGGACGTCTATATCTATCTGCGCGACGAGTACCCAAGCTTGCACAAGGTGCTGAGCGACGAGATCGAACAGGTTCGCGCCGCGGGCCTCGATGCGGTGACTAAAATCCATCTGCGGCGCGGCGCGGGCGCCTATATCTGCGGCGAGGAATCGGCGATGCTTGAAAGCATCGAGGGCAAGCGCGGCGAGCCCCGCCACAAGCCCCCCTTCCCCTCCCAGGTCGGCCTGTTCGGCCGCCCGACCCTGATCCACAACGTCGAGACCGTCTACTGGGTGCGCGACATCGTGGAAAAGGGCGCCGACTGGTTTACCGGCGAGGGCCGCCACGGGCGCACGGGCCTGCGCAGCTTCTCGGTCTCTGGCCGGGTCAAGGAGCCGGGCGTCAAACTCGCGCCCGCCGGCATCACGGCGCAGGAACTGATCGACGAGTATTGCGGTGGTATGGCCGACGGCCACGTCCTGAAGGGCTACCTGCCGGGCGGCGCGTCGGGCGGCATCCTGCCCGCCTCCATGGCCGACATCCCGATGGATTTCGACACCCTGAACGAGCATGGCTGCTTTATCGGCTCGGCGGCGGTGATCGTGCTCTCGGACCGGGACGACATCAAGGACGTGGTGCGCAACCTGATGCGTTTCTTCGAGGACGAGAGCTGCGGTCAGTGTACGCCCTGCCGGGTGGGCACGGAAAAGGCCCTCAAGCTGATGGCAACAGATCACTGGGACGGACCGCTACTCGAGGAGTTGAGTGCGACCATGATGGACGCCTCGATCTGCGGCCTCGGCCAGGCTGCACCCAACCCGTTGCTGATGGTGCTCAAGCACTTCAAGGAGGAGCTCTCATGAGCGAGACGATCCGCTTTACGCTAGACGGTGTCGAAGTCGAAGCCGCGCGCGGCGAAACCCTCTGGCAGGCCGCCCAGCGCCTGGGCACCACCATCCCCCATCTGTGCTACACCCCGGAGCCCGGCTACCGCGCCGACGGCAACTGCCGCGCCTGCATGGTCGAGATCGAGGGTGAACGGGTACTCGCCGCCTCCTGCGTGCGCCAGCCCACGGACGGCATGGTGGTGCACAGCCAGAGCGAGCGCGCCGTCCGCTCGCGCGAGATGGTCATGGAGTTACTGGTCGCGGACCAACCAGCGCGCGAAAGCGCCCACGATCCCAACTCGGAACTGTGGACCTGGGCCGAAGAGATGGGCCAGACGGAAAGCCGCTTTCCAGCCAAGCAAACCCTCGCCCCCGACACCAGCCACCCGGCCATGGCGATCAATCTCGACGCCTGCATCCACTGCACCCGCTGCGTGCGCGCGTGCCGCGAGGTCCAGGTCAACGACGTCATCGGCATGGCGAACCGGGGTTCGGGCAACAAGATCGTGTTCGATTTCGACGATCCCATGGGCGAGAGCAGCTGCGTCGCCTGCGGCGAGTGCGTGCAGGCCTGCCCCACCGGCGCCCTAATGCCCGCCCACGGCGCGGGCGTCGTCGAGGCGGAAAAGGCGGTCGATAGCGTCTGCCCCTATTGCGGGGTCGGCTGCCAGCTCACCTTCCAGGTCAAGGACAACGCCATCGTCAGGGTCGAAGGCCGCGACGGCCCAGCCAATCACGGCCGGCTCTGCGTCAAGGGCCGCTTCGGCTTCGACTATGTGGGCCACCCCCACCGCCTGACCACACCCCTGATCCGGCGAGACGACGCGCCCAAGTCCGCGGCCCTCGATCTCGATCCGTCCAACCCGTACACCCACTTCCGCGAGGCGAGCTGGGACGAGGCCCTCGACATCGCGGCCGCAGGCCTGCGCCGGATCCTCGAGCGCGACGGTCCCTCGGCGCTCTCGGGCTTCGGCTCGGCAAAGGGCTCGAACGAGGAGGCTTACCTGGTCCAGAAGCTGGTGCGCACGGGCTTTCGTACCAACAACGTCGACCACTGCACCCGGCTGTGCCACGCCTCTTCCGTCGCGGCGCTGCTTGAAGGCATCGGCTCGGCCTCGGTCACGGCGACGTTCAACGAATGCCGCCATTCCGACGTCATCATCGTGATCGGCGCCAATCCGGCCACCAACCATCCGGTCGCCGCCACCTTCATCAAGAACGCCCGCCAAAACGGCGCCACCCTGATCGTGATGGACCCGCGCGGTTCAGCGCTCTCGCGTCACGCCGACTACATGTTGCAGTTCAAACCCGGCAGCGACGTCGCCTTGCTCAACGCGATCATGCATGTGATTGTCGAGGAGGGCCTGGCCGACGAGCAGTACATCCAGGCCCACACCGAGGGCTTCGCCGAGATGCGCAGCCACCTCAAGAGCTACACGCCCGAGGCGATGGCGCCCCATTGCGGCATCGACGCAGAGACCATCCGCACCGTCGCGCGCCTCTACGGCGAGGCGAACGCCGCCATGGTCTTCTGGGGCATGGGCATCTCGCAGCATGTCCACGGCACCGACAACGCCCGCTGCCTGATCGCGCTGGCCCTGATGTCGGGCCAAGTCGGCCGCCCGGGCACGGGGCTCCATCCCCTGCGCGGCCAGAACAACGTCCAGGGCGCATCGGACGCAGGCCTGATCCCGATGGTCTATCCCGACTACCAGCGGGTCGACAACCCGGACGCAAAGGCCAAATTCGAAGCCTATTGGGGTATGGAGCTGGATTCCAATCCCGGCCTCACCGTGGTCGAGATCATGGACGCGGTCTATGACGGAACGATCAAGGGCATGTACGTCATGGGCGAGAACCCGGCCATGTCGGATCCCAACACCCACCATGTCCGCGAGGCCATGGCCAAGCTCGAACTTCTCATCGTGCAGGAAATCTTCCTCACCGAAACCGCCTACTTCGCTGACGTCGTTCTCCCCGCGACCGCGTGGCCCGAGAAGGAAGGCACGGTGACAAACACCAACCGTCAGGTCCAGATCGGCCGTAAGGCGATCGACGCGCCGGGCGAGGCGCGCGACGACTGGTGGATCACCCAGGAAATCGCCCGCCGTCTCGGGCTCGACTGGAATTACATCGGCCCCGCCGACGTATTCGCCGAAATGCGCGGCTGCATGGACTCGCTCAACGGCATCACCTGGGAGCGGTTGCAGCGCGAAGGCGCGGTGACCTACCCCTGCGACGACGAGGAGACGCCGGGCCACGACGTCATCTTCGGCGACGGCTTTCCGACGCCGACGGGGCGCGCTAAGTTCGTGCCCGCGAGCATCGTCCCGCCCGACGAAATGCCCGACGACGAATTCCCGCTGATCCTGACCACGGGACGAATCCTCGAGCACTGGCATACCGGCGCCATGACCCGGCGCGCCCAGATGCTCGACGACATTGAGCCCGAGGCCGTCTGCCACCTGGCACCGGACGCCTTCGCCGAGCTAGGCATCGCACCAGGCGATACGGTCCGGGTGGCGACCCGGCGCGGCGTGATCGAACTGCGCGCACGGGCTGATTCCGGGGTCCCCCACGGCGTCGTCTTCGTCCCCTTTTGCTTCGCCGAGGCGCCCGCCAACATGCTGACCAACCCGGCGCTCGACCCGTTCGGCAAGATCCCCGAGTTCAAGTTCTGCGCCGCCCGGATCGAACCGGCGGCAGCCGAAGCCGCCGAATAGCGGCGTTGGGGCGGGGCTAGCCCGATCCGAGGCGTTCGAGCAGCGCCTCGGCTTCGGCCAGGTCGTCGGGCTTGTTCGCGTTAAAAAAAGGATCGACCGACTGGGTCTCGAACTCAACTACCGCGCAACCATAGCGCGCCGTAAAGGCGTCGATCTTGCGCATTGCCTCCTCGACCATGGCGGCACGCAAGGCATCCCGAAGACTAACCGGCCACAACCCGAACACCGGATGGCTGCGTCCCGCGGAGGCTGCGCAGGCGAGCGCCGCGCCGTCCTGCACCGCCGAGCACAGGCGCGAGACCAGATCGGCGGGCAAAAACGGCGTATCGGTCGCAAAGCTCACGACCCAGTGGCAGTCCGGATGCTCGACGGCCGCCCAGTCGAGACCCGCGAGGACTCCCGCCAGCGGCCCAGCGAAATCCGGTACCCCGTCGGCTACCACCGGCAGACCAAACGTGGCAAAACGTGCGGGATCCCCGTTCGCGTTCAGCACCAGAACGTCGGTCTGATCGCGTGCGCGCGCGATCACCCGTTCGAGGATGGTTATTCCGCCAAGCTCGCGCAGCGGCTTGTCACCCCCACCCATGCGGCGCGCCAGGCCGCCCGCCAGCAGCACACCGACGAGCGGGCCGCTCCCGGGCTCAGCCGCCATCGCCGCCATGGCTCGCCTTGCGCGCATGGCGAGACGCCTCTTCCGCAACTGCCCCCGCATCCGCGTCGTAGAGAACGCGCTGGGCGCCGGAGAGCGTAACGAAGCGTTTGCCCTTGGCGCGCCCGATCAGGGTGAGATTGGCGCGCCGTGCAAGCTCGACCCCGGCGGCGGTGAAGCCGGAACGCGAAATCACGATCGGGATCTCCATCTGCACGGTCTTGATCACCATTTCGCTGGTCAGCCGGCCGGTGGTGTAGAAAATCTTCCCCACCGGCGATATCGCGTGACGGAACATGTAGCCGGCGATCTTGTCGATCGCGTTATGACGGCCGACATCCTCCATGTAGAGCAGGGGCCGGTCCTCCTCGCACAGCACGCAGCCGTGGATCGCCCCCGCCGCGAGGTAGAGGCTGGGCTGGGTGTTGATCTTGCGCGAGAGTGTATAAAGCCACGAGGTGCGCAGCACGGCGTCGTCCGCAAGGCGGACCTCGTCGAAGCGCTCCATCACGTCGCCGAACACGGTGCCCTGGGCACAGCCCGAGGTCAGGGTCTTCTTCTTGAGCTTGGCCTCGAAATTCGTCGGGCGCTTGGTCCGTACGACGACCACATCGATCTCGTCGTCGACGTCGATGGCGGTGATCTCGTCGTCGGCGCGCAGCATGTTCTGGTTGAGCAGGTAACCCAACGCGAGGTAGTCGGGATAGTCGCCGATGGTCATCATGGTGACGATTTCCTGCCCGTTCAGGAACAAGGTGAGCGGCCGCTCGGCGACTACTGCGGTCTCGACCGGCGCGCCGTCCTGGTCGGTGCCCGCGACGCGGGTCACTAGCCGGGAATCGCCGGGATCGGGCTTGACGACAAACTCACTCATGACAGCAATATGAGGGCGCTCACGCGGCGCGCCAAGTCCGACGCCGCAGAGATCGGCCCATGGCTCGCTCGGCGCGGCCCATTTTCGAACAATAGGTTTGTTATTTTATGCAAATTCCTGCATAAATAGCTGAATTTTTCTATAACCTATTATTTCAGCGGCACAATGCTGGGAGTGCTGACACCGAACACAGCCGCGCCGGCTGCCAACTGCCCGTGAGGTTATTGCCCGAACCCCTCGCCCATGGCCGACATTTACGAAGCCTTTCTCGCCGCGTTCCGGCTGATCCTGTCCTTCGACCGGGATCTCGCCGAGATCATTCTGCTTTCCCTCAAGGTCAGCGGCATCGCGGTCTTGCTCGCTGCCCTGATCGGCCTGCCGTTGGGCGGGGCCGTCGCCCTGTTCCGATTTCCTGGCCGCGGCGCGCTGACGATCCTGTTGAACGGACTAATGGGTCTGCCGCCGGTGGTCGTCGGCTTGCTCGTCTATCTCATTCTCTCGCGCGCCGGACCGCTCGGCGTACTCAACCTGCTGTTTACGCCGACCGCCATGATCATCGCCCAGTGCGTGCTGGTCACGCCCATCGTCGCGGCGCTCTCGCGCCAGGTCATCGAGGATCTCTGGACCGACTACGAGGAGCAACTCCGCTCGCTCGGCGTAACTCCGGTGCGCGCCATCGGCACGCTCATTGTCGATGGCCGCTACTCCCTGCTGACTGCCGTGCTCGCAGGCTTTGGCCGGGCGATTGCCGAAGTCGGTGCGGTGATGATCGTGGGCGGCAACATCGATCACGTCACCCGGGTCATGACCACCGCGATTTCGCTGGAGACCATGAAGGGCAACCTCTCCATCGCGCTCGGCCTCGGTATCATCCTCATCTTGCTCTCGCTGAGCATCAACTCGGCGGTCTACGTCATCAAGGACGTCAGCCAGCGGAGGCTGGGGTGACCCGGATACCCGATCCGACGATCAACGCGGTGCTGCCGCTCGAACTCGACAACGTGAGTTACGACGTCGGCGCGAGCCGGATCATCGACGGCCTCTCCACCGTCATCGGGCCCGGCTCGCGCACGATCATCCTCGGCGCCAACGGTGCGGGCAAGAGCGTGATGCTACGGCTCTGTCACGGCCTGATCCGGCCGACCGCCGGAGCCGTCCGTTGGCACGGGGCCGATTCCGGCCAGGCCCAACGCCATCAGGCCATGGTGTTTCAGCGCCCCGTCCTGTTGCGCCGCTCGGCGGCGGCCAACATCGCCTACGCCCTGTCGCTCCGTGGCGTGCGCGGCGCCGAGCGACGCCGCCGTACGGCAGAGGCCCTGGAATGGGCGGGACTGACCGCGCTTGCGGCGCGGCCTGCGAGGGTCCTTTCAGGCGGCGAGCAACAGCGTCTCGCGCTGGCGCGCACCTGGGCCTTGCGCCCGGAAGTCCTGTTCCTCGACGAACCGAGCGCCAGCCTCGATCCCGCCGCGACCCACGCTATCGAAAGCGCCATCGCCGCCATCGTGACCGACGGCACCAAGATCATCATGACCACCCACGACCTCGGGCAGGCGCGGCGCCTCGCCGACGACATCCTGTTCCTCCATGACGGCCAGCTTATCGAACATGCGGCCGCCGACACTTTTTTTGCCGGGCCGCAGCGCCCGGAGGCCCACGCCTTTCTGGACGGACGCCTCTGGATCAACCCCGCGACGGAGAACTAACGTGCTTCGATTGACTGCCTTTTTCGCCGTGGCCCTGTTGGCCGCAGCGATCGCGCTCGGCGCCGCGCTGGCATTTGCAGGCACGCGCTTCATCGTGCTCGCCTCGACGACCTCGACCGACAATTCCGGCCTGTTCAAGCATATCCTGCCCCTGTTCACGGCACAGACCGGTATCGAGGTTCGGGTCGTCGCTCGCGGCACCGGCCAGGCCCTGCAGATGGGCCGTGACGGCGACGCCGACGTGCTCCTGGTCCACGATACGGCCGCAGAATTGAAATTCGTCGACGAGGGCTACGGCGTCGAGCGACGCCCGGTGATGTACAACGACTTTATCATCGTCGGGCCGAACGACGATCCCGTAGCAATCGCGGGCAGCCACGACGTGGTCGCGGCGCTGAAGCAAATCGCAAACGCCCGCGCCACCTTCATCTCGCGGGGCGATGATTCCGGCACCAATCGTGCGGAACGCCGCTTCTGGGATTCCGCCGGGGTCGACGTGGATACCGCTTCCGGCACCTGGTACCTCGAAGCCGGTGCCGGCATGGGCACGACCCTGAACGTTGCGGCCGCGGAGAATTCTCATACGATGAGCGATCGGGGCACTTGGCTCGGTTTCGAGAACCGCCGCGATCTTGCCATCCTCGTCGAGGGAGACCTCCTTCTGTTCAATCAGTACGGCGTCATCCTGATCGATCCGGTCCGTCACCCTCATGTCAAGAAAGCAGACGGCCGGGCGCTCATCGCGTGGCTCACGTCCCCCGAAGGGCAGCAAGAGATCACCTCGTTCCGGATCGGCGGCGAGCAACTATTCTTCCCCAACTACGACGCACAGTAACGGAGCGCCCATGACGTCGGGAGTGCATCTGGCCGGTTGCCCGACACGAGCAAGGAGCCGGACGCGACTGGCCGCCGCTTTGCTCGCTATCGGGCTCTGCTTAGGCGCCGCGCCGGCCTGGGCGGGCGTGCTCCACCTCGCGGTCACGACGTCGATCGAGGCCTCGGGGTTGAGCGCGCATCTCGCCGCCTCGTTTCAAGACGCCACCAATATCACGCTCCGCACCGTCGTCGCGGGCACCGGGCAGGCGCTCGTGCTTGGCCGGCGAGGCGATGTCGACGCCACGCTGACCCACGATGCCGCGAGCGAGGAGGCGCTCGTCGCCGAAGGTATCGGGCTCGAACGGCGCACCGTGATGGAAAACGAATTCGTCCTGATAGGGCCGGACGACGACCCCGCGGCCATCGCCGGCATGACCGACGTTTCCGCCGCTCTGACCAGGATCGCCACCGCGGGCGAGGTGTTTTTTTCTCGTGCCGACGACAGCGGTACCCACAAGGCCGAGTTACGTTTCTGGCGTGATGCCGGTCTCACTCCGGCAGCGGACGGCGGCGGTTGGTACCTGAAAACCGGCATGGGTCAGGGCGCCAATCTGAACATGGCCGCGGCGCGGGGGGCCTACACGCTGATCGACCGAGCGACCTGGCTTACCTCAGGCAACCGCGCCGGTCTGACGGTCCTCGTCGAAGGCGACCCGAGGCTGATCAACCGCTACGCCTTGGTGCTGATCGATCCCCGCGCCCACACCCACGTCAACGTCACAGACGCCCGAGCGTTTGCCGATTGGCTGACCTCGCCCGACGGGCACGCGGCGATCGCCGCTTTTCAGATTGACAGCGCCCCCCTGTTTCGTCCGGTCCTGGAAGCGCCCTGACCCCTATCGATTAAGGGCCGAGCAAGGAGGCTTGCGCCCGACGCGCTCGTCGGCGAACCTGCACAGGACACGGACCAAGCGGCAGGGGGCGTTATGGCCGAAATGCACGAAATAGCCGGCGGCTGTCATTGCGGCGTCATTCGCTGGCGGATGAATTCGCCGCGAGCCCCCGAGGACATGCCGATCTGGGTTTGCGGCTGCAGTTTCTGCGTCAAGCACGGCGTACGTTATTCGTCCTGGTCCGAGGCGGACCTGCGGCTCTACGCGGTCGAGCCGGATCAGGTGGCGCATTACACCTTTGGCCATGGCACGGCTGACTTCGTCTTTTGCGCGCGCTGCGGTATCATCATCGCGGCGCTGATGGCGGAGGCGTACGGCACGACAGGCGTGCTTAACCTCAACAGCGCCGATGCCGCCGAGCGATTCACCCGGCCGCCCAATCACCTCAACTTCGACGGCGAAACCGTGCCCGCGCGACGAGCCCGGCGCCGGAAATTCTGGATCGGATCGGTCGCTTGGGCCGAGCAAGATTCCATAAGCCCAAAACCATGAACACGCCCGAGACCTCGACCCGCATCGACGGCGGTTGCCACTGCGGTGCCATTCGGTGGCGCTTGGCCGCGCCCGTCGGGGCGGAGAGCCTCCCGGTTCGGGTGTGTCAATGCGACTTCTGTCTCAAACACGGCGCCCGCTATACCTCCGATCCGCGTGCCAGGCTTGAGCTCCAGGCCGCGGCCGACGATCTCGTCCAACGCTATCGCTTTGGCCATGGGACAGCCGATTTCGTTATCTGCCGTAAATGCGGAACCCTGACCGCCGCCGTGATGGACGGTTCGGGGAATGCCAGGCGCGCCGTATTGAATGTCAATACGGCGGATCAGCCGAAGACGTTTTCGGCATCTCCCCATGCAATGGATTTCGATAGCGAAAGCCAAGAAGAACGGCTGGCGCGGCGCGGCGGCAATTGGGTCGGCCAAGTTATCTGGACGAGAAACCCCCGGATTAAGGTTGCCCGCCGGCGCGAGCCTCAAAGTCCGTTGAAGACCACCCGACCAAGATCGCTGCAATCGTACCCGGCCATTCCCTCGAGTTCGGCACGAAAGGCCTCGCTCCGGGTAAAGCGAAGCAGCGTCTGGACCGGCGGCTCGAAATAATCACGCCGCCGCATGACGAGATCATAACGCTCACGATGGAGCGGAATGAAATCAAGCCCGTGCTGTTGTGCTACCGCCGCCACCGCAAGGCCGGCGTTGGCCTTGCCCTCGGCAACCGCGGTGGCTAGCTCGCTTTCCGTCCGGGCCGGACGCGGCAGAGCGTCGACTCCGCTTACGTCAAGCCCTGCCTGCGAGAGCAGGTATTCAAGCAGTATCTGGCTTCCCGCTTCGGCTTGGCGAAGCACGAGCCGGACCCCGGGAGACAGGAGATCGTCAAGCTTAGTGATTCCGAGGGGATTGCCCGATTCAACGACAAGCCCCTGCTCGCGCACGGCCCATTCGATCATGACGACACCGGCACCGTCGGTTGCGGCCCGCAGACTCTTTAGGTTGTAGGATTCACTCTCGGGGTCATAGACATGACAGGTCGCAAGACGCGCCTCGCCGGCGACGAACCGCTTGAGCCCCTCGAGGCTGCCAAGCGGCATCATGGCGAGCCCACAATCGGATTCACGCAGGCACCAGTCGAGCAAGGGATCCTGGCTCCCCGCGATGACCGGCGGGGTTGAGGTGTCAGGGAGCGGTTGGGCGACTGTTCCGCCGCCCTCAAGCCAGGCGTCGATCAGCGCCCTGGGGAAAAGCCACTTCCCCGTGACACGACGACACGGGATCCGGCCTTCCTTCACCAGGTCGTAGACCTTGCGTTCCTTGATCCGTAAATAGGCCGCAACTTCCTGCGTCGTCATCAATTCGGCCAATATCTATCTTCCCTTGCGCTTGCCCTCTCCACACTATAACCGGTTCGCGAGCGGGCGAGAATTGCCCGCCAACGACGCGCGAAAGGGTCGCAACCGTTAAGGATCAGGGTTAACCGTGCGCAATTCCTGAACTCGGCGGGAGGCGGCGTATAACCGAGCGTCCGACTCGGAAATGCAAGAATTCCCGCCGAAAAGCGGCGATCCAGTAAAGCTGCCATGGGTTGCCTGGCCCTGGGAAAACATTCTTTTGCTTGCCAGGGCGTTAGCGATACGGACCTATCCGCATCGAGGGATTAGCTTCTAAGTTATCGAAATTCTTAACGGTCAAGCCAATTTAGGGCGCTGCATGATCCGCTACAAGGAATTGGTCGATAGCTGGCGCGAAGGCGCCATTGCCTCGGAGCCCCAGAACAGGCCAGCGACACCCGAACCTGCCCCCGTCCCGGAAGCGGCGCCCGAGGCGATGCGTGAGGCATCCCTGGCGGACGCCGGCGAGGCGATTGAGCGCGACGAAACCGTGTCCATTGGCAACACCATCCGGCGATACCGTGCGCGCCGTGTCGCCCTGCTGGACACAGACGTTAATTTTGCCGGCAGTTACGGCGTGTTCAACCATGTCACCCATCTCAACACGTCGCGCCGCCAGACGATTCGGGCGATCGAGCATTCCGATCTGCTGATCCGCTCCCTCGCCGACTGGATCTGGGAAACCGACG
>CAVOEB010000023.1:0-41077 GCA_963694715.1 Alphaproteobacteria bacterium | reverse complement strand
CCCGCCTAAAAAATAACGCTCGCTGATACGGACATCATCACCGGCGAAACCGAAAATAAACCCCTCTTTTAAAGTGATGCTCGCGATCCATTGATCTGATAGGGGGTAGTAATACTCGTAACTGAATTGATTTCGGAAATATTTTTCGCTTCCACCCAAACCTGCAAGATCCTGAGAAAAGCTCAGCAAATAGCCTTCGCGTGGAAAGGCCCGGCTGTCGCGCCGGTCTAATGTCAGTGTGTGACCAACCGCAGAAATGACGGTCGAGCCTTCCTGCTCCTTGATGAACCGGGAAGCATCGTCATCGACATCCTCGATCAGATCGCGACGGATTGTGTAGTGCAACGAGTGGCGCAAGTCCTCGGTGACCGCATAGCTGACATTGGTGCCAATGCCGAGTTCTTCCTGAAAAAACGACGATTCGCGGCGGCTGTCGGTCGTGCGCCGAAATATATCGGCGCCCCCGGCGAGATCGCGGTTGAATAAATAGGGCTCTGTAAAGCCCAAATCAATGAGCTGTCGCCGAGTCGAAATCGATGCGTTCAGCCGCAGAACCTGGCCACGCCCCAGGAGATTATTTTCCCGAATACCGAAATCGGTGATCAGGCCTTCGAAGGTCGAAAACCCGCCGCCGAGGTTAATCGTGCCCGTCGACTGCTCCTGCACATCCACCACGATGATCGTCTGGTCGGGTGCATCACCCGGCAGGACTTCCATCTCAACGGAGGAGAAAAACGCGAGGTTTTCGATCCGTTGCTTGGAGCGGCGGAACTTCGCAGTATTGAATGCGTCGCCTTCGACAAAGCGAAACTCGCGCCGGATCACTTCGTCGAGCGTTCGCGAGTTACCGGATATATCGATTCGTTGGACGTAAACGCGCGGCCCCTCGTTGACCATGTACGTCAAGTCGATCGTGCGACGATCCCGATCGAGGTCGACGTCCGGTTGAATATCGACGAATGCGTATCCAAGGTTCCCGACTTCATCGGTCAGTATCTGGATCGTCGATTCCATACCATCGGTGTTGTACCAGTCTCCTGGCAGCGTGGTCAGGAAGGGCGCCAACTGCCCGGCCGGGAGATCCCTTAGCTGACTATCGACAACGACCTTGCCAAAGCGGTAGCGCACGCCTTCCTCGACCGTGAGGGTGATAAAAAACGCCTCACGGTCACGGGTCAACTCGGCGACCGCCGACGTCACTCGGAAATCGGCATAGCCATTAGATAGATAAAAGCGACGCAGCAACTCCCGATCAAACGTCACCGCATCGGGATCGTAAACGTCCGCGGACGTAAGGAAGCGCCACCATTTCGATTCCTGAGTTTGCACCACCTCGCGTAATTCGCTGTCGGAAAAAATATCATTGCCCACGAATATGATTTTGCGGACCTCTGTGATAGGCCCTTCGTCGATCTCGAATACCAAATTGACGCGGTTATCCGACAGGCGGATCACCTTGGGCTCGACCGTGGCGGCAAATCGTCCGGTTCGGCGATAAAGTTCGACTAGGCGCTGCACGTCATTCTGCACGCGCGTGCGGGTATAGACCATGCGGGGGCGCAACTGCACCTCGGACTCCAGGCTGTCGTCCTCGAATTTATCGTTGCCCTCGAAGGCCACGCGATTGATGATCGGGTTCTCGACGACTCGGACCACCAACGCCGATGCCTCGCGACGCAACACAACATCGGCGAACAGACCCGTCGCAAATAGGCTTTTCAGCGACCGGTCGATCAGGCCAGGATCGAACGGATCGCCAATCCGGATCGACATGTAGGAACGAACCGTCTCGAGTTCGATCCGTTGGTTGCCCTCGACCTCAATAACGCGAACCACGTCGGAAAGGCCGAGCTCCTGCGCGCCAGCTACCGGGGCCAACAGCAACGCGGTGTTAAGTGCCATCAAGGCGCACAAACCCGCAACGGCAACGAGACGTCCTACACTCACGTTCACTCTAGCGCCGCACGATCAAAAGAGATTCCCAACCCACTGGAAGACCCCGAGACTCTTGAAGTCATTCCATAGCACAAACCCGATCAGCAACACTATCAGGCCCAGGCCCACCCGAAAGACCATTTCCAATGTCCGAGCCCCAAGCGGACGGCCGCGCACCGCCTCGATGCCATAAATCAGCAGATGACCGCCGTCGAGCATGGGAACCGGAAACAGGTTAATCAGTCCTAGATTGATCGATAGGATCGCCATGAAGAAGATGAGCGACGCCACCCCCTGCTCAGCGACTTGACCCGATATCTGCGCGATTCGGAGCGGCCCGCTCAGATCGTCCGTCGAACGCCGCCCCGAAATTATCTGGCCGACAGCCTTCAGGGTCTCGCCGGCAAACAGGAAGGTCTTCTTGAACCCGAGCCAAATAGCCGTGCCCGGATCGTGCTTCACGAATCCAACGTGGCCACCTTTAATTCCGAGTCGGCCGATCGATCGGTTTTCTTCCTGAACTTCTCTGGGCGTTACCGTCAGGAACTCCGGCTCTCCGGCGCGTTCCACCACCACGTCAAGCGGCCGTCCCGGCGCTTCAATGACGATCGCGACGATGTCTTCGAAGCGTTTGATAGCCAATCCGTCGATCTCGCGGATCACGTCGCCCGGCGCAATCCCCGCTTCCTCGGCGGCGGAGTCCGGCACCACCTCGAGCACTTCAGGTGCCGTGAATCTCTCTCCGACCGTCGCAAACAGGATCGCCAGCAATACTATGGCCAGGATAAAATTTGCGAACGGCCCCGCGAACACCACGGCCGCTCGTTGATGCAGTCGCTTGTGATGAAACGAGACGGCGCGCTCCTCTTCGCTCAACTCGGGTAGATCGTCTCCCGGCTGGCTTGCTGCGCCTGCGTCACCGAAGAATTTCACATAGCCGCCGAGCGGGATCAGGCTGATTTTCCAGCGCGTCTCCTTGCGATCTGTCCAACCCACAATCTCGGGGCCAAAGCCGATGGAAAAGGTCTCCACGCGCACGCCGTTGATTCGGGCGACCAGGTAATGGCCCAACTCGTGAAAGAACACCACCACCGTGAGGACGACGAGGAACCCCCAAAGGGTATTCCAGATTTCCGAGATCCATTCCATGACGGTGCCGTTTCAGAACCATGCCGGGTGCGAATTCGCCGGCAAAATCGAGTAGATACACGAGGCGGGCATTCGACACGCGATCCCGCGTCGTGCCCGCCCCCTTGTTCGCGCAACAAAACAACTCTCTCTTTGCGTTGCATTGCGCGATTGTATGTAGCGCGCCGTCTCTTCCTTGGCAAGCACCGGGGACCTCATAAACCCTTGATTCGCCAATTTTTCGCTCCCGTCACCGCGGACTTACTACTGACCCAATACAGCCGGTCCCAGAGCGTAGACAAGAACGGCAAGCGCCGGGCTCGCCGCAAGCAGGCTGTCGAGCCTATCGAAAGCACCGCCGTGCCCCGGTATCAGCACACCGCTATCCTTGACCCCGCACCGGCGCTTGAACGCGGACTCCACTAGATCGCCCAACTGCCCCGTCAGAGACAGCAGTGCAGCACCCGCCACGGCAAAAGTAAGCTCGAGCATCGTGTCGAATCCGCCCAGCGTGCACAGCACCCAGCCTGCTGCGACACCGATGCCAATACCGGCGGCGGTTCCGCCAAAGGCGCCCGCCCAGGTCTTGCCCGGGCTCATCCGGGGCGCAAGACGCGGCCCACCGAACACCCGGCCGAATGCATAGGCTCCCGTATCCGTTGCCCAGACCACGGCAAGCAACCACACGATTGCGCCCCATCCCCCGGTCGCGCGCAGCCAGAGAAAGGCGATTCCAGCCACGGCGACCCAAGCGACGAGACTACCCAGGATCGCCGCGTCGGTCCGGCTTCCCCGGCTCATGGCCAGCATGCCAACCACACCGCCACCACCCGCCGCCACAGCCAGCGCAAACCAGTACCAGGACGACACCGCGAGCACGAACACGGCGCCAAGCGTCGCGAGACTTGCGGCCATAATGGATATCGAGGGCGGTGCGCCGCGGATTTGCAGCGCGCGATTTCCCTCATGAACGACGAGTGCCAGCCCTAGCCCAACCAACGCCGCCAGCGGGATCCCACCTAACCAGGCGCCAATCAAGGCCAGGATCATCAGGAGAACACCGGAACCCAGGCGAGGCAAAAGCCCGCCAGGAACGCTGTCAGGCACTCAAGCCGCCGTATCGCCGGTCGCGTCGCTGAAACTCCCCGATCGCCTCGAGCAGGGCCTTCCGATCGAAATCCGGCCACAGGGTGGGCACAAAGACCAATTCCGTATAGGCCGACTGCCACAGCAGGAAATTGCTCAGTCGCTGCTCGCCGCTGGTCCGAATCAGCAGGTCCGGATCAGGGATTCCGGCGGTATCGAGGTAACTTGCAAAGCTTTCCTCGTCGACTTGATCGGGATCGAGGTTGCCCGAGCGAACATCCTCGGCAATACGCCGAACGGCGAGAACAATCTCACGCCGGCTGCCGTAATTCACGGCGATAGAGACGGTCAGGTTTTGATTGTCATTGGTTAGGGATTCGGCTCCCGAGATCATCATCTTAATACCGTTGTCGAGGCGGTCGCGGTCACCGATAAATCGGATTCGCACGCCTTCTTTGTGCAGATCCGAAACGTTACGCTGCAGATAAAGCCGCAGCAGCGACATCAGATCGCTGACTTCTGCGGGCGAACGTTTCCAATTTTCCGACGAAAAGGCGTAGATCGTGACGAACGGGATATTGAGTTCCGTGCAGCTGCGTACTAGCTCGCGCACCGCCTCGGCACCCTTACGATGCCCGGCAATGCGTGGCAAATTACGGGATTTAGCCCAACGGCCGTTGCCGTCCATGATGACCGCGACATGCCGTGGCCAGCGTGATTCCACCTGAAATTTCCGAACCGTTTCCATGCGCTAGACCTGCATGATCTCGCCTTGGCGGGCTTCAAAAAGTTCGTCGACCGTCTTGACCTTCTCGTCGGTCAATCGTTGGATTTCATCGGCCCAGAACTTGTGGTCGTCCTGGCTCAGGTCGCCGGTCTTTTCCATCTTCTTGATCTCGTCCATACCGTGGTGGCGCACGTTTCGGACGGCGACCTTGGCCTGTTCCGTATATTTTGCGGCCAGCTTGACGAGTTCGTTGCGCCGCTCTTCGTTGAGTTCGGGGAACGGCAGACGGATCAGCTGTCCGTCGATGACGGGGTTCAAGCCGAGACCCGCTTCGCGAATCGCTTTTTCCACCGACTTGACCAATCCCTTGTCCCAAACCTGAACGCTCAGCATGCGCGCGTCGGTTGCGCTGACGGTCGCCACCTGGTTCAGCGGCATCGCGGCGTCGTAGGCGTCAACGACGACGGGATCGAGCATGCCGGTCGAGGCGCGCCCCGTCCTTAAGCCCGCGAACTCCCTGCGTAATACCTCAACGGCCCCCCTCATCCGTCGTTCGATATCGTCGATATCCGGCTCTGCCACGGCTCAATTTTCCTCGCGGATTATCGTAAAGGTGCCTTTCCCTTGCGTGACCCCTGCAAAAGCGCCCGTATGATGGATTGAGAATACCACGATCGGGATCGAATTTTCCCGCGCCAGCAAAATTGCGGCAGCATCCATCACCTTGAGATTGCGCGAGATCACTTCCATGTAAGTCAGGCTCTCAAACCGCTCCGCGCCGCTATCCTTAAGGGGATCGGCGTTGTAGACCCCGTCGACTTGAGTGCCCTTGAACAGACCGTCGACACGCATTTCAGCGGCCCGCAATGCCGCGGCCGTGTCGGTCGTAAAAAACGGGTTTCCGGTGCCGGCTGCGAAGACCACCACCCGGCCCTTCTCCATATGCCGAACGGCACGCCGGCGAATGTAGGGTTCGCACACCGTCGTCATCGGGATCGCCGACATGACGCGGGTTTCCTGGCCGGCGATTTCAAGCGCGTTCTGCAACGCCAGGGCGTTGATCACGGTCGCCAGCATGCCCATGTGGTCGGCCGTAGCCCGTTCCATGCCGGCGGCCGCGCCCGCCACACCGCGAAAGATGTTGCCGCCGCCTATGACGATACAGAGCTCCACGCCGAGCTGGCGAACTTCCAGAACGTCGTTGGCAATCCGAGTTACGATTGCAGCGTCGAGACCGCCTGAGCCGTCGCCCATCAACGCCTCGCCGGAAAGCTTGAGCAATACGCGTCGGTATTGGAACGGCTGCGGCATTTCCGATCTGTCTCCGAATCGGCCCATCGGGAACCGTTTGACCCTCCACCGGCCCGCCGTCACTTCCCGGAAGGGCGCAGTGTTGAGACTATACACCAAAACCGGAGCAGGGATAAAAGCCCGGCTGTGCGGGCTGCACGCGCTACCCCTCTTCAGCCGCCTCTTCTACGCCCTCGCCCAGGGCGAAACGGACGAATCCAGAAATTTTGATAGGCACGCCAATCTCGTCGGCCGCTTGTTCCACGACCATACCGACGCGGTTCTCGCCGTCGATCACGAAGACCTGCTCGAGCAGAACAGCCTCTTCGTAGAACTTCTTGAGACGGCCTTCGACCATCTTGGCGATGATTTCATCGGGCTTGCCCGAGACCCGGGCCTGCTCGGCGAGCACCTTGCGTTCGCGCTCGACAAGCGTGGGGTCTAGATCCTCGACCGACAAGGCCTGCGGATTGGCCGCGGCCACATGCATGGCGATTTGGTGACCCAGGGCATCGAGTTTAGCGGCATCGCCGCTTGATTCCAGGGCGACGAGTACACCGATCCGGCCAAGATTAGTACCGATCGCTCCGTGGACGTAGCTGGCAACGACGCCGGCATCGACCTGGAATCCCGCGGCCCGGCGCAACCCAATGTTCTCGCCGATGGTCGCAATCAGGCTGGTCACCGTCTCTGCCACCGTCTCGCTACCGCCGGGATACGGTGCCGATTTCAGGGCCTCGAAGTCGCCCCCAACCTCCAGTGCTAGATCGGTGATCGTTGCAACTGCCTTCTGAAAGACATCGTTTCGCGCCACGAAATCCGTCTCGGAGTTGACCTCGACCAATGCACCCCGGCCCCCCTTGGTCACGACGCCAACGAGGCCTTCTTTCGCGGCCCGGCCGGCTTTCTTCGCAGCTGCCGCCAAGCCATTCTTGCGCAACCAGTCGACAGCCACTTCCATGTCGCCGCCGCATTCGCCGAGCGCCGACTTGCAATCCATCATGCCGGCGCCGGTTCTCTCACGCAGGGCTTTGACGAGCGCCGCCGTGATCTCCGCCATTTCTGGGCTCCTAGGAATCGATTCTCGTATTGGCCGACGCATCCAAGGGCAGCGCCTCGGCAGGTGCCGCATCTGCGGCCGCTTCAGCAGCCGGAGATTCTGCGGGTGCCTCGGTCGGCGCCACGTCTGCAGGTGCTTCTGGTGCTGGCGGTTCAGCAACCGTCGCGGCAACCGTAATATCTTCCGCCGGTTGTTCCGCGAGCGCCCCGATGTCTTCGCCCTGCTCGGACATCTCTTTCTGCAGACCATCCAGAACGGCCCGGGCGGCCAAATCGCAGTAGAGCTGAATCGCCCGGATCGAATCGTCGTTGCCGGGGATCGGATGGGCAATGCCTGAGGGATCGGAATTGCTGTCGATCACCGCAACGACCGGGATACCCAGCTTCGCCGCCTCGCGAACCGCAATCTCTTCCTTGTTGGTATCGATAATGAAGAGGATGTCGGGCAGGCCGCCCATATCCTTGATCCCGCCCAACGAGCGTTCAAGCTTTTCACGCGCCCGGGTGAGCTTCAGCAGCTCTTTCTTCGTGAGTCCCAGATTCTCGTCCGCCAGCTTTTCGTCGAGCTCGTTGAGGTGGCGGATCGACCCCGACACCGCGTTCCAGTTGGTCATCATGCCGCCGAGCCAGCGGTGATTGACGTAATACTGACCGCAGCGCTTGGCGGTCTCAGCTACCTGCTCCGAAGCCTGACGCTTGGTTCCCACCATCAGCACGCGCCCGCCATTTGCCGCGACGTCGCGCAGGGCGATCAGGGCCTGATGAAGCAGGGGAACGGTTTGTTCGAGATCGATGATGTGAATGCTGTTCCGCTTGCCGAAAATGTACGGCTCCATGCGCGGATTCCAGCGCTGGGTCTGATGACCGAAATGAACGCCAGCCTCTAGCAGCTGGCGCATCGTATAGTCGGGGAGTGCCATGAGCCTCTCGCTTTCTCCGGTTATTCCGCCGCGGACGGTTGGTCCAGCCTCCGAGAGGCCAAACACCGGATCGGCGTCCGGCTGTTGTACCGGAATCCGCTGCATCCGCGTGTGAGTTGTTGATGGCGGTTAAATAGCGACTTAACCGGCTCGGCGCAAGGGCTTTCCGAGCGCCTAGCCGCCGCCGGCCGCAGATACGGGCGTCAAGCCCGGCAGGCTGCGCAACTCGGCCCGCGAGGCCGCGGAGAGTGCGTAGCGACCAGGCAGCGTAAGCTCGGCCTCGGCCCCGTCGGGCAACGGCACGCAGAGACGAATCTGGGCGCGCCCCGCCGGCTCTCCATCGAGCAGGGTTTGCAGGCGTTTCAAGGCCTGGGCATCCCCCTCCTCCGCCCGCCCGCTCAACCGCAGGCTGAGACCCGACGGCATAGCGGCAACGGCCTTCTCGAGATCCTCCACCCGACCGGCGGTCAGGCGCAAGGCGTCGCCCTCGAGGCGCGCCGACGCCGTGACCAGCAGCGCGCTCTTGGCATCGAGCTTGTCCATGATCGCACCGTAGAGATCGGCAAACACTACAACTTCGAAACTGCCGCTCGTATCCGACATCTGAAGGAAGGCATAGCGACCGGCCTTCGACATGCGTTCCTGCTTGCCCAGTAAGATCCCCGCAAGCTTGACCGAGATCGTCCCCCGGGCGGCCAGCTCGGGCACCTTCGCAATCGAGACCACGTCGAGACTTTCCAACCCATCGCCGTAAGCGTCCAGCGGATGAGCCGAGAGGTAGAAGCCGATGGCGTCGTACTCCTCCATCAGACGGTCCGTGGCGGGCCAGTCTTCGACCTCGGGCAGCCCGGGCACCGACACAGGCCCTCCCGCACCGCCATCGAACATGTTGGTTTGCTGGCTCTCGCGATCCGCCGCGGCAGCACTGGCATAGCGGACCAGTAACTCGACGCCCCCGAACAGCTGGTGGCGATTGGGGTTGAGGGAATCGAAGCTGCCCGCGCGGACCATGCTCTCCATCAGGCGCTTGTTAAGCACGTTGGAGCCAAGCCGCCCGACCAGATCGAAAACATCGGCAAACGCCCCGTTCGCCTCGCGCTCGACAACGATAGCCTTTACGGCCGCGACGCCGACATTGCGGATCGCGGGCAAGGCATAGCGGATAGCGCCGCGAGATTCGTCGCCGGGCTCGACCGTAAACTCCGCCCCGGACCGATTGATATCGGGCGGACGCAACTCGATACCCAGGCGGTCGAGCTCCTGGTCAAAAACGTTGAGCTTGTCGGTGTTGCCTAGGTCGAGGGTCATCGATGCGGCGAGAAACTCCACGGGATAGTGGGTCTTGAGATAAGCAGTCTGGTACGCGACCAGCGCGTAGGCCGCGGCATGGGATTTGTTGAAGCCGTAGCCCGCGAACTTCGCAACGAGGTCGAAGATGTGTGCGGCGTGGCCCTTCTCGACGCCGCGTTCGATGGCGCCGGAGACGAAGGTTTCGCGCTGGGCATCCATCTCGGCCTTGATTTTCTTGCCCATGGCGCGGCGCAGGATGTCGGCGGAGCCCAGGCTGTAACCGGCCAGGATCTGAGCGATCTGCATCACCTGTTCCTGATAGATGATGACGCCATAGGTCTCCTTGAGCACCTCGGTCAGCCGCTCGTCGAGGTAATCGGGCTGCTCGCGGCCGCGCTTGCGCGCAATGAAGCTCGGAATGTTGTCCATCGGACCCGGCCGGTAGAGCGCAACGAGTGCGATGATATCCTCGAAGCTGTCGGGTTCGAGCGAACGCAACACATCGCGCATGCCGGAACTTTCCAACTGGAAGATACCCACCGTGGTACCGCGCCCCAGCATCTGGTACGTGGGCACGTCATCGAACGGCAGGGTCGTGAGATCGATCGCATCGCCACCCGCGCGGACAAGTTCGCAGGCCTTATCCAGGACGGTCAGTGTCTTGAGGCCCAGGAAGTCGAACTTCACCAAGCCGGCGGCTTCGACGTATTTCATGGAAAACTGGGTCACGGGCATGTCGGAGCGGGGATCGCGATAGAGCGGCACCAGCTCCTGGAGCGGTCGGTCGGCGATCACCACGCCGGCGGCGTGGGTCGAGGCGTGACGATAGAGCCCCTCCAGCTTTAACGCGTAATCGAGCAACCGCTCGACGGTCGGGTCGGTATCGCGCATCTCCTGCAGGGCAGGGTCCGCCTCCAGCGCCTCGGCAAGGGTAACCGGGTTGGCCGGATTGTTTGGCACCCGCTTGCACAGCCGGTCGACCTGGGAATAGGGCATCTCAAGTACCCGGCCGACGTCGCGCAGCACGGCACGCGCCTGGAGCTTCCCGAAGGTGATGATCTGGGCCACCCGGTCAGCGCCGTATTTGTCGCGAACATAGGCGATCACCTCGTCGCGCCGGTCCTGGCAGAAATCGACGTCGAAGTCCGGCATCGAGATACGTTCGGGATTGAGAAAGCGCTCGAACAGCAGGCCGAAACGCAAGGGATCGAGGTCGGTGATTTGCAACGCCCAGGCAACCACCGATCCCGCGCCAGAGCCGCGCCCCGGTCCGACCGGAATTCCTTCCCGCTTAGCCCACTGGATGAAATCGGCCACGATCAGGAAGTAACCGGGAAACTTCATCTCCACGATGACGTCGAGCTCGTAGTCCAGCCGCTCCCAGTAGGCCTTCGCCGCAACCTCTCTCGCCGCCGCATCCATCACCGGACCAAAGACCTGGTGTTCGAGGCGGGCCTCCAGTCCCGCCTTGGCCGCAGCACGCAACGCGTCGGTCTCGCTTACGCCATCGTCAGTACCCGGAAAGGCCGGCAAAATGGGTGCCCGTTCGACGACCTGGAATGCGCAGCGCCGGGCAATCACCAGGCTGTTATCGACCGCCTCGGGCAGATCAGCGAACAGGGCGCGCATCTCGGGGGCGCTTTTGAAGCGATGCTCAGGCGTCAGCCGCCGTCGCTCGCGGGTCGTCTGGTAGACGCCTTGGGCAATACAAAGTAGCGCGTCATGGGCCTCGTACATGCCGGCATCAGCGAAATAGACGTCGTTGGTCGCCACCAGCGGCAAATCCAGCGCATAGGCAAGGTCGAGCAAAGCGGGTTCGATCTTACGCTCGACATCGAGCCCGTGGCGTTGAATCTCGACGTAGAGCCGGCCGGGAAATAGACCGGCCAGACGCTCGAGTATGGCGCTCGCCGCATCGGCCTGCCCTTCGGCCAGCAGCCGTCCGACCGCGCCGTCCAGCGCCCCGGTGAGTACGATCAGCCCGTCGCTATGTCCTTCGAGGACGTCGAAGTCGAGCTGGGCCGCCTCGTGCCCGTCGGTTTCGAGAAACGCGTTGCTCGAGAACGCCAGAAGGTTGCGATAGCCGGTCTCGTCCTGGGCCAGCAGCACGAGATTGTCCGGCGGTGCCCCGGGACCGCCATGACGGGCGGCTCCATCGGCACGGCGAATGCCGATCTGGCAGCCCACAATAGGTTGCACCCCGGCCTTCGCACAGGCCAACGAAATCTCCAGCGCGCCGAACAGATTTCCCCGGTCGGTGACCGCGATCGCAGGCATCCGATTTTCCCGGCACAGCTCGACCAGGGCAGCGATTTTAATCGCGCCCTCGGAAAGCGAGTAGGCGGAGTGGGCCCGCAGATGGACGAAGTCAGCGTAAGACATGGCCATTCAAGCTTCGCACAGCGACGCGTTCCGAGTCAGCGACCAATGCGGCGGAGCCGACCAAACCCCGACCTAGCCGGCGGTAAATCAACAAATTTCCTTAATTTCGATCGCCAAATAATTGAAGTAACGCAATATTTTAATTCATACCGGAAAGGAAATCATTACCGTTGGATTCGCGATGGGAGGGCGAATACGAGCCTCCCCCTTGAGCCGACGGGCCATCGCGCGCGAATCGCTCAGGCCGGGTTACGCTCCACCAGGCGGCCTGCTTCGAATCTAACCCAACGATCCATGCGCCGGGCCAGCGCTTCATTGTGCGTGGCGACGAGGGCGCCCAGCCCGTTCTCGCGAACCAAGCACAACAACGCATCGAATACCACCTCCGCGGTCTCCTCGTCGAGATTGCCCGTGGGCTCGTCCGCGAGCAGCACCGCGGGCACATTGGCGACCGCCCGGGCGATCGCGACCCGCTGTTGCTCGCCGCCCGACAAGCGGGCGGGCCGATGGCTTTCACGATTCCTGAGCCCCAGGCTCTCAAGCAGCGCCGCCGCCCGCTCGCGCGCCTGGGTGCGGCTACGCCCCGCGATCATCTGCGGCAGCATGACGTTCTCCAGGGCCGAGAACTCGGGCAGCAGATAATGAAACTGGTAGATGAAACCTAGGCTCTCGCAGCGCAGCCGCGTGCGCTCGGCGTCACCCAGGTTCGCGCAGGCACGCTCCGCCACCAGCACGTCGCCCGAGCCGGGCCGCTCAAGCAACCCCGCGATATGGAGCAGGGTTGATTTTCCTGCACCCGACGGCCCCGTCAGGGCGACAGTTTCTCCGGCATGGAGCGCAAGGTTGACGCCGCGCAGGACCTCGATGTCTGTGTCACCCTGGTGAAAGGTGCGCACAACGTCGCGCAATTCAAGCACGGCCGCGTCACTCATAGCGCAAGGCCTCGACCGGATCGAGCCGCGCCGCCCGCCACGCGGGGTAGATCGTCGCCAGCAACGACAACCCGAGCGCAAGTGCTACCACCTTAATCACGTCGCCCACGAGGATGCGCGCCGGCAGGTGGCTCAGGAAATAAATCTCGGCGGCGAACAAGTCGTTGCCGCTCAGGCTCTCGAGCCAGCCGCGGATGACGTCGATGTTGCTGGCAAACCCGATGCCGAGCCCGACCCCAACGATCGTGCCCACGATGCCGATCGCCGCCCCGTTCATGAAGAAGATGCGCATCACCGCTCCGCGGCTGACGCCCATGGTGCGCAGGATCGCGATGTCTCGTCCCTTGTCCTTCACCAGCATGATCAGGCCGGAAACGATATTGAACGCCGCGACCAGCACGATCAGCGTGAGGATCACGAACATCACGTTGCGCTCGACTTCGACGGCGTTGAAGAAATGGGCGTTGATCCGCTGCCAGCCCACCGCCCGCGCATCTGGCCCGGCGGCCCGCGCGACTTCGATCCGGCGCGCGTTCTCGAACTCGGGGTGATCGAACATCACCTCGATGCCCGTCACCGCGCCGTTGAGCTGGAAATAGACCTGTGCAAGATCGAGCGGCATGTAGACGAACGAGCTGTCGTATTCGTACATGCCGACCTCGAACAGAGCGGCGATCGGATAGCCGCGCATGCGCGGCACGCTACCGAATGCCGTGGGCGTGCTCTCGGGAGAAATTAGCGTGATGACGTCACCCACGCCTAATCCGAGCTTGCGGGCGAGCCGCGCGCCGACAACGACCCCCTCACCGCTTGCGGAGAAAGTGGTCAGGTCGCCCGCTACGATATTGGCGTCGAGCAACGGACGAGCCACGAAATAATCCGGACCAACGCCGCGCACCAGGGCGCCCTGGGCACCGAGATTACCCGTCGCCATGACCTGGCCCTCGATCAGCGGCGACGCGGCAATCACGTCGTCGAGCGCCACGATTGCCTGGCGCCGGGTCTCGTAGTCGTCGAGCGCTCCTTCGACCGAATAGACCATGACATGGCCGTTCAATCCCAGGATGCGGGTCAGCAGCTCCTCGCGAAAGCCGTTCATCACTGCGAGCACGACGATCAAGGTCGCGACACCCAGCGCGATGCCGAGCAGGGAAAACCCCGCGATGACGGAAATGAAACCCTCCTGGCGGCGCGCGCGTAAGTAACGAAACGCGATGAGCCGTTCGAAGGGAGAGAACATCGTGTCCTAGGTTCCGACGTGCGCGAGCGCCGCTTCGACGGACAGCTCCTCGCGCTCGCCACTGGCCCGGTTCTTGAGCTCGACGACCCCGGCCTTCAGGCCGCGCGGCCCGACCACGAGCTGCCAAGGCAGCCCGATCAGGTCCATGGTCGCGAACTTGGCGCCGGCCCGCTCGACGCTGTCGTCATAGAGTGTCTCCACTCCGGCAGCATTGAGCCGCGCGTACAAATTTTCGCACGCGGCCGTACACGCCTCGTCGTTTGTCTTCAGATTGATCAGCCCAACCTGGAAGGGCGCCACGCTGTCGGGCCAGATGATGCCGTCGTCGTCATGGCTTGCCTCGATAATGGCACCGACCAGGCGCGAAACCCCGATACCGTAGGAGCCCATCTCGGGGAAAATTTCCTCGCCCTCGGGGCCCGTGACCGAGGCACCCATAGATTTCGAGTATTTGGTCCCGAAATAGAAGATATGGCCGACCTCGATGCCCCGGGTCGCGATCCGGCGGTCTTCGGGTACCTCGGCTTCGAAGCGGGTGACGTCGTGCTTTTCGTCGGTCGCGGCATAGGCGTCCGTCCAGCGGGCGATGACCGGCTTGAGATCGGCGTCGTAATCGATGGTTTCGCCGAGCACGTCGAGTTCGATCAGGTCACGATGGCAATAAACCTCGGATTCACCGGTCTCCGCCAGGACGATAAATTCGTGGCTCAGATCGCCGCCGATCGCCCCGCTATCGGCCTGCATGGGAATCGCGCGCAGGCCCATCCGGCTGAAGGTGCGTAAATAGGCGACGAACATTTTGTTGTAGGAGACCTTCGCACCCACATAATCGAGGTCGAACGAATAATTGTCCTTCATGAAGAACTCGCGCCCGCGCATCACGCCGAAGCGCGGGCGCACCTCGTCGCGGAATTTCCACTGGATCTGATAGAGGTTCTTGGGCAGGTCGCGATAGCTCCGGATGGTGTTGCGGAAGATATCGGTAATGACCTCCTCATGGGTCGGCCCATAGAGCATATCGCGCTCGTGGCGGTCGGTAATGCGCAGCATTTCCTTGCCGTAATCGTCGTAGCGCCCGCTCTCGCGCCACAAGTCGGCCGGCTGGATCGAGGGCATGAGCAGTTCCTGGCAGCCGGTGGCGTCCATTTCCTCGCGCACGATCTGTTCGATCCGACGCAATACCCGAAGGCCCAGCGGCAACCAGGAATAAATCCCCGCACTCGACTGACGGATCATGCCCGCGCGCAGCATCAGGCGGTGGGATACGATTTGCGCCTCGCTCGGGTTCTCCTTGAGCGTCGGCATGAAAAAGCGGGAAAGACGCATCGTGCCCTCGTCAATCGCGGCGGGTCGCCGGCAAAACGCCGGGCGTGTCGATCTGGACTTTATGCCTAATGGGTCGGCGCTTGGCAATGGCGCCTGGGGAATGAGCGAACCGGCGTTTAGTCCCGCGAGGCGGCCTGAAGCTCGCGGCAGGCCTCGGCCAGCGCGTGGGCTTCTTCCGAATGCAGGGGTTGGCCGTTGTAATAATCCTGGTTTCCCTCGACCGTCACCGTGCCGACGCCGATTTCGGATTTTCCAACCCGTACCAGGCTATCCCCGGCGTCAATGGTGACCGCCTCATCGAGGGGAACGAAGAGATTGAAGCTGTAGGAGTCGGGCGCAACGAGCTGATTGTTGTCCGCGAGGTCCGCGGGCGCCACGGCGCGACCTTCCACATCGAACCCGGGCTGGTAGGTAATGTCCTCGCTCGGCACATGGGCCGTGAGCGCATTGCAGATATCGGGCGCCAACCCCTACGCACGTGCCGCAAAGGGACCCAAAACCGAACTGACGAGAAGAACCGTAACCAGTTTCATAATACCGCCAGGATAGACGGCATTCCTTAACGCTCGCTTGAAAGGCGTGGTTAAGACGAGGACCGGCGCATCCAGGGCGGGTCGAGGGCGGCGATCTTCTTGAAGACCGGGCAGCTTTCTACATGGGCGCCCGGCAGATAGCCGGTACTCATGAGAAGCTCGCCCACGATCTCTCCGCCCACGAAACGAAAGCCCGTGCTCTTGAACAGCTTGACCCAGGCGTCCTTGGGCAGGGGATGGTGGGCTTCGAGCCAGGCCGAAAAGCCCCCGTGGCTCTCGCGCAATGCCTGAACTCGTGTCGCGTTGGCGATCGCGGCGTCGACCTTAAGGCGGTTGCGGATGATCCCGGCGTCGGACAGCAAACGCGCGCGTTCCGCCTCTCCATAAGCAGCCACCCGATCCACGTCGAAACCGTCATAGGCAGCGTGAAAGGCGCCGGCCTTCTTGAGAATCGTCAGCCAGGACAGGCCCGCCTGGTTAATTTCAAGCACGAGGCGCTCGAACAGCGTGGCTTCGTCGCGCAACGGAAAGCCGTATTCCGTGTCGTGATAGGGCCCGTGAAAGGAATGACCGGGTGCCGCCGTACAATAATCGGTCACGGCGCGCCATCGAAATTGGTGAAGGTCACGACATCCGCATCGACCAAGATCACGATGACCGTCGTGATGATGACGGCGAGGACCGTCGTAATCGCGGCCCGTTTCCGCAGAGCGGGCAGTTCCGGCGCGCTCGGGGCGTGCCCGGGCTCAGCCGGCGTGGTGCGCACCTTTTGCCCGATAGGCAGGACGAAGAAGAAGCTCAGCCACCACACGATGATGAAGACGAGTATGATGGTAACCACGCCCATCGAAAATCACGCCTCTTCAAGCTCGATCAGGGTACCGCAAAAATCCTTGGGGTGAAGAAACAGCACGGGCTTGCCGTGGGCACCGATACGCGGCTCGCCATCACCCAGCACGCGCGCGCCTTCCGCCTCGAGCCGGTCTCGCGCCGCAAGAATGTCGTCGACCTCATAGCACAGATGGTGGATACCGCCCGCCGGGTTGCGCTCCAGAAAACTCTGCACCGGCGAGGCCTCGCCCCAGGGCTCCAGCAACTCGATCTTGGTGTTGGGGAGATTGACGAAGACAATGGTTACGCCCTCGCGCTCCAGCGTCTGCGGTTTGGACACGTCGCCCCCCAGGGTTTCGCGATAGAGCACGGCGCTCGCCGCGAGGTCGGGCACGACGATGGCAACGTGATTAAGACGTCCGATCATGGCCGGGCTTTTACCACGGGCAAGCCACAGCGCGCTACGGGGCCGGACAAACGATAGCCGCCCGGCTTTCGCAGCCCTCGGTTAGCTCGATCTGGCGCTGCTGCCAGCTCCAAGCCCGCACGGCCGCGTATTTATCGCCGGCATGTTCCTTGATGAGATCGACTGGGTCGATAAGCGCCTCCCGCTCGACAATGCCCTGCCCAAGGCCCAGAAAAAGCACCTCGGTGCTCTCTAGTAGGTAGTTCTTCGGGCCCATCAGGCTGTCCACGCCCAGGCCGACGGCGTCGCGCACGTTGGTCGGACCGAACAACGGCAGGACCAGGTAGAACCCTTCGCCCACGCCGTAGCTGTACAGCGTCTGGCCGAAATCCCGGCTGTGCGGAGGAATGCCCCATTCCGCCGCGACGTCGAACAGGCCCGCCACACCCACCGTGCTATTGACGACGAAGCGGGCCAGCGTCTCGCCCGCATCTTCCACCTCGAGTTGCAGCACGTCGTTGCCGAACACGATAGGCAGGCCGAGATTCTTGAAGCCGTTGCGAATATGCGGCTTGGCGACATCGGGCACCAGGAAGCGATAAACCCGCGCAAGCGGTTCGAAGACCAGAGAATCCAGCGTTCCGTTAACGTAGAAAAAAACCTTGTTCAGGCCCTCGAACGGATCGTCGGCGTAGCCGTCCGCCCCGCCCTCCTCCGGCAAAATTGGCCAACCGGTCGGACGATCCGCAGGCAACGGGACGCCCGGCCTAGCCCTAACTTCGGGGCCCATCGCCACGACGGCCACATCGGGATAGATCGGCGCGGGCGCGAGTACGAGCTGAGGCTCCCCGCCTAACACCACAGGCGCTGGAGCTGGTACTGGCGCTAGCGCCGGTTGTAATACCGGGACGGACTGAATTGGCACAACGGCGGTCGCGGGCTGGCCGCTCGCCGCGGCGATGATGGTACCGGCGTAGCCGGGAAAATAAGTGACGAGTTCGGCGACGAGATGATCGCGGTTCTCCGGCGCCAGCCGGACCGCCTCGGCAATGATCGATCCGGTCAGGTCAGGCCGCTGGCTAATTGCATTTAGCGCGGCGGCGCTCAACAGGTGATTGCCGGCGCGCCGGTCGGCGTTGAAATAAAGCGCGTCGGTGGAACGCCCCCGCTGGCCCTCCGCGGCCGCCATCTGCAGGCTCTGTTGAAATACAGGCGGGAGAAGCTGCGCGGCAACGGCCGGGCTGGCGAGCGCCATACCCAAGACTAGTACGCCGAGCACACAGAGTCGGAACCAACGGGCGTGTTTACCCATCCACAGACCCATAGTCATGTCCCCTACCCGCTTTTGCCAGCTTATCCGTACGGTTCTAGCAGGGAGAAAGCACACGCGCTATGCCCGCTCAACATGAACATCGATCAAGGGCCGCTTGCCGCGCAGCTCGCGTACCCGGCCGCGTACCGTGCGACGCAGCTGCTCGGTCAGGGCCTTGTCGTCATCGCGCTTGCGTTTCGGGAGATTGGCCACGTCTTTCGCAATCGCATCACGCATCGCTTCGATATCGTCGGCGTCGGCCTCCCGGTCAAACACGCCCGGAGCCGCAATTTGCGGCCGACCGATCAGCCGTCCGGCCGCGTCGAGCATAACCGTGACCATAACCGCACCATCACGCATCAGTTTGCGTCGCGACCGGAGCACGGGATCGTCGGCTTCGAGCATCAGCCGGCCGTCGACGAACAGACGTCCTGAGAACACCGTCTCGATCACTTCTGCCGGTCCCGGCGCGAGGCGTACGAGGTCACCGTTATTGACCCGCGCGATCTGGGGCACGCCGAGTTCCTCAGCCAGCGCGGCGTGAGAGTCGAGATGACGGTCCTCGCCATGAACCGGTATGGCGATTTCGGGGCGCAGCCAGCCGTACATCTTGCGCACTTCGTCGCGGCACGGATGACCGGAGACATGGACGAAATGATCGCGGCTAGTCAGCAGGTCCGCGCCCTGGCGAAGGATTTCACTGTGCAGGCGGCCAATCGCCCGTTCGTTTCCTGGAATCATCTTCGAGGAGAACACCACTGTATCGCCCGGCTCGATCCGGATACCATTGCGCCCACCGCCCACGATCCGGGCCATCGCCGCGCGCGGTTCCCCCTGGCACCCCGTACAGAGATAGAGCAATTCGTCCGACGCCATGCCTTCGGCCTCTTCGGGGTCGAGGAATTCCACGTCGTCGGTCAGGTGGCCCGTCTCGCGCGCCGCGGAGGTGTAGCGTTCGAGTGAGGTTCCCACCAGCACCGCCCGGCGCCCCGCGGCCTCGGCCGCCGCAGCGACCGTCGCGACCCGGGCGATGTTCGAGGCGAACAGAGCGACGAAGATCTTTCCCCGACACTCGTCGAGCAACCCGATGAGGCTTTCGCGCACCGCCCCTTCGGAACCCGATTCACCTTCCACCACGACGTTGGTCGAATCGCCAACCATCGCGAGGACGCCCTCCTCACCCAGCCGCCAGAAGGCAGCCTCATCGGTAGTTGCCCCGACCACCGGATCGGGATCGAGTTTCCAGTCTCCCGTATGAACCACGAGCCCCGCCGGGGTCCGGATCGCGAGCGAATGGGCTTCGGGAATTGAATGGGCGACGGGCACGTACTCGACATCGAACGCGCCGACGTCAAAGCGGCCACCCGACGGGATCTCCACCACGTCGACCTCGTCGCGCAAGCCCGTCTCGCCAAGCTTGTTACGCAGCACGGCGGCTGAAAACGGCGTCGCGTAGACGGGGCAGCGCAGGCGCCGCCAGAGATAAGGCACCGCGCCAAGATGGTCCTCGTGAGCGTGGGTCAGCACCACTCCGTCCAGTGCATCGAGGCGCTCGGCGATGAAGCGCGGATCGGGAACGATGAGATCGATACCCGGTGTGCTCGCGTCGGCGAAGGTCACGCCGAGATCGACCATCAGCCAGCGGCCTTGCCAACCGTAGAGGCTGAGGTTCATGCCGATTTCACCGACACCGCCCAGCGGCAGGTAAAGAAGTTCGTCGCGTGCTGAGGTCACGGGGCTCGGGCTCTGCCCCGGTTGCGGCGGTGGATCTCGAGCAGGCCGCGCATGGTCAGATTGGGCGAAACCTCGTCGATCTCGGGCGTTGCCCCCGCGAACAACGGGGCCAGCCCGCCCGTCGCAACGCCCCGCATGGGCTCGGCGAACTCGGCCTTCATGCGGGCAACGATGCCTTCGATCAAGCCTACATAGCCCCAATAAATCCCCGACTGCATCGCTGAAATAGTGCTATCCCCGATTACCTGCGCGGGCCTCTCCACCGCGATGCGCGGTAGCATCGCCGCCGCCTGATGCAACGCCTCGAGGGAAAGGTTGATGCCCGGCGCAATGACGCCGCCGCAATAGGTGCCTTGCGCATCGATCGCATCGAACGTCGTGGCCGTACCGAAATCGATCAGGATGAGCGCGCCATCAAAGCTCGCATGGGCGGCCACCGCGTTGACTAGGCGATCGGCCCCGACTTCCTCGGGCCGGTCCAGCTTGACCGCGAGCCCCAAGTCTATATCAGTCGTCACGACCAGCGGATCGCATTTGGCATACTGACGGGAAAGCTCGACAAGCGCCCGCAAGCCTTGGGGAACCACCGTCGAAATCACCGCGTCGTCGATGTTGTTGAACCCGAGGCCATCAAGCGCGAAGAGCTGGCCGAGCCAGACCGCGTATTCGTCGGCGGTGCGTTGCGGCTCCGTCGAGATGCGCCACTGACCCTTCAACCGCTCGCCTTCGAAGACGGCGAAGACCGTGTTGGTGTTGCCTTCATCGATCGCCAGCAGCATCACGTACCCACCGTAAAACTGACATCGCCCGCGGCGATCGCGCGTCGCGTGCCGTCGCCAAGCTCGACGATCAACTCCCCGCCGGGCGCTAGGTCGGCGAAGCGGCCCTCGACCGCCTCGCCCTCCAGGGCAACGCGTACCGCGTTGCCCTGCCCCATGGCGCGGGCCAGCCAGGCCTCGCGCACGGGCTCGAAGCCCTGCCCGGCCCAGCAACGTTGCCAGCGGTCGAACGCCGCGATCAGAGCGGCGAGAAGCTCGTCTGGGGCAGGCACATCACAACCCTCCGCGGCCAAATCGCTGGCTGCGAGCGGCGCATCGATCTCGGGATGGCTTATCAGGTTCACACCCACGCCTGCGACGATCCAGTCAATCGCTCGTTCTCCGGTCAGGGACGATTCAAGCAGGATGCCTGCGACCTTGCGTTGGTTCAAGAGCAGGTCGTTCGGCCACTTTACCGCCAATCCGTGTCCCGCGCCGACCTCGATCAGGGCATCGAACGTCGCCAGGGCCGCAATGAAGGAATATTGGGCAGCCACGGCCGAGGAAATTTGCGCCGGGCGGACTAGGATCGAACAATAGAGATTTCCGGACGGCGAGACCCAGTGGCGCGCGCGCCGCCCCCGCCCCGCGCTCTGGGCGCGCGCCAAGATCACCGTGCCGTCGGGCGCGCCGTCGCCCGCCTGGCGCTTGGCTTCGTCGTTGGTGCTGTCAAGTTCGTTGAACGCCAGCAACCGGTAGCCGGGGCTCAACGCTGGCCCGTCGCCCACCACCGCCGCCTAACGGAACAGCGCCGCGGCGGCCGCTTCGGCCCCGGCCAGAAGCGGAGTCGGATAGGCAAAGAAAAACATCGTGAAAATTGCGGTTGCCGCGAGCACGACCATTAGTTCGCGCTCGACCGGCCGGTCGAAGGGCTCGGCCGCCTCATCGAAATACATCACCTTGACGATCCTGATGTAATAGAACGCGCCCACCACGCTCGCCAGCACGCCGATCACCGCGAGCCCGATCAGGCCGGATTCGATCGCGGCCAGGAAGACGTACAGCTTTCCGAAGAAGCCGGCCAGCGGCGGAATACCGGCCATCGAGAACATGAAGATCAGCAACGCCAGCGCCATCAGCGGATTGCTCTTGGACAACCCAGCGAGGTCGTCGATCTGCTCGATCATCCGGCCCTTGCGCCTCATCGCGAGAATGCAGGCAAACGTTCCGAGCGTCATCATCATGTAGATCGACATATAGACGATAACGCCGCGCGCGCCGTCGACGGTGCCCGTGGCCAGGCCGACGAGGGCGTAGCCGCCATGGGCAATCGAGGAGTAGGCCATCAGCCGCTTGATGTTCTTCTGGCCGATGGCGGCGAAGGCGCCCAGCGCCATCGACATAATCGAAATCGCGATGATGATCTGCTGCCAGTCGCCGACCAGCTCGTGCATCGGCCCCATCAACACTCGCAGCAACAGGGCGATCGCCGCAATCTTGGGCGCGGCGGCAAAGAACGCCGTGACCGGCGTTGGCGCGCCTTCGTAAACGTCCGGCGTCCACATGTGGAAAGGCACGGCGGAGACCTTGAAGGCCAAGCCTGCGAGCAGGAACACCAAGCCGACCAGAACACCTATCGAGCGCTCGCCGCCGTGGAACGCCGTGGCCAGTCCCTCGAAGCCCGTGGTTCCCGTAAAACCGTAGATCAGCGAGCAGCCGTAGAGCAGGAGGCCCGAGGAAAGCGCCCCCAAAACAAAATATTTCAACCCGGCTTCTGTTGAGCGCACCGAATCTCGCTTGAATGCCGCGATCACGTAAAGCGACAGGCTCTGCAGTTCGAGGCCGACATAGAGTGCAATCAGGTCGTTCGCCGAGACCATCATGAACATGCCAAGAGTGGCGAAGACGACGAGAATCGGGAACTCGAAGCGTGCCATCCCCTCGCGCCGCATGTACGGCATCGACATAACCAGTGTTGCAGCACCACCCACGAGCACGACCGTTTTCATGAACACCGCAAAGAGGTCGCTGATGAACATGCCCTCGAAGGTGACGCGGGTCTCGAACGGCGAGGACAGAACCATGGCGAGCGCGACGGCAAAGGCACCCACGGCCAGCCAGTTGACGAGCCCGGCGGCGCGCCGGCCCGAGTAGGTACCGACCATCAGCAGCACAAGAGCCACGCCGCACAGGAACAGCTCGGGCAAAGCCGGCAAAAATTCGGGAAGGGTCGTTGCGTTATCCATTCTCGTCCCTCTTCCCTACGGCCCGGCGATCTGCACGGCCTCGGTCAACGGGACCTTGGCGTGCTGCACCTGTTCCATGAGGTGCGCGACCGAGACGTGAATCACATCGAGAAACGGCTGGGGCCAGAGCCCCATGAGGACCGCCAGCGCAACCAGCGGCGCAAACATCGCGATCTCCCGTCCATTAAGATCGGTGATCGATTTGAGCTCGTCCTTGGTCAACGCGCCGAAAATCACCCGGCGATAGAGCCAGAGCATGTAGGCCGCACCCAGGATGATACCGATCATCGCCAGTCCTGCGACCCAGCTGTTGACCTGGAAGGCGCCGACGAAAACCAGGAACTCGCCGACGAAACCGCTCGTTCCCGGCAAACCCACGGCCGCGAGGGTGAACACCATCATCACCAGGGCGTATTTCGGCATGCGGTGAACCAGCCCACCGTAGCTTGCAATCAGGCGGCTGTGCATGCGGTCGTAGACCACGCCGACGCAAAGGAACAGGGCGGCGGAAACGATGCCGTGGCTGATCATCTGAATGATGCTGCCTTCGAGCCCCTGGCGGGTGAAGGTAAAGATGCCGATGGTCACAAAGCCCATATGGGCAACCGACGAATAGGCGATCAGCTTCTTCATGTCGTCCTGCATCAGGGCGACGAACGAGGTGTATATCACCGCAACGAGGCTGAGCGAAAAGACGAAGGGCGCGAAGAACTCGCTCGCGTCGGGCAACATGGGCAGTGAAAACCGAAGGAAACCGTAACCGCCCAACTTAAGTAGGATGCCCGCCAGGATCACCGAGCCCGCGGTCGGCGCCTCGACATGGGCGTCCGGCAGCCAGGTGTGGAACGGCCACATCGGGACCTTAACCGCAAACGAGGCGAAAAGCGCGAGCCAGATCCAGAGCTGGATGCCGTAGCCGAAATTATGCGCGACCGCCGTGGGGATGTCGGTCGTGCCCGTGGTGAAATAGATGGTCAGGATCGCGAGCAGGAAGAGCACCGCGCCCAGCATGGTGTAGAGGAAAAACTTGAATGCCGCGTAGACCCGGCGCGGCCCGCCCCACACGCCGATGATAAGGAACATCGGGATCAGGATGCCCTCGAAGAAGATGTAGAACATCACGAAATCGAGGGCGCAGAAGGCGCCGATCACTAGGGTCTCGAGCACGAGGAACGCGATCATGAATTCGCGCACCCGGGTCTTGATCGACTGCCAGCTCGCCAGCACGCAGATCGGCGTGAGGAAGGTAGTCAGGATCACGAAAAAGATCGAGATCCCGTCGATTCCCAGGTGATAGCCAATACTGTGCTCGGGCACCCAAGGAAGGTCCTCGACGAACTGGTACTCGTGGGTCGTGTTGTCGAAGAAGATCCAGAGCAGCAACGAGAGACCGAAAGTAACCAGCGAGATCCATAGCGCGACATAGCGTGCGTTGCGCGCGACCGTCTCTTCCGAACCGCGCACGAGGAACAGGAACGCCGCACCTAGCAGGGGAAGAAAGATGACGGTCGAGAGGATTGGCCAGCTCATCCCTGCCTCAATTCAGCCCGCTGACGAGATACCAGGTCACGAACGCCGCAACCCCGATCAGCATCGCGAAGGCGTAGTGGTAGAGATAGCCGCTCTGCATCCGGCTGGCGCGGCGCGCCAGCGACAGCACGGCGCTGGCGATCCCGTCCGGCCCGATGCCTTCGATGACCGCCCCGTCGCCGCTCTTCCATAAACCGCGGCCGATGAATTTGCTGCTGCGCACGAAGACGAAATCGTAGAGCTCGTCGAAATACCACTTGTTGTAGAGGAACAGGTAGACCGGGCGCACCCGCTCCGCGATGCGCGCGGGCAGATCCGGCATGCGCAAATAGACGAGATAGGCCAGCACGATGCCGAGCACGGCCATGACGGTGGGCAGCGCCTTGACCCAGAAGGGCACGTGATGGGCCGCCTCCAGCACTTCGTGCCCGGGCAGCACGAAGATAGCGTTGCCCCAGAAGTGGGAGTGGGGATCGACCATGACGAGCAGCAGGTAGCCCGAGAAGATCGCACCGACCGCGAGAAAGATCAGCGGAATGGTCATCACGGGCGGTGATTCGTGGACGTGGGCCATCACCTTCTCGTCGGCCCGAGGCTTGCCGTGGAAAGTCATGATGAGCAGCCGCCAGGAATAGAGCGCGGTGAGAAACGCTGCCGCGATGCCCATGATGAAGGCGAAGGTGCCGACCGCCGAGTGGTCGGCCCAGGCACTTTCGATGATGATGTCCTTGGAGAAGAAGCCCGAGAAGAACGGCACTCCGCCGAGCGCCAGCGAACCCACCCACATGAGGGCGTAGGTCAGCGGAATCGCCTTCCAGATGCCGCCCATCTTGCGCATGTCCTGTTCGTCCGACATGGCGTGGATCACCGAGCCGGCGCCGAGGAAGAGCAGCGCCTTGAAGAAGGCATGGGTAGTCAGGTGGAAGATGCCCGCCTCGTAGGCCGAGACGCCGCAGGCGAAGAACATGTAACCGAGCTGGCTGCAGGTCGAATAGGCAATCACCCGCTTAATGTCGTTCTGGGTGATCGCGATGGTCGCCGCGAAGATACAGGTGGTCCCACCCACGATCGTTACCACCGCCAGCGCCGTATCGGAATATTCGAACAGCGGTGAGCAGCGCGCGACCATGAAGACGCCAGCCGTGACCATGGTGGCTGCATGGATCAGTGCAGACACCGGAGTCGGGCCTTCCATCGCGTCGGGTAGCCAGGTGTGCAGTCCGATTTGCGCCGATTTACCCATCGCGCCGATGAACAGAAGGATGCAAATCACCGTCAGGGTATCGAGCTGCATGCTCAGGAAATTGATCGAGTGGTCGACCATCGAGCCCGCCGCGGCAAAGACCGCGTTGAACGCCACCGTATCGAAGACCAGGAAGATCGCGAGGATGCCCAGCCCGAAGCCAAAATCGCCCACCCGGTTGACCAGGAAGGCCTTGATCGCCGCCGCGTTGGCCGAGGGCTTATGATACCAGAAGCCGATCAGCAGGTAGGAAACCAGACCCACCCCTTCCCAGCCGAAATAGAGCTGGACAAAGTTGTTCGAAGTGACCAGCGCGAGCATGAAAAAGGTGAACAGCGAGAGGTAGGCCATGAAGCGCGGGATCGAGGTATCGCGCGACATGTAGCCCACTGAATAGACGTGGATCAGGAACGAGACCACGCTCACCATTCCAACCATCACGCCCGAGAGCGCGTCGAGCCGGATGCCCCAGTCGATGTGGAATCTCTCGGACGAAAACCAGGTAAATAGGCGTAAATATTCGACCTCGCCGTGCAGAGCGATTAGCACGAAGACGATGGCGCCGGTCACCGCGGCGCCGCCCATGAAGAGGCAGGCAACGAGCTGTGAGCCTCGGTCGCCAAGCAGCGGGCGGCCCAGAAAGCCGACGATGATCGCGCCGATCAGCGGCAGGAAGACGGGTGCGGCGTAAAGCAGCTCCACGACAGATCAGCCCTTCATCACGTTGACGTCTTCGACCGCGATACTCCGCCGGTTGCGGAAGTAGCAGACGAGAATGGCGAGGCCGATGGCGGCCTCGGCCGCCGCGACCGTAAGTACGAAGATGGCAAAGATCTGGCCGACCATGTCCTGCAGATGGGTCGAGAAGGCGACCAAGTTAATATTGACCGCGAGGAGCATCAGCTCGATCGACATCAAGATGACGATGATGTTCTTGCGGTTCACGAAAATGCCGAACACGCCGATGGTGAACAGGATCGCCGCGACCGTCAGGTAATGTCCGAGTCCGACTTCCATCACACACCCTCCCCCGGCTTGACGTCTTTGAGCTCGATCGAGTCTTCGACCCGGCGTCTAACCTGCTCGCCGATCTTTTGCCGGCGTACACCCTCGCGCCGGCGGTGAGTCAGAACGATCGCGCCGATCATGGCGACCAGGAGCACCAGACCCACCGCCTCGAAGAGGTAGGCATATTTCGTGTACAGCAGGTTGCCGATCGCCTCGGTGTTGGTGGTCCCCTCCATCGCGGGCGTCGGCGCCGCCAAGGGCACCGCAGGTTCAATATGGAGCGCCCCGCTGCCCAGCACGAAGGCTAGCTCGACGACGAGGATCAACCCGATCACCGCGCCCAGCGGCATGTATTTGGTAAAGCCCGCGCGCAATTCAGCGTAATCGACGTCGAGCATCATGACCACGAACAGGAACAGCACGGCGACCGCGCCGACATAGACGATGACGAGAATGAAGGCGATGAACTCGGCGCCCATCAGCACGAACAGGCCGGCGGAATTGAAGAAGGCGAGAATCAGGAACAGCACCGAATGCACGGGATTACGCGAGGAGACGACCATAAGGGCCGCCGCCACGGTCAAGCAGGCAAATAGATAAAATGCGATGGTCTCTATGATCATCTTGTCATCCGCCCGGCATCACGCCGGCCATCTCCTCGTTTCACGCGTTCCATCACCGGTACGGCGCGTCGATTTCTAGCCGGGCCGCCAGCTCGCTTTCCCAACGGTCACCGTTGGCGAGCAGGCGCTCCTTGTTGTAGAGCAGTTCTTCACGGGTCTCGGTCGCGAACTCGAAATTCGGCCCCTCGACGATGGCGTCGACCGGGCAGGCCTCCTCGCAGAAGCCGCAATAGATGCATTTCACCATGTCGATGTCGTAGCGGGTCGTCCGCCGGCTGCCGTCGTCGCGCGGCTCGGCCTCGATGGTGATTGCCTGGGCCGGGCAGATCGCCTCGCACAGCTTGCATGCGATGCAGCGCTCTTCACCGTTGGGATAGCGGCGAAGCGCATGCTCGCCGCGAAAACGCGGACTTAGCGGGCCCTTCTCGTAGGGGTAGTTGAGCGTGTACTTGGCCTTGAAAAAATATCTCAGCGTCAGCGCCATGCCCGAAGCGAGTTCGGCGAGAAGCAGCGACTTGGCGGCGCGTCCGATGAACGACATGGCTCAGGTGCCCTCCCCGGGCGCGTACGAGGTTTCGCGCATCATGCGGGCACCCAACCAAACAGGTGCAACGCACTAGCGGTCAGCACCACCCAAAACAGGGAGGCGGGCAGAAACACCTTCCAGCCCAACCGCATCAACTGGTCGTAGCGGTAGCGCGGGAAGGTTGCGCGCACCCACAGGAAGACGAAGAGTAGGGCACAGACCTTGATCGCGAACCACACGATGCCGGGCAGCCAGGTAAACGGCACGATATCGAACGGCGGCAGCCAACCGCCCAGGAACAGCAGGGTCGTCATGCCGCTCATCAGAATCATGTTCGCGTATTCCCCGAGGAAGAAGAGCGCGAATCCCATCGCGGAATATTCGACGTTGTAGCCAGCCACCAGCTCGGCTTCGGCTTCGGGTAGGTCGAAGGGCGCACGGTTGGTCTCGGCCAGGGTCGAGATGAAAAAAATCACGAACATCGGAAACAAAGGAATGAAGAACCACAGCCCCTTTTGGGCGAGCACGATATCCGTGAGGTTTAGCGAGCCCGCACAAAGCAGCACGCTGATCAGCACGAAGCCCATGGAGACTTCGTAGGACACCATCTGCGCCGCCGAACGGAGCGCGCCCATGAAGGCGTATCTTGAGTTGCTCGCCCAGCCCGCCATGATGATGCCGTAGACGCCGAGCGAGGAGATCGCGAACAGGTAGAGCACGCCGACGTTGATGTCGGCCAGCACCCAGCCCTCGTCGAACGGGATCACCGCCCAGGCGATCAACGCGAGGGTGAAGGTCAGCACCGGGGCGAGCAGGAACACCACGCGGTTCGCCCCGCTCGGGATCACCATCTCCTTGAACAGCAGCTTGACCGCGTCGGCAATCGGTTGGAGCAAACCGAAGGGACCGACCACGTTGGGCCCCTTTCGAAGCTGCATGGCCGCGATGACTTTGCGCTCGGCGTAGGTCAGGTAGGCCACGAGCACCAGGATCGGCATCAGGATGACGGCGATCCAGCCGACAATCTCGAGTGCCGGCAGCGCGTAGCCCTGCCAGAAGCCGAGACTATCCATCGGTGCCCGTCGCCCCCGGCTGCGCCGCCGCGCTCGCCGTACATTTCGCCATGGTTTCCGACGCCCGGCTGATGGGGTCGCTCATATAGTAGTTCGTCACCGGACTTGCGAAGGGCTCCGGGCCCATCCCGCCAGCGGTGCCGAAGGCGCCCCATTCCGCCGGCACAATTGTGTCGATCTCGCCAAACTGCGGTGCCGCTTCGATCATGCCCGCGCGCAGGGCCGCGAGATCATCGTAGGGCAGCGTCTGGCCGAGCGCATCGGAGAGTGCGCGCACGATCGCCCAGTCCTCGCGCGCATCCCCGGGCGGGAACACCGCGCGCAAGCCCCGCTGGACCCGGCCCTCGGTATTGACCCAGGTCGCATCTTTCTCGGTGTAGGCCGCGCCCGGCAGGATGACGTCGGCGCGGTGCGCGCCGGCGTCGCCGTGATGGCCCTGATAGACCACGAAGGCATCGCCCAGACGGTTGCTATCGATCTCGTCGGCGCCGAGCAGGTAGACCAGCCCGATCTCGCCGCCTTGCGCGCCCTCGAGGATCCCCATCACGTCGCGTCCACCCGCCTGGGGCACGACGCCGAGATCAAGCCCCGCGACGCGCGCGGCCGCCGTATGCAACATGTTAAAGCCGTTCCACTCGGGCGTGACCAACCCGGCGTTCTCAGCAACGGCGCGTGCCGCCGCCAGCACCGCCGCCCCGTCGGGCCGGGTCAGCGCGCCCTGCCCGAGCACGATCATGCCCCGCTCGGCGTTTTTGAGAACTTGCGCAAAGGGGTGCGAGCCCGCAGCGATTTCGGCCAGGGCCTGTGCGCCTGCACCGAGATAGTCAGTGGGGTATGTCAACTCCGCCTGCGGCCCGATCACGGCGACCGGAAAATCGCCGGCGGTCGCAACCCAGCGCTTGCGTAAGCGCGCATTGATCAGCGGGGCTTCGAGGCGCGGGTTGCTACCCACCAGCAGGCAGGCGTCAGCGTCCTCGATACCCGCGATGGTCGTGTTGAACAAATAGCCCGCGCGAACATTCGGATCGATCGCTGCGCCGTCCTGGCGGCAATCGAGATGGCCCGAGCCCAGCCGGCCCATCAAGTCTTTAAGCGCGAACATCGCCTCGGCATCGGCCTGGTCGCCCGCGATCACCGCGATCTGCGCGCCCGACAGGTTCTTCGCCTTGGCCGCGACGGCCTCGAACGCTTCGTTCCAACTCACGGCTTCCAGCCGCCCGGCTTTTCGCACCATCGGCGTATCGAGACGCTGGCGGCGCAAGCCGTCGCAGGCGAAGCGGGTCTTGTCCGCGATCCACTCCTCGTTGACGTCTTCGTTCAGGCGCGGCAGCACGCGCATCACCTCGCGGCCGCGTGAATCGATCCGGATATTCGAGCCCACCGCGTCCATCACATCGACGCTCTCGGTCTTGATCAGCTCCCACGAACGGGCGTTGAAAGCGTAGGGCTTCGAGGTCAGGGCACCGACCGGGCAGATATCGATAATGTTGCCTGACAACTCCGAGCCCAGCGCCTTTTCGATATAGGTGCCGATCTCCATATGCTCGCCGCGCCCTGTCACGCCGAGGTCCTCGACCCCGGCTATCTCGGTGGCGAAGCGAACGCAGCGCGTGCAGTGGATGCAGCGGGTCATGATGGTCTTGACCAGCGGCCCCAGCTCCTTGTCCTCAACCGCCCGCTTCGTCTCGGGGAAGCGCGTGTGGTCGCGGCCGTAGGCCATCGCCTGGTCCTGCAGGTCGCATTCGCCGCCCTGGTCGCAGATCGGGCAATCCAGCGGGTGATTGATGAGCAGGAACTCCATCACCCCCTCGCGCGCCGTCTTGGCCGCCAGCGAATTAGTATGGATGACCATGCCGTCGCCGCACGGCATCGCGCAGGAGGCGATCGGCTTGGGCGACTTCTCCATCTCGACCAGGCACATGCGGCAGTTGCCCGCGATCGTGAGCCGTTCGTGGTAGCAGAAATGAGGCACCTCGACGCCCACCTGCTGGCACGCCTGGAGCACGGTCGTGCCGGGCTCGACCTCGATCTCGATGCCGTTGATGGTCAGTGTCGGCATGGTTGTTCCCCCACGCTCACGCGGCCGCCGAGTCGCGATGCGCCTTGATGCGCGCCTCGAGCTCGGGGCGGAAATGGCGGATCAGGCCCTGCACCGGCCAGGCGGCGGCATCACCCAGCGCACAGATAGTGTGGCCCTCGATCTGACCGACCACGGCATTAAGCGTGTCGATCTCCTCGATGCTCGCGTTGCCCTCGACCATGCGAACCATGGTGCGGTAGACCCAGCCCGTGCCCTCGCGGCACGGCGTGCACTGGCCGCAACTTTCATGCATGTAGAAATGCGCCAGCCGCGCGATCGCCGCTACGATGTCGGTCGACTTATCCATCACGATAACCGCCGCGGTGCCGAGGCCCGACTTGACCGCCATCAGCGAGTCGAAATCCATCGTCACCGTATCGCAGGTTGATTTGGGCAGGCAGGGCACCGACGAACCGCCCGGAATAATCGCCAGCAGGTTGTCCCAGCCGCCGCGCACGCCGCCCGCGTGGGTCTCGATCAGCTCACGGAGCGAGACGCCCATTTCCTCTTCCACATTGCAGGGCTTGTTCACGTGGCCCGAGATGCAGAACAGCTTGGTGCCCGTGTTCTTCGGCTTGCCCAGTCCCGCGAACCAGTCCGCGCCCCGCTTAAGGATCGCCGGCACCACCGCGATGGTCTCGACGTTGGTCACCGTCGTCGGGCAGCCGTACAAACCCGCCGCCGCGGGGAACGGAGGTTTAAGGCGCGGCTGGCCCTTCTTGCCCTCGAGTGATTCGAGCAACCCGGTCTCCTCGCCGCAGATATAGGCGCCCGCGCCGCGATGGACGTAGAGATCGAAATCCCACCCCGACCCGACCGCGTTCTTGCCCAACAACCCGGCGTCGTAGGCCTGGGCGATCGCCGCATCGAGCCGTTCGGCCTCGCGAAAGAACTCGCCCCGGACGTAGATGTAGCCCGTATGCGCGCCCATGCCGACGCCGGCATAGAGGCAGCCCTCGATCAGCTTGTGAGGATCGTGGCGCATGATGTCCCGGTCCTTGCAGGTCCCGGGCTCGCTTTCGTCGGCGTTGACCACGAGGTAGTGCGGTCGATCGCCGGGCTCCTTGGGCATGAACGACCATTTCAGCCCCGCTGGAAAGCCGGCCCCGCCCCGCCCGCGCAGCTCCGAAGCCTTGACCTGCTCGACAATCCACTCGCGCCCCTTCGCAATCACGCCCGCGGTGCCGTCCCAGTCGCCGCGCGCCCGCGCGCCGTCCAGGCCCCAGTCGTGGAAGCCGTAGAGGTTGGTGAAGATCCGGTCCTTGTCACTCAGCATCGTGCTAGCTCGTTTCCTTGAGCGTGGTAAGTGCACCCTCGGGGGCGGAAGTTTGGCGCTCGATCTGGGGGCCGCTCTGCGGGGTTTCGCCCTTGGCCAACGCGTCGAGAACCTCGACCGCGCTTTCCGGAGTCAGGTCCTCGTAGAAATCATCGTTGATCTGCACCATCGGCGCGTTGACGCAGGCGCCCAGGCACTCGACCTCCATCAGGCTGAACTTGCCGTCCGCCGAGCGCTCGCCGCAGTTGATGTCGAGCCGCTTCTCGCACGCCTTGGTGATGTCGTCAGAACCGCGCAGCCAGCACGGCGTCGTCCGGCAAACCTGAACATGATGTTCGCCCACCGGCTCGGTGTTGAGCATGGTGTAGAAGCTTGCCACCTCGTAGACCCGGATCACCGGCATGGCGAGCAGTTCAGCGACGTGATCCATTGCCGCGCGGGGCAGCCAGCCGTGCTGGCGCTGGGCTAGGTCGAGCAGCGGCAGCACCGCGCTGGCCTGGCGGCCCTCGGGGTATTTTGCGATATAGGCGTCCGTGCGGGACCGGAAGTCCGGCGTGAAAGCGAAGCTCGCGGGCTGTTCGGGTAGGCTCATCGGTCGACCTCTCCGAATACGACGTCCATGGCGCCGATGATGGCAACCACGTCCGCCAGCATGTGGCCCTTAGACATGAAATCCGTCGCCTGCAGATGGGCAAAGCCCGGTGCGCGGATCTTACAGCGATAAGGATTCGACGAGCCGTCCGCCACCAGGTAGACGCCGAATTCGCCCTTGGGCGCCTCGACCGCGGTGTAGGTCTCGCCCGCGGGCACGTGATAGCCCTCGGTATAGAGTTTGAAGTGATGGATCAGGGCTTCCATCGACTGCTTCATCTCAGCGCGCGGCGGCGGCGAAATCTTGAAGTCCTGGGTCTTGATCGGGCCGGCGGGCATCTGATCGAGGCACTGGCGCATGATGGCCAAGGATTGGCGCATCTCCTCGACTCGGATCAGGTAGCGGTCATAGCAATCGCCGTTCTTGCCCACGGGCACCTTGAAATCCATGCGCTCGTAGACGTCGTAGGGCTGCGCCTTGCGCAAGTCCCAAGCGAGCCCGACGCCGCGCAGCATCGGGCCGGTAAAGCCCCAATCCAGGGCGTTCTCGACACTGACCACGCCGATATCGACGAGCCGCTGCTTGAAGATACGGTTCTGGTTGAGCAGCGTTTCCAGGTCGTTGATGAATTTGGGAAATTCGTCGCAGAAGGCCGCGATATCGCCCGCCAGGTCCGCGGGCATGTCGCGCGCAACGCCACCGGGACGGAAATACGCGGCGTGCAGCCGGGCGCCTGAAACCCGCTCATAAAATCCCATGAGCTTTTCGCGTTCCTCGAAGCCCCACAGCAGCGGCGTCATGGCACCGACGTCGAGCGCCATAGTCGTGATATTGAGCAGGTGGTTGAGGATGCGCGAGATTTCTGAGAACAGGACGCGGATATACTGGCCGCGCTCCGGCACCTCGCAGCCCAGCAGTTTTTCGACGCCGAGCGCGAACGCGTGCTCCTGGTTCATCGGCGCGACATAGTCGAGCCGGTCGAAATAGGGCACTGCCTGCAGGTAGGTCTTGTATTCGATCAGCTTCTCGGTGCCCCGGTGCAGCAGCCCGATATGCGGGTCGGCCCGCTCGACCACCTCGCCGTCCATTTCGAGCACGAGGCGCAACACGCCATGCGCCGCCGGGTGCTGGGGCCCAAAATTGATCGTGAGGTTTTTGATTTCGGCTTCGCTCACCGGCCCTCCTCCTCGGCCTTCTCGTCGCCGGGCAAGACATATTGAGTACCTTCCCACGGGCTCTGGAAGTCGAAGCGGCGAAATTCCTGGGTCAGCGCCACGGGCTCGTAGACGACCCGCTTTAGCTCGTCGTCGTAACGCGTTTCGACAAAACCCGTGAGCGGAAAGTCCTTGCGTAAGGGATGCCCCTCGAAGCCGTAATCGGTCAGGATGCGGCGCAGGTCCGGGTGGTCAGAAAAATACACGCCGAACAGGTCCCAGGTCTCGCGCTCCAGCCAGCCAGCGGTGCTGAACACCGGGACCGCCGAAGGGATCGTGGCGTTCTCGGCCACTGCTGCCTTGATTCGGATCCGTTGGTTCTGCCTGACGCTCAACAAGTTGTAGACGACGTCGAAGCGTTCCGCTCGGTCGGGAAAATCGACCGCCGTGATATCGACCAGGAGCTGGAACTTGCAGTTAGTGTCGTCACGCAGAAAAATTAGTACCCGGACGATCTCGCTGCTCTCGGCGCGAATCATGAGTTCGCCGTGCACGATCTCGCTCCCGGTCACCTTGCCGGCGAGGGCGGCCTCGATATAACTACCGAGTTCTGTGAGCGCTTCGTCCATCGACCTGTCTGAATGCTTGCAGTGCGGCTAGCGGGCGATCGTGCCCGTGCGGCGGATCTTTTTTTGTAGTTGCAGGATGCCGTAGAGAAGCGCCTCGGCGGTGGGAGGACATCCGGGCACGTAAACGTCGACCGGCACGATCCGGTCGCAGCCGCGCACCACGGAATAGGAATAGTGGTAATAGCCGCCGCCGTTGGCGCAGCTGCCCATCGAAATCACCCAACGCGGCTCGGCCATCTGGTCGTAGACCTTGCGCAGCGCAGGCGCCATCTTGTTGCACAGCGTGCCGGCCACAATCATCACGTCGGACTGACGCGGACTGGGCCGGAACACCACGCCGAAACGGTCAAGGTCGTAGCGGCTCGCCGCGGTGTGCATCATCTCGACCGCGCAGCAGGCTAGGCCGAACGTCATCGGCCAGAGCGAGCCCGAACGCGCCCAGTTGACCAGCTTGTCGAGCCGCGCGACGACTACGCCGCGATCGCTCAGCTCGTCGCTCACCGCGCGCAGCAACTGGTCCTGCGCGGGCCCCGGGCCGAGTGGTTCGATTGGGCTATCTACTCCCATTCCAACGCGCCTTTCTTCCATTCGTAGATGAAGCCGACGGTGAGCAGGGCAAGGAAGACCATCATCGACCAAAAACCGAACATGCCGATCTCGCCGAACGAGACCGCCCAGGGAAACAGGTAGCCGACCTCAAGATCGAAGATAATAAACAGGATGGCAACCAGGTAGAAGCGCACGTCGAACTTGCTTCGCGCATCGCCGAACGCCTCGAAGCCGCACTCATAGGCGGAGAGCTTTACGCTGTTGGGGCGCTGGGGCGCGATCACGTAAGAGGCGGTCAGGATCAGGCCGGCCAGGACCAACGCAATGCCAAGGAAAATGACAATGGGGAGGTATTCGATCAGTAGGGCGTCCATCGTTCAATTCGCTCACTGTACGGCTACGGACTGGCCTCCGGGACCGATGCGCCGGGGTCCCCACCCCTTGGCGTCCTGCCTTCCGGCCGACTCTGCGTTTCACCCCCACAACTTACCATCGCGGTCGACCAAAACCAGACGAATTCCACGTCCCTTTCCGGGGGCCGTACTGGCGGGAGTGACGGGACTCGAACCCGCGGCCTCCGGCGTGACAGGCCGGCGCTCTAACCAACTGAGCTACACCCCCGATGACCAGGAACCGGCTGAATCCGCCGTTGGCAGGCTCGGTGTACTGCACCGCCCCCGTCAGGTCAAGCAGCCCGTTGGGTCGCCCACAAGGCCAAGAAAACCGCGGGATTGATGGTGGGCGATGACGGGATCGAACCGCCGACATTCTCGGTGTAAACGAGACGCTCTACCGCTGAGCTAATCGCCCTTCACCCCGAAACCGGCACCGATGGCAGGGCCCAGAAACGACATTGCCGGCCACCCGAGGGTAGCCGGCAATCCGTCCTTGGGTAAAGACGTCGTTGATCTAATTGTTGACCGAATCTTTAAGCGACTTGCCGGCCTTGAACTTCGGTTGCTTCGACGCCTTGATCTGGATTTTCTCGCCGGTCCGCGGATTGCGGCCTTCGGTCGCCTTGCGGTTGACGACACTGAACGTGCCAAACCCAACGAGACGTGCTTCACCGCCACCGGCCAGGCTGCTGGTGATCGACTCGAAAACCGAGTCCACGGCCTGCTCGGCACTTGCGCGGGAAAGCCCGGCGTCGTTAGCCACTGCCTTTACGAGATCCTGTTTGTTCACCGACTTGCTCCCTTCAAAGGAAAAATTACGAGGGCACGCTTTGAGAAGCGCGATATTCCGTACCCCCCGAATCTAGATCGCGGTGAACGGGCACGTCAACGTACCCCCCTCGGGAATCCCCGATTTTTCTTAGGAATCATGCGGTTTACCACTTTCGGCGCTTGCCGCGAAACGGCGGCAAGAACTGAAAACAGCGCGAATCGGCTAGTGCTTGACGATTCCGGTAACCTCGTCGTCCTCGATCGAACCGCCCGGAACAGGCCCTGCCGGCTCGTCGTCTTCTTCCCATTCGATGGGCACGAGCGGAGCCACGAGCGCGTGTTCGAGAACCTCGTCAACGGTCGAAACGACGATGAGCTCAAGCCCGCGCTTAACGTTGTCAGGAATTTCGGCGAGGTCCTTTTCGTTCTCCGAGGGAATCAGCACAGTCTTCACGCCGCCGCGCAGCGCGGCAAGCAGCTTCTCCTTGAGCCCGCCGATTGGCATCGCCCGACCGCGCAGGCTGATCTCGCCGGTCATCGCCACCGTCTTCTTGACCGCGATGCCCGTCAGCACGGACACGATCGAGGTACACATCGCCACGCCCGCCGACGGTCCGTCCTTCGGGGTCGCGCCCTCGGGCACGTGGACGTGGATGTCCTTGGTTTGGAACACCGTCGGCTTGATCCCGAAATCCGCCGCCCGCGAATGGACGTAAGAGCGCGCGGCTTCGACGGATTCCTGCATCACATCGCCAAGCTTGCCGGTCATGCGCATGCGGCCCTTGCCCGGTAGCATCACCGCTTCGATCGAAAGCAATTCGCCGCCGACCTCGGTCCAGGCCAGACCGGTGGTCACCCCGACCAGATCGTCGGCCTCTGCCTCGCCATACCGATAGCGGCGCACGCCGGCATACTTGCTGAGATTTCGCCGGGTCACCTTGACCGACGTGACCTTTTCCTTCGACAAGATGTCCTTGACCGCCTTGCGGTTCAGATTGGCCAATTCACGTTCGAGGTTTCGCACACCCGCTTCGCGCGTGTAGTAGCGAATCAGGTCGCGCAACGCCTCTTCCGAGATCGACCACTCGCCCTTTCGCAGCCCGCTCTCCTCGATTTGCTTGCTAATCAAGTGGCGGCGCGCGATCTGGACCTTCTCGTCCTCGGTGTAGCCGGCGAGCCGGATCGTTTCCATGCGGTCAAGCAGCGGCGCGGGAATACGCATGGTATTGGCCGTGGTCACGAACATCACGTTCGAGAGATCGTAATCGACTTCGAGATAGTGGTCGTTAAAGGTCGTGTTCTGCTCGGGATCGAGCACCTCAAGCAACGCCGAGGCCGGATCGCCCCTCCAGTCGGCGCCCATCTTGTCGACTTCGTCGAGCAGGAAGAGCGGATTCGACGTCTTGGCCTTCTTCATCGACTGGACGATCTTGCCCGGCATCGAGCCGATATAGGTCCGCCGGTGGCCCCGGATTTCGGATTCGTCGCGTACGCCGCCCAGCGACATGCGGACGAAATTGCGCCCCGTCGCCCGCGCGATCGACTTGCCGAGCGAAGTCTTGCCCACGCCGGGCGGACCAACGAGGCAGAGGATTGGCCCGCGTACCTTGCCGCGGCGCTGCTGGACTGCGAGGTATTCGAGGATCCGCTCCTTGACTTTCTCAAGCCCGTAATGGTCCTCGTCAAGCACCTGCTTGGCCCGCGTGATATCCTTCTTGAGCTTACCTGGCTTCTTCCACGGAATGCCGAGCAACCAGTCGAGATAGTTGCGTACCACCGTGGCTTCCGCCGACATCGGGCTCATCGAGCGAAGCTTCTTGACCTCGGCCGTAGCCTTCTCCTTGGCTTCCTTGGTCAGCTTCGTCTTCTCGATCTTCTCCTCAATCTCGGCGACCTCGTCGCGCCCGTCCTCGGTGTCGCCCAGTTCCTTCTGGATCGCCTTCATCTGCTCGTTCAGATAGTACTCGCGCTGGGTCTTCTCCATCTGGCGCTTGACCCGCGAGCGGATACGCTTTTCCACCTGGAGCACGCCGATCTCGTTCTCCATCAGCGCGTAGACACGTTCTAGCCGCTCCGCCACCGAGCGGATCTCAAGCAGCTCCTGCTTCTCGGAGATCTTGACCGCGAGATGCGAGGCGATAGTGTCGGCGAGCTTGGAGGCGTCCTCGATCTGGTTGATCGAGACCAGGACCTCGGGCGGCACCTTCTTGTTGAGCTTCACATACTGTTCGAACTGCGCGACCGTCGAACGCGCCAGCGCCTCGAGCTCCTGCTCGTCGCCGCGCTCCTCTTCAACCGCTTCCGCCGAAGCCTGGAAGAATTCCTCTTTTTCTTCGTAGCGCAGAATTTTTGCGCGCGACCCGCCTTCGACCAGCACCTTGACCGTGCCGTCAGGCAGTTTCAGAAGTTGGAGCACCGTGCCGATGGTGCCGACCTCGTGGATATCGTCCGGCGCAGGGTCGTCCTGCCCAGCGTTGCGCTGCGCGACAAGCAGGATCTGCTTGTCCTCTTTCATCACGTCCTCCAGGGCGCGCACGGATTTCTCGCGGCCGACGAAAAGCGGCACGATCATGTGCGGGAACACCACGATGTCCCTAAGGGGAAGAACCGGGTAAAGCGGAACGCGGGGATTGTCTGTCATGCTTCCTCGTTGGCTCGCGGGGCCGGAATGATCACCGCGCCCCGCCTAAAAACACGCCGCCCTCGGGCGGCGTACGCGTATCACACAAGTGGTGACCCGCGCCTTGCGGATCAAGCCCACTCTAGGAAGCGCTGGAGTTCGCCTCATCCTGCCGATCGGCGTAAATCAGCAGCGGCTTGATACGCTCGTCCACCACTTCACCGTTGATCACGACCTCCTCGATGCCGTCGTAGCCCGGCAGATCGAACATCGGCTCGAGGAGGATGCTCTCCAGAATTGAACGCAAGCCCCGCGCGCCGGTCTTCCGCGTAACGGCCCTGTTGGCGATATTCACGAGCGCGTCGTCGGTGAAAGTCAGCTTGACCTCCTCCATCTCGAAGAGCTTTTCGTACTGCTTAACGAGTGCGTTCTTCGGCCTAGTCAGGATCTCGACCAACGCTCCTTCGGTCAAATCGGTCAGCGTCGCAACCACGGGCAGGCGGCCGACGAATTCGGGGATCAGGCCGAACTTGAGCAAATCCTCGGGCTCGACCTCGCGCAGGATTTCGCCCGTGTTGCGCTCATCGCGCGAATGGACATCCGCGCCGAAGCCCATCGAGGTGCCCCGGCCGCGCGCGCTGATCAGCTTCTCGAGACCGGAGAACGCGCCGCCGCAGACAAACAGGATGTTGGTCGTGTCGACCTGAAGAAATTCCTGCTGCGGATGCTTGCGCCCGCCCTGGGGCGGCACTGAGGCAACGGTGCCCTCCATGATCTTGAGCAGCGCCTGCTGCACGCCCTCGCCCGAGACGTCGCGGGTGATCGAGGGGTTGTCTGACTTGCGCGCGATCTTGTCGACCTCGTCGAGATAGACGATGCCGCGTTGGGCACGCTCGACGTTGTAGTCGGCGGATTGCAGCAGCTTGAGGATGATGTTCTCGACGTCCTCACCGACATAGCCGGCCTCGGTCAGCGTCGTCGCGTCCGCCATGGTGAATGGCACATCGAGGATGCGGGCCAGCGTCTGGGCGAGCAGCGTCTTGCCGCAGCCCGTTGGGCCGATCAGCATGATGTTCGACTTGGCGAGTTCGACGTCGTTGTCCTTGCTACTGTGGGCGAGCCGCTTGTAGTGATTGTGCACGGCAACCGAAAGCACCCGCTTGGCATGCTCCTGGCCGATCACGTAATCATTCAGCACGCTGCAGATCTCTTTGGGCGTCGGCACACCGTCGCTGCTCTTCACCCGCGCGCTCTTATGCTCCTCGCGGATAATGTCCATGCACAGTTCGACACACTCGTCGCAAATAAACACCGTCGGGCCCGCAATCAGCTTGCGTACCTCGTGCTGGCTCTTGCCGCAGAAAGAGCAGTACAGGGTGTTTTTTGAATCGCTGCCGTTGGTCGACTTGTCCATTACCACTCCGTCGCCTCGCCCCGAGATGATTTTCCCGACCAGCAGACCTTTAGAATCAGCTACTTATCATGACAACCTAAAAAACCGTACCGTTCAAGTCCCTAGTGCTTCACCCGATCCCGGGAAAACTGTGGCACGCTCTTCCAGCCTTTGACGGGCAGCCTAGCCCAATCAAATCAACAGAAGTTTACCGTGTAGCCTAGTCCTCGCTCTTGGTCTCTTCGGCCTTGGGTTTGGCCGCTTCCACGGCTGCCGGGCGCTGATCAACAACCTCGTCGATCAGCCCGAATTTCTTGGCCGCCTCAGCGGTCATGAAAGTGTCGCGCTCGACGTTGGTTTCGATCACCGAGAGCGGCTGGCCGGTGTGTTTGACGTAGATATTGTTCAGCCGCTCGCGAATCGAGAGAATCTCGCGCGCCTGGATTTCAATATCCGTCGCCTGGCCCTGCGCCCCGCCGC
>CAVOEB010000022.1:0-42555 GCA_963694715.1 Alphaproteobacteria bacterium | reverse complement strand
CCGGGCGCAAATCGAACAAGGCGCTCTACGACGAGCTCCACGCGCGGCGCGACGAATGGTCGGCGAACGAGATCAACGGCGTCTACCAGGCGGGCGACTGCTACGCGCCGCGCATGACCGCGGACTGCGTCTTCGACGGCCACCGGATCGCCCGCGAGCTCGACGAACCCAATCCACAGAAGCAGAAAAAATACAAGCGCGAGCGGATGATCTGGGGACAGCCGGACGCGAAATTTCAGTAGACGCATGCGCAAAAGTCATACGGGCGGCGAAGCCGGAAGGCATCGCCGCCCGTCGCTGTTTCAGGGTCGTTTCTCTCGTCCTTGCGAGCGCTAAGAGCAGGGTCTAAGCTCGGAGGATAGTGTCCGAAAATCGGACGATCGACCGGGAGGGAGACCCTGTCCATGGCCCGCGATCCCAAATATGACATTCTGTTCGACGAGGTGAAGATCGGCCCCAAGGTGGCGCGCAACCGGTTTTACCAGGTGCCCCACTGCAACGGGGCGGGCTCGGTCTATCCCGGCACCCAGGCCGCGTTCCGGGGCATGAAGGCGGAAGGCGGCTGGGGCGTCGTCTGCACCGAGCAGTGCGCGATCGATGACGAGGCCGAGATGACCCCGAACGTCCTGGCCGTGCTCTCGGACGAGGGCGACGTGATCAACCTGCGCCTGATGTGCGACGCGATCCACGAGTGGGGTTCGCTCGCGGGTGTCGAACTCAACCATGTGGGCGTTGTTGCGAACAATCTCGCAACCCGTACAGCGACCTCGTCGGCGTCGCAGTCGGGCTCGGACTGGATGATTTCTTCGACCACCCACGAGATGGATATCGACGATATCCGGCGCTACCAAAAATCCTATGTCGAGGCCTCGAAACGCGCGGTCGATACCGGTTTCGACATCATCTACATGATGGGCTCGCACGGCTTCCTGCCCGAGCAGTTCCTGTCCAAGTTCTACAACAAGCGAAGCGACGAGTATGGCGGCTCGCTCGAGAACCGCGCCCGCTTCTGGCTCGAAACCCTCGAGATGATGAAAAACGCGGTGGGCGGGGACGCGGCCATCGCCGCCCGGATGTCGGCAGACCACCTGTTGGGCGAGGACGGCATCCAATGGGAGGAAGAGGGCGTCTACATCGTGGAGACGGCGACGAAGATGAATGTCGTCGACGTCTGGGACGTGGTGACCAGCATTTCCTACGAGTGGGGCGAGAACGCCGGTCCCTCGCGCTTCTACAAGGCGAATCACGAGGCGCCGTTCACCAAGCACGTCAAGGAGATCGCGACGGCGCCGGTGGTCAATGTCGGCCGCTTCACCAGCCCGGACGACATGGTTGAGGTCATCAAGTCCGGCCAGTGCGACCTGATCGGCTCGGCGCGGCCCTCGATCGCCGATCCCTTCCTGCCCAACAAGATCTACGAGGGGCGGAACGAGGATATTCGCGAATGCATCGGGTGCAACATCTGCATCGCGCGCTGGGGGCGGGGAGCGCCGCTAGGTTGCACCCAGAACCCCGTAGCCAACGAGGAATACCGCCGCGGCTGGCATCCCGAGAAATTCGAACAAACCGATAATCCGCGCTCGGTTCTTGTGGTCGGCGGCGGCCCCGCCGGCATGGAGGCGGCGCGGGTCGCAGGCTTGCGTGGCTACGACGTTCATCTGGTCGAAGAATCTGGCGAGCTTGGCGGTCACATGAAAGACGTGATGCGCTATCCCGGCCTCGCCGAGTGGGGCCGGGTGGTCAGCTACCGCCAGATCCAGCTGGACAAGGCAAAGAACGTCGAGATCCATCTCAACACCAAGCTCTCGGCCAACGATGTGCTTGCCTACGGGGCGGACGAAGTGATCCTGGCGGTCGGATCAAGTTGGAACGAGGATGGCGACAGCTACAACACCATGGACCCGATCCCGGGTGTCGATGCTTCGAAGGCCCAGTTCGTCACGCCTAAACAGGTCATGGAAGGTAAGGAAGTCGGCGACCGGGTTCTCGTGCTCGACGCCGATGGCTATTTCTACGGCGTCAGCCTGGCCGAGCATCTGGCCGACCAGGGCAAGGAGGTCACCGTCCTGACCTGCCACGGCGAGGTCGCGCCCTTGACCCATTACACCCTGGAATTTCCCAACCTCCAGCGCATGATGCACGAGAAGGGCATCGATCGGGTCACCAGCCATTGGGTCGAAGAGGTCGAGGTCGGCAACAGCCTGAAGGTCAAGGCGTACTATTTCTACCGCGACGGCTACCAGCGGGCGACCGAGCGCAAGCATAACGAATTGCCCCGCAAGGCCAGTTCAGAAATTATGGAAATTAATTGCGACTCGGTGGTCCTGGCGACGGGGCGCAAGGCGAACAAGGCGCTCTACGACGAGCTCCATGCGCGCCAGGACGAGTGGTCGAAAAACGACATCAACGGTATCTACCAGGCAGGAGACTGTTACGCGCCGCGCGTTACCGCGGATTGCGTCTTCGACGGTCACCGGATCGCCCGCGAGCTTGACGAGCCTAATCCGCAAAAGCAGAAACCCTACAAGCGCGAGCGGATGATCTGGGGTCAGGCCGAGCCGAAGCTCTAGTAGGCGGCGTCACCGCCCAGGGTGAGCGTCGCGATGCGCTGGAAAATCCGCGCGGCGGCGTGGAGCTTCTCGATCTCGCAATATTCGTCGTGCGCGCCGCTTAATCCTAGTTCGCCGGGGCCGACGATCACCCGGGGCAGCCCGAACGCGGGCACGAGCACCGAGGAATCGCTGAAGTAGCTCACCCCGTAAGGCCCGTCGGCAGCGCCCAATTCACCGGCGCAGGCGTCGAGGCAGGTGGCGACGAAGGGGTGGTCCACCGGCGTTTCGACCGCCGGTTTGCAGTCGATCCGTTCGATCTCGAGGTTGTTGCCCGCCACCTCCGCCATGGCCCGCTCGATGGCGTCCGGATCTTGATCGGGGAGGAAGCGGACGTCGATTTCCGCATCGCAGCGATCGGGCGTCATGTTGACTGCCGTGCCGCCATCGATCCGTCCGACGCCGACCGAGGCGCTGCCCAGCAGTGGGTGCTCGCCCGCGAGCACGGGTAGGTTGCGTAAGCGGTCGAGATGCGAGACCAGTTTAAGGATCGCGTTGGCCTCGTCGCCGGGCCCGCCCGAGGCGTGGCCCGAGCGGCCATGCGCGGTCACCCGCAGCCACAGCGCGCCCTTTTCCGCCGTGAGCACCTTCAGGCTCGAGGGCTCGCCCACGAGTAGCGCCCCGGCACCGTCCAGCGCTCCGTTCTTGGCGAAGACCTTGGCTCCTAGGCAGTTCGAGCTTTCGCCGCCCGAGAAGGCGAGAACCAGGTCGCCTTCTAGCGGCTCCGGGGCATCCTTTAACGCGACCGCCGCCGCGATCATGGCGGCCAGGCCTGATTTCATGTCGCAGGTTCCCCGCCCGTACATGCGGCCCTCCTCGACGGTTCCCGAATAGGGACCGTGGCGCCACGGCTGGGTGCCCGGCGGCATCGTGTCCATGTGGGCGGAAAACACCAGTGCGGGCCGCTCTCCTGTGCCCTCGACTCGGCCCAGCAGGTTGGCCCGGCCGGGCGCGAACTCGTCGAGCACTGCCTCGATCCCGTGGCCTTCGAGCCGTTCCCGGATACATTCGGCAATCTCGGTTTCGCGGCCCGGCGGATCGGGGCTTTCACACCGCACCAGCTCCGCGAGCAGGTTAACGAGGTCGTCGTCTGCGATAGGGGCCGCCTCGGGCGTGGAAGCTGTCATTCGCAGTGCTCCGAATTGATTTTGCGTCTTGGCTCATGGCGCAGCCATGGAACACGTCCCGGGCGGCTCGTGCAGGACGCTAAGCGGGCGGGCGCCGGCTAATGAGCATCCGAAACAGAACCTATTGGGGTCTATTGTGGGTTAGCTTGGGTATGTTACCGTACAACCTGAACTATGATATAATCTACATATGATGGCAAACGGCCCTTGTGAACGAGCTAGGGAACCGATTCCCAGATTACAATGATTAATGAGCGACGCGATTAGATTAGGAGGACGGTAATAATGAAACCCATTCGACCCAACGGGCCTTTTTCGCCCTATGATAGAAGCGTAAGCACTTTGATGAACCGCCGCCGCTTCATGAAGGGCGCCGCCGCGGTCACCGGCGGGGCCGCTGCTGCCGGCATGATGGCGCCGACCAAGAGTTACGCCGGCAACGATATAAGCTTCCTTACCTGGTGCGATCACACCGACGCGCGCCTGATAGGGCTCTACGAGGAGGCCATCGGCGGTAAGGTCAACGTCAAGAGCTACGAGGGTACGGGAAGTGCACTCGCGACTATCGAGCAGTCGCAACCCGGCGATTGGGATATGTTTATGTGCGATTTCCAGGACACGGGTATGGTTTCGGCCACTGGCATCATCGACCAGCTCGACGACAGCCGCGTGCCTTGGGATGGGATGTTTGAAGGTATTCAGGCCCAGCCCCACGCCTATACGAACGGCAAGCTTTACGGCGTGCCCGACAAGTTCGGCTATTACGGCGTCGCCTATAATAAAGACAAGGTCGACCCCGAGGATGCCAAGTCGGGCGCGATCATGTATGACCCGAAATACAAGGGTCGTATCGCTGTCTATGACTACTACTTCGTAATAATGCAGCTCGTCGGTATCTCCAAGGGCATCATTCCCGCCGATATCACCGTCGAGAATCTGGAATCTGTCATCCGCGAGCCGTTGCTGGAGCTCAAGGCGAATTCCCTGTTGACCGGCGATATCCTAACGACTCTGAACGCACTCCATACGGAATCCGTCGATATCATCGTCGGCGGTGCGGAATGGTCTGTCGCCCTAGATATGGCCAATTCGCCCTGGCTTGACTATCAGTACTTCGACGAAGGGGCGCTCATGTGGAACGAAGCGCTCAGCATCGTGAGTGATTCCGAGAATAAGGACGCAGTCTGGGATTGCATCGATACCACGCTCACCCCGGACGGTCAGCGTTATCTAGCCACCTCGGATTGCTACTGGGCAATGCCAGTCATGAAGAATACGCCGCTTACGGATGACGAGAAGGCCATCCTGCGTTGGGACGAACAGCCGGGTATTCTGGCCAATTCCTATCCCTCTACCATGGGCACGCCCGACGTAGACGCAGCGATGATCGACCTCTGGACGGAATACCTGGCGTCGTAGGCACTAGGCAGGAATTCAGGGTCTAACACCGCTATCCGGTGCTTGACTGATGGCCGTACCGCACCGCTCAGCGGGTAGGCGTTCGTTTTACCTGAACGTCTCCCGTTGGGCTGTTGCGCCTTCGCTGGTCTACGTCGCGATATTCTTCGCCGCGCCGATAGTGGTCATGATTATCGTGAGCTTCTGGCAGCGTGTAGGCGGCAAGCTGGAAGCAGTCTGGTCATTCGTAAACTACGAAAAACTCTTCAAGAAAAGCTATCTTCTCGAGGGCTGGTTTAACTCCATCGAGGTCGCGTTAATCACCACGGTGGTCAGTATCCTGGTGGCGTATCCGCTGGCCTATGTCCTGGCCTATCAGGTGCCCAAGCACTGGCAAAAATTCGCGCTCATTCTTTGCATTCTGCCGTTCTGGACGTCCTACCTCGTGCGCTCCTACGCCTGGACGATCGTGCTCTCCGAGACGGGCATTATCAATACTGTCCTGCTTAGTATTGGCATCATCGATGATCCCATGCAGATCGGTTATACGCGGGGCGCGACCGTTCTGGGGTTCGTCCATTTTTTCATGATGCTGCTGACGCTGACGATCTACTCCAATCTGGTTCAGATTAGTAAATCCTACCGCCTGGCCGGCGAGGATCTCGGCGCCAATAAGTTCCAAGTCTTCTTGCGCATCACCCTGCCACTAAGCCTCCCGGGAATTGCGATTGGTGCCTTCATTACCTTTGTCATTGCGATCGGCGACTTTATCACACCGATGATCTTGGGCGGTGGTAACGAGATGCTGTTGCCCCAGGCGATCATGCTCCAGGTCCAGCGAGCTAACGATTTTCCCATGGCCTCGGCAATGAGCGTCCTGCTAATGATCAGCGTGACCATCGCCTATTTCCTGCTCGCTAGATGGCTTAAGATGGATAGGGTCTAGGGGCATGGCGTTCTGGCGCACGCTTCCCGGTTGGGTCTATCTCGTCCTTGCTTTCGGGTTCATCTTTCTGCCCGTCGCTATTCTCGTGTTCTTCTCGTTTACCTCACGCGACATTCCCCTGCCGCCGTTCGAGGGGCCGAGCCTGCGCTGGTACAATAAGGTCCTGAACAACGAACGGCTGGTCGACGCCCTGATCAACTCCGTGATCGTCGGTGTAGGTTCTGCGCTCGTGGCCACGACCCTGGGCTTTCTTGCGGCCTATTCCATTGCGCGCAATACAAGCCGGTTCGACGGCTTGATGCGCTATGCTATGATGGCGCCGATTACCGTCTCCTACCTGATCGTCGGCATGGGCCTGCTTATCAGCCTGCACATCATGGGAGTGCCCAAAACACTTTGGACGCTGGGGGCGGGGCACGTGATCATCAATCTGCCGCTCTGCTTCGGCATTGTGTTTGCGGCCTTGGGTGAGCATCAGCGCAATATCGAAAGGGCAGCCCACGATCTGGGCGCCAACGATTTTCAGACCTTGTCGCGGGTGACTGTGCCCATGCTGCGGCCCTCCCTGTTCGCGGCATTCTGCATCTCTTTTACACTTTCGTGGGACGAGTTTATCATCGCCTTTCTGCTCACCCGTTTTGAAGTGACTATGCCGGTGATGCTCTTCGAAATGCTGCGCACGGGGCTCAACCCCGAGATCAACGCGGCGGGTAGTATTGTGTTCGGCATCTCTATGACTTTCGTGTTGCTGGCGATATTATTGAACCTTCGTTTGAGGCGTAAGAATGCCTGAACCTCTTGTGCAATTCCTCGATATCCGTAAGGAATACGATCAAACAGTCGCGGTGGCAGGAGTAGATCTTGACATTGACCAGGGCGAGTTTGTCGTCCTGCTTGGCCCCTCGGGCAGTGGTAAGACGACCATCCTGTCCATGCTGGGTGGGTTCGTCGTACCGACCTCGGGCCAGGTCCTGATCGAAGGCCTGGACGTCACCCGTCTTCCGCCGGCCAAGCGCCCCACCGCCACAGTGTTTCAGGATTACGCGTTGTTTCCCCACATGACCGTCGCCAACAACATTGGTTTCGGACTGACCATGCACAAGGTCCGTGGTGCCGAACGCGCACGGCGCGTCGAGGAGACGCTGAGCCTGGTCGGTCTCGAGGGCTTTGCCAAGCGCCAGATCCACCAGATGTCGGGCGGCCAGCGCCAGCGCATCGCCCTTGCCCGCGCGATCGCCGTGCAGCCCACCGTGCTGCTGCTCGACGAGCCGCTCGGAGCGCTCGACCTCAAGCTGCGCCGTCAGATGCAGTACGAGCTCGTGCGCATCCAGAAGGAAATAGGCACCACCTTTATCCACGTCACCCATGACCAGGAAGAGGCGATGAGCATTGCGGACAAGATAGTCGTGCTGAACAATGGCCTGGTCGAGGATATGGGCCCGCCGCGGCAGGTTTATCTTCGTCCCAAGAGCCTGTTCACCGCCACCTTCATGGGCGAGAGCAACGTGATTGCGGGCGAGAGCAAGGGCGGCTCGGGCGGCGCATTCAACGTGGGCACACCGTTCGGTGACTGGTCGCTCACGGGCGCGATGGAGCCTGGCCAGAAATTTTCTGTAGTGTTGCGCCCCGAGCAACTAAGAATTCAGCGTCCCGAGGGCGACTGCGCGCTAATGCTCGGTCGCGCCCGGGTCACCAAGGTGCTCTTTCAGGGCAGTTACCTGCGTATCGAGTGTGACTCGGCGACTGCCGGCGTCGAGACCTTGCTGCTCAACCTGTCGGCGGATAACCGGGTCAATGAAGGCGAGGTCATCGACGTCTTCGCCAGCGCCGTCGACGCCGTCGTCGTCAGCCATTAGCCTCCCGCACGTAAAGAATAAGATCGAGCGGAGGCGGCGCGACCGTCGTCTGGCGCAACAGGTCGTGGATCTGACCCCGGTGGTCGAACAGATTGACCAGCATAAGCCAGGCCGCGTCGGCAAGACTGCCCGTATTGTCGATCGTCGTATAAGGCACGACCTGCGTGAGGCCCGCGTCGTCCAGCCCGTCGACCAGGTCGGTCAGCCGTGCATCGTCCGCGTCTTGCGCGGCGCGTAAACTCTCAAGCCGGCCGTAAAGCTCCTCGTCGAGCGCCTTGGTCGCACAGGTGTGCCCCTCCAGGCGCGGCACCCAAAGCAGGTCGTTGACCAGGATGTGGTTCAGCGTGCCATGGATCGAGCCAAAGAACGCGGCGCGCGGCGCCTTGTAGTCGCTCTCGTCAAGTTTCGCGAAAGCCACGAATAGGCATGTGTTCGCCCAGTGGTTGTAGCGCGCGAATTGGCGCAAGTTTGCAAGCATGGCCTCTTTTATGGTGTCGTCCTCGCCGGCCCGATTCTTCCTTGCAACCGAGCCTTGATGGGTTCTTTCCGAAACACGGAAAGTAGAGCGCATTCGAGGCCGCTATGGAAAACGCGTTCCGTCCCGCCCACCGCTCGCTTGCCGACAGGCTCGCCGAGATCGTCGCCCAGTCCCACCGCGATTTCGTCCATGCCGGCTCCGAGGTGGTGTTTGCCTTCACCTATTACGGCCACCGCGCTAAGCTGCGCCTGATCGGCGAGGAAAAATTTCTCGAACCCCTCAACCGAGCCGCGCTGGAGATCGCCAAGGCGGTCGCGGCGGAAGCGGAGGGCGAGCCGTCTCTGGTCGTGGGCAATATCTGCAACACCAATCTTGACGATCCCGGCGACGAGGAATCCTGGGCCGAGGCGCGCACCATGTTCGACGAGCAGGTCGGTTGGGCGGCGGAGGTCGGAGTCGACTTTATCGTCGCCGAGACCTTCAACTATCTCGGTGAGGCGCTGCTTGCGCTCGATGCGGTCCGCGCGGCGGGCCTGCCGGCGGCGGTGACCTGAGCGGTGCCCGCAGAAGGCCGCCTGCTCGACGCGGCACCAGCCCAGTGGAGGGCTGCAAGGCGCTGGCCGACTCGGGCCCGCGGTGGTCGGCGTAAACTGTTGTCGGGGACCGGAGGATGACGCTCACCCTGCTGGGCGAGATCTGCGCCGAAGTCGCGTGCCCCGTCGCGGCTTTGCCTGTGCCCTATCGCACCACGCCCGAGCATCCGACCTCCTTCAACCTTCCGGCTCACGGTTGTTCCTGCCTGCCCCAGGGCCATACCTTTCACACCGCGCCCGAGCCGCTCGCGTGCAACCGATACGAAATAGTCGCCTTCGCGCGGGCCGCGCATGAGATGCGGATCTATTATCTGGGCGTTTTCTGCGGCGCGGCGCCGATCTATATCTGCGCGCTGGTCGAGGCCCTGGGCCGCGCCCCACGCCCTTCAGCCTACTCCCTCGACATGTCGAAGCACGTCTTCTTCGGCACCGAACGATGCGCTCAAATCTCACCTCACCGGCGATCGGGGTCGCATGTAACCCTTGGTTCGTGCGAAATCCGACAACCTGAAATCGCTCGGTTCTCGTAAGCCCGCGCCGGCCGCGTACGCGGCCAACTATCAGTGTTCGAGGGCGGGCCGCCGCCTATGCGGTGCCAGCCGGCGCGGCGCTTGAGCGCGATCAAAATGCCAGCGTGGCGACTGAACGGCGCTTCGCTTTGTCCCACAAAGCTACGCGGTCTCGATTTTAGTTACGGAGCAGGTCGGGGAACACCTCGCGCACTTCTCCCATCGCGACCTTGCGCGACATGCCCGGGCGCAACCGTATATCGTAAAGCGCCCTGATCAGCAGCCGGTCGGTCGTCGAAAGTTCCGTCGCGGCCGCCTCCGGCGAGAAGACCGACGGCGTCAACAGCTCGGACGTTCCCGGCAGGCCGAGCGCGCGAGAGAGACCGCTCGCAAGGCACGCGTGTTGCTGTTCGGGAGCGAGTGCCGTGCCAAGCGTCAGCACTGTACGCTCGATCACGCCGCCCTCGGGTGGCTCGAGTTCGAGGCCGCAGCCTCCCGCCGCGTCCTCGTCCCGGGTTACAACCAGCGTCGCACGCTCGCCGGGTGCTACGAACGTAATCTCAAGGCCCGAGAGGTCGCCCAGCTCGCCGACAAGATCTTGCACCTCAGCGCCGAGCAAGCCCGTATCCCCTTCCAATTCGACGCGCACTCGTCCGCGCCACTTGGCCAGCCGCTCGCTCACTGGCGCATCGGCGGGGCCGAACGCCAGCGTCTCGAAGCTCCTCGTCAGGGGTTCGATCAGCGCCAGGGCTTCGGGGTCCGTGGGCGGCTCGGGCCCCTTCATGGCTTCGACCACCATGCCCAGCACGACGGCCGCGATCACCGCCACCAGCCCGTACTGGGCGGGCGAGAGCTTGCGCAGCGCCTTGGTGGGGTTCCGGGTGAAGTCGAAAAATGACATGGCGCGCACTATATCAAACGGGAGCGATCCCGGTTATCGGGAATCGCTCAAGGCCGTGCCGGCCGTGAATGCGGCCAACATTGAACAGGAGTGGGCCCGGCGTCACTGCGGCGCCTCCGCACAGTCTCGGGACCCTCGGGGGTCGGCGACAAAACTACCAACTGGGGCTCTGATCGAGACCGAATTGCACCGATGGGAGCCTAATTCCCTAGCCACCGCGACGTTGCGCTTCGGGGTATGATGCGCCTGGTACGATAGTCCGATGAGAGAGCTATGACCGATCCTGCCCGCGCCGTCGTCCTGCTCAGTGGCGGCCTCGATTCAACCACTGTTCTCGCGATCGTGCGTGATCAGGGCTTCGGTGCCTACGCGCTCAGCTTCCGCTACGGCCAGCGCCACGCCGCCGAGCTCGACGCCGCGGCGCGCATCGCGGGCGTGCTCGGTGCGGCCGAGCATCTCGTTCTTGATCTCGGCCTCGACGCGATCGGCGGCTCGGCGCTCACCGCCGACATAGGCGTGCCCAAGGACCGCGCGCCCGAGGCCATAGCGAGCGAGATCCCCATCACCTACGTGCCCGCGCGCAACACGATCTTTCTCGCCTACGGCCTGGCCTGGGCCGAGGTACTCGGCGCTGACGACATCTTTATCGGCGTCAACGCGCTCGATTACTCCGGCTATCCCGATTGCCGGCCCGACTTCATCGCCGCCTTCGAGGCCGTGGCCCGCCTCGCGACCCGAACCGGGGTCGAGGGGACCTCAAGGGTCAGCATCCAGACCCCGCTGATCGCCATGACCAAGGCCGAAATCATCAAGACCGGCCGGGCGCTCGGCGTTGATTACGGGCTCACGGTCAGCTGCTACGACCCCGGTGGAACAGGCCGCGCGTGCGGCGAATGCGATGCCTGCCAGCTCCGCCTCAAGGGCTTCGCGGAAGCGGGCCTGACCGATCCTATCGCCTACGAGACGGTTGCGGCCGCGGGGCCATGACCTACGCGGTCAAGGAGCTCTTCTTCACCCTCCAGGGCGAGGGCGCCAATACCGGGCGCGCCGCGGTGTTCTGCCGCTTCGCAGGCTGCAATCTGTGGTCGGGCCGCGAAGCGGATCGCGCCACCGCGGTGTGCAATTTCTGCGACACCGAGTTCGTCGGCACCGACGGACCGGGCGGCGGCAAGTTCGCCTCGCCCGAGGCGCTCGGCGAGGCGGTGGCGTGTTGCTGGGCTGAAAATGCGGGCGAGGGTGGGCGCCCCTTCGTCGTCTGCACGGGCGGCGAGCCCCTGCTTCAGCTGGATGGGGCTCTCGTGGCAGCGCTCCACGAGGCGGGTTTTGAGATTGCGCTCGAGACCAACGGCACGCTGGCCCCGCCGGCCGGGCTCGACTGGATCTGCGTCAGCCCCAAGGCCGATGCCCCGCTCGCTCTCACCGAGGGCGATGAACTTAAGCTGGTCTATCCACAAGAAGGCGTCGATCCGGTGCGCTTCGAGGGGCTCGCCTTTCGCCATTTCTTTCTGCAGCCCCTGGACGGCCTTGCGCAAGAGGTCAACACTGTGCGCACGCTCGCCTACTGCCGCGAACATCCGCGTTGGCGCTTTTCGCTGCAAACCCACAAGATGCTTGGCATCCCCTGATTGCGAGGCCCGCCGCCCATGGATTTCATCTTCATGCTGACCCGCAACGACGTCACCGTGCCCGACTGCCTCGAGGTCTACGAGGCGGTGCGCCCGCTGGGTCTGCGCCATGTCGGCTTCAAGGATTTGGGCGTCGAGGGCTCGGTCATGGCGAAGCTTGTCGAGCGCATCCATGACGATGGCGCGACGGCCTATTTCGAAATGGTCGGCCAAACCCGCGAAGACAGCGTCGCCGCGGCGCGCGAGGCCGTCGCCGCCGGCGTCGACCGCTTGCTCGGCGGCTTCGAGGCCGAACCCGTGCTTGAGGCGCTCGGCGATGCGCCCGTTGCTTACTACCCGTTTTGCGGCCTGACCGAGGGCCATCCCACACTGTTGCGCGGCATGCCAGACGATATCGAGGCCGATTGCGCATCGCTCATAGCGTTGGGCTGCGCCGGGGTCGACCTGCTGGCCTATCGGGCGGTCGATGCCGACCCGGTGCCCTTGACAGAGGCGGCGCGCCGCGGCGCTGGCGACGCCGCCCTGATTGTCGCCGGCAGCATTGATTCACCGGCCCGCATTCACGCCATGCAGCAGGCCGGGGTCGACGGCGTGACCGTCGGCTCTGCCGTCTTCGAGATGATGTTCGCGCCGGGCGAGAATTCCGTCGGTGCCCAGCTCAAGCACATCCTCGACGCCCTCGACTGAAGAAAGCGCTAGGAAAGCCTGCGCTGGCCGCGGCCGCGACCGATAAATAATTTTACGGGCCGCCGCAGGGCCGGGGTTGGCCGAGGGCGGGCGGCCACAAAAAAGATTACGGCGTAAGCCTGAGTGGCGATAGAACGCCGCTTCGCTTTACGGCGTATAGTCAAGCAGAAGAAGAGCTAGATAGTCTCGTCGAGAGCCGCGATCAGGCGCTCGACGTCGTCTGCGCTGTTGTAATGCACCATGCTGGCTCGCACGACGCCGTCGGCGGGGTCGTAGCCAAGCGCCTCAACGCAGCGTAGGCCGTAGAAATCGCCGCTGTTGAGCCCGACCTTCGCGCCGACCAACGCTGGCGGGACCGAGGCGGAAGCCTTGCCCTTCACGGAGAACGAAAACGTCGGCGCGCGCGCCGCGCTGTCCGGTGTGTTGCGCCCGATCAGGCGGATTTTCTGCTTCGCCTCGACGAAGTCGAGAAAGCGCGTGGCCAGCGCCTGCTCGTGCTTCGCGATCAGTTCGAAGACCCGGCCCAAGCGGGTGTGCAGGTCGTCTTCCGGGGCTTCGAAGTGATGGGCGTAGAGTGCGTCGAAATATTCGATCAGCCCGCCGAGTGCGCCGCTCGCCTCGAACTGGTGGCCACCCAGCTTGAGCTTGCCCGGGATGTCGTCCTCGGCGAAGAAATAATGGTTCTGGCTTCGGGCTTCGAGCAGCCGCTCGCGCTTGCCGTAGAGGATCGCAAGGTGCGGCCCGTAAACCTTGTAGAGGCTGAACAGGTAGAAATCGACGTCGAGCGCCTTGACGTCGAGCCGGCGGTGCGGTGCGTAGGAGACCGCGTCGGCGCAGATCCAGGCGCCCGCGTCGTGCACCCGCTTCGCAATCGCGGCGATGTCGTTGATCGAGCCCACCACGTTCGAGCACTGGGTCACGCAGACCAGTCGGGTGCGCTCGCTCAACAGGCCTTCAAGCGTCCCGATTTCCAGGTCCGCGGTCTCGGGATTGATCTGCCATTCCTTGACTGTAATCCCGTGCTCGGCGAGGCGTCGCCACGCCCCGTTGTTCGCCTCGTGGTCGAGGTTTGTCACGATCACCTCGTCGCCGGCCGAAAACAGCGGCAGCAGCGCGTGGGAGAGCACGTAGACGTTCATGGTCGTCGACGGGCCGATCAGCACCTCGTCGGGCGACGCGTTAATCATCGCCGCCATCAGGCGCTCGTTTTCGGCCAGGATCTCCGCCGCCCGCGCCGAAGACGCGTAAGGATAACCCGGCTGCACCCGGTAGTTCGACGCGAACTCGGTCAGGCGCTCGATCACCGGGCGGGCGATCAGGCTACCGCCGGCGTTCTCAAAATAGGCCCAACCTTGGTCCAGCGCGGGAAACTGTGCCCGCACGAAGTCGATGTCGAGGGTGGTTCTGTCCGTCATCGCCTGTCTCCTGTCACTCCGGGCGCGAACCCGGGAACGCGTCGCTAGGTTTGGGTGGTCCGGGCGGCCGTGCCCATTCGGTTGACTAGATACACACCGGTTAAAACGAGGGCAAGAGACGCCCAGATCCACACCGAGTGGCTTTCTCCCCGAAAATGATCAGACCCCAGCCGATGCCGGCCAGGGTTTCGAGATAGAGCACCGTGGAATGAAATACCGCGCCCGCGCGCCGGACAATCTCGGAGACGAAAACCCAGATCGTCGCAACAATGGCGCCGACTATCAGGACCAGCCCGTCGGCCAGCTCGAACGGCGTATCGAACGCCCACCATTCTCCGGTTGCGGCCATAACCGGCAGAAGCAGGATTTCTGCGGCGAGCATCAGACACCGCAGGCCATCTCCATGGAGCCGCTTTCCGGCGGCGGAAAGAGCTCGCAGGCCACGACCGAGGGCGCAAATAGGACCGGTGCTGCGATGCCCACCAGAACCCAAAAGATCATGCCCGGCTCAGGCAGGATGACCAGCAGCACCGTGGCCAGCCCGAACAGGATTCCGACGATCCGCAGCACGCGAAACCGATCCAGTCGGGCAATCATGGCAATCGCGTAAGTCGACATGGGCACCAGCGCCAGTTCGAGGGCGATGATCCCCACCGGCCTGCGCAGCAGGCAAAGGATCGCGAAGAGCATGCCGCCGCCACTGAGCGCCTGCCAGAAGACGTAGGGAATGAACGGGGCGCCCGACGTGGTCACGGTCCGGTTGAGCGAGACGACGAGCCCGAAGCTCAGTCCCGTAAACGGAAACATGGCGATGAGGCTGGCGGGCGGCAGTCGGAGGTTCATCATGTCGACCCCATCAGTCCGCGGCACGCCGGTTCACGAGAGTGAGCCCGGCCAGAAGCAGCAACAGCGAGACCCATATCCAGGCGGTGTGGTGTTCGCGAAATATTACGATCCCCCAACCGACCCCGGCGAGCGTCTCAAGGTAAAGCACCGTAGAGTAAAATACGGAGCCGGCCCGGCGAATAATCTCAAAGGCGAACGCCCAGGACATAGGCAAGATGAGCCCGGCCAGGATGACTGCGCCGCTCGCCCAGTCCAAGGGGCCATCGAAAGCCCACCAGGAGCCGCTTATAGCCATGAGTGGCAGCAGAAATATCGCGGCGGCGAGCATCAGGCCGCAGGTCATCTCCACCGCGCCCGTATCCGGCGGCGGAAATCGCTCGCAGGCGATGATTGAGGCCGCAAAACAGGCCGGTAGGACGAGACCGACGAGCACCCACAGGCGCATCTCCGACGCTGGGAGCGAGGCGTCGGGCAGCAGGATGAGCAGCACCCCGACCAAGCCCAGCAGCAGGCCGGCGGCGCGGCGCAGCTTTAAGCGGTCCATGCGCAACGCCAGCGCGATGAGGTAGGTCGCCATGGGCACGAGCGCCAGTTGCAGGGCCAGAATGCCGGCTGGCAGCTTCGAGGCGATCATCGCCATGACCGTGTAGGGCACGGAGATACCGATCCCGCCGATGATCGCGTAGGCGCGCAGATGGGCCGGCGTCAGCCCGGGCAGGCGGCGTCGAACGAGCAGGGTTGCGAGCATGGCGCCGCCGCCGATCAGACTTTCCCAGAAGACGAAGGGAATGAATGGTACGCCGCCGGTGGTGGCGAGACGATTGCACGAAACGACCAGCCCGATGCCCACGCCCGTGAGCACGAACATGGCGATGATGTCGAGCGGGGGCAGGCGATGCGCCGTCATCCCGTATCCTTCGAGCGCCGGTTCACGAGATAAAGCCCGGCCAAAAGCAGCACGAGCGCGCCCCACACCCAGCCGCTATGGGTTTCGCTGAAAATTAAATAACCCCAGGCGATACCGCACAGGGTTTCGGGGTAGCTGACCGTCGAGTAAAACACGGCGCCCGCCAGGCGAATTGTAGCGAAGAACATGGTCCAGTTTATGACCTGGATGACTACGATGATGGGAATGGACGCATCCGCCCAATCGAACGGGCCCTCGAAGAACCACCATTCGCCGCTGATCGCCGTCACGATCAGGCAAAATAGCGCTCCGGTCAGGAGCGCTCCGCCCGCCATGGCCAGGGAATCCGTCTCCGGCGGCCGCCACTTGTCGCCCGCGATGGCCGAGAGCGCAAAGCATAACGGTCCGGCCAGGCACAACAGCACCCACAGCCCCATGCTTGGTTCCGGCAGGCTGGCGTCCGGCGCCACGATCAGCACCATGCCGGCAAAGCCCAGGACGACGCCGGAAAAGCGCAGCCAGCGGAACCCCTCCATCCGCATCAGAAGCGCTAGGCCATATACTACCATGGGCACCAGCGCCAGCGTCAGGGCGACGGTCCCGGCGGGAATTTTTGGCGCGACGTAAGCGAGTAATATGTAGGGGCCGCCGCACCCGATGACGCCGACCAGCAGGTAAGCCCGGACATGGGCGAAGTCGAACCGGGGATACTGGCCGCGGAATGCGTTGATGGCGAAGAGGACCAGGCCGGAGCCCAGCGCCGTCCAGAAGATCAGCGGTATGGGCGGGATGCCGCCGGTCGTCGCGACCTTGTTGAGCGTGAGTTGCAGACCGTAGAAACAGCCCGTGGCCAGCAGCATGACGTAGGCGATGGGCGGCGCGCGCCGAGGCGCGGGGGCGTGGCTGGTTACGAGCCGGATTTCGTTGCTTCTTTCAAACGCCGGTTCACGAGATAGAGCCCTCCCAGGAGCAGCACGAGGGCGGACCACACCCAGCTGCTGTGGGTTTCGCTCAGGATTAAATAGCCCCAGGCAATGCCGCACAGGGTCTCAGCGTAGCTGACAGTTGAGTAGAATACGGCACCGGCGACGCGAATCGTCGCATAAAACATGGTCCAGTTTGCGACCAGGATGGCGGCGATGATGGGGATGGACGCGTCCGCCCAGTCGAACGAGCCTTCGAAGAACCACCAGTCGCCCGTCACGATGGTGATCAGCAGGCAAAACAGCGCGCCGGTTAGCAGTGCGCCTCCAGCGAGAGCCAGCGAATCCGTTTCGGGTGGGCGCCACAAATCGCTCCCGATCATCGCGAGTGCAAAGCAGGTCGGGCCGGCCAGGCAGATGAGCACCCAGAGCGCCATGCCCGGTTCCGGCAGGCTCGCCTCGGGCGCCACGATCAGCATCATGCCTGCAAAGCCCAGGGCGAGGCCCAAAAAGCGGAGCCGGCGGAAACCTTCCATCCGGATCAGCAGCGCCAGGCCATAGACGATCATCGGGTTCAGCGCCAGGGTAATGGCGACGATCCCGGCGGGGATTTGGGGCGCGACGTAGGCGAGCAGCGTGTAAGGAGCGCCGAACCCGACGACACCGACCAGCAAATAGGCCCGGATATGCAGGAAGTCGATCTTGGGATAGTGGCCGCGAAAGCCGTTGATGATGAATAGGGTCAGGCCGGCGCCCAGTGCGCTCCAGAACGTCAGCGGGACAGGCGGGATGCCGCCGGTCGTCGCGACCTTGGTGAGCGTCAGCTGCAGGCCGTAGAAAATGCCCGTGGCCAACAACATGAGGTAGGCGACGGGCGGCGCATGCCGGGGCGCCGGGGTGGAGGTTTGCTCGGTCATGTGACTTGGGCTCTGCGCGCCGACTGACCGGTCTTGGTGACCAGCAGCAGGCCGATCAGCACCGCGGCGGCGGCGGCCCATATCCACGTCGAGTGCCGCTCATCGTAAAGCAGTATGCCCCAGCCGATGCCGAACAAGGTATCGAAGTAGTTCGACAGCGTCCAGAACACGGCGCCGCGCAATCGCGTGACGATGAAAAACGCGGTCCAGCCGAATGCGATGATTAATATGGCAAGCGCGACGGCACCGTCCGCCCGGTCGAACGGTGCATCGAACACCCACCATTGCCCGGTGATCGCCATCAGGGGGATCAGGCAGAGGCCGGCGGTGATCAGCGTCCCGGCGGTGGTGGCCAGCGAATCCGATTCTGGCGGCTGCAGGATTTCGCCCGCAACCGTCACGACGGTGAAAGAGAGCGGCGCGGTGAGCGCCAGCAGCACCCAGCCTACCATGTCGGGCGAGGGTAGGCTGGTGTCGGGCACCACCATGAGCAGAACCCCGCCCAGCGCCAGTAGGATGCCCAACGAGCGCAGCCAGACGAAGCGCTCGGTCCTGATCGCGAGCGAGATGCCGTAGGTCAAGGTCGGGATCAACGCCAGGCCGATCACGATAATCCCGATCGGCACTTTCGGCGCCACGAAGGCAAGTATGCTGAAGGGATAAGAAATCCCGAACAGACTGAAGACGAGATAGGTGCGGACGTGCCGCCAGTCGAGCGGTGGCAGGCTTCGCCGCGCCGCGCAGATGACGAGCACGATCAGCCCGCCGCCCAGCGCTTGCCAGAAGACGTAGGCGAAGAACGGAATGCCCGCCTCGCCGACATAGCGGTTGAGCACGAAAGTAAAACTGTAGGCAAGGCCGGCGAACAGAACGACCGCAACCGGCCAGTGGCGCGCAATCAAGGGAAGCCTCATTGCCGCGCATGCAACTTCGGCGGCCTGTGGATATTGTTGTTCTCGTCTACGATCTGTTGCCGGGGCGGAACAAGCCCTGAACGAGATGATCCTTCCTATACGACATCGCGGTAAAATTCACCAAGTTTTGTGGGGTCGTGCTAAAAATTCCCATCGGGACCACCCGTGCGGATTCGAGCGGAGGAGACAGCACCATGGCGGATACGGCGGAGGCCAAGCTCCTGATCGACGTGACCGGGAACGGGGTCGCGACGGTGACGCTCAACCGGCCCAAAGTCCGCAACGCCTTCGACGAAGAGCTGATCGGCGCGTTGAGCGACGCGTTCGCCGACCTTGCGCGCGATCCGGCGCTCCGCGCCCTCGTCCTTCAGGGCGAGGGCAAGATCTTCTCGGCCGGGGCCGATCTGAACTATATGGCCCGCGCGGCCCGCGCGAGCGCCGAGGAAAACCGCGCCCAGGCGCGCGCGCTGGCGGTCATGCTCGATCGGCTCGACCGCTTTCCCCGCCCGACCCTGGCGCTGGTTCAGGGCGCGGCGATTGCCGGCGGTATCGGCCTCGTCGCGGCGTGCGACGTCGTCGTCACCGCCGAAGGCGCGGTCTTCTCGCTCTCCGAAGTGCGCCTCGGCATCGCGCCCGCGGTGGTAGCACCCTATGTCATCCGCGCCATCGGTCCCCGCGCAGCGCGGCGCTACTTCGTGAGTGCTGAGCGCTTTGACGCGACCGAGGCGTATCGGATCGGCCTCGTGAGCGAAGTGGTTGCCCCCGACCAGCTCGAGGCGGCGCGCGATCGCCTGCTGGCCGAATTTGCCAAGGGCGGGCCGAACGCACAGGCTGCGGCAAAGGCAGCCGTGGAACAGTTTCGCGACCGTCCCATCGACGCCGCGCTGGCCGAGGAAACCACCGAACTCATCGCCAGCCTGCGCGAGACCGACGAGGGCAAGGAGGGCATCGCCGCCTTCCTGGAAAAACGTTCGCCTGCCTGGCAGAATTGAGACCACGATGGCCAAGGGCGCTTCGCAATGGTGATGTCTGCATCCACGATGGCGCCGGACGCTCGGGGTACTCTCGGGGCGCTCAACTACATGGCGCCTACAGTCAAGTCCTCGCTGTTAAGAAACGGCAAGGTCCTGACCCGTCGCGATCGCGACGGCAGCGACGCGGGCACGGAAGGCATGGCGATGGCCGAGGTCGAGCTCGTCGTTAACGACGCGCGATGCTTGAGCGGTTCACAACGCCGCACCATCGAAACCCACGGGTTCGAGTTGTTCTCGCGGCCACTCGCCCGTCCCGATCTCGATTTCTACGATCACCAACAGGTCGTGCGGAAATACTACGATGAATGTGCCGGGATCGTGCAGAAGGCCACCGGTGCGGCCCGGGTATTAGCCTTCGATCACAACATCCGCTCGGAAGTCGGCAAAAAGAGCAAAAGGCGTATCACCGGCGGTCAGGAAGTGCAGGAACCGGCCCACGACGTGCATGGCGATTACACGCTGACCAGCGGACCGCAACGCTTGTGCGACTTGGCGAGGCCGCCGAGCATCAACGACACGCTGTGCTTGGTCCTCGACGAGGGCCAAGCCCTACTCGATCCCGACAGGGTCGAACGCGCGCTTGGCGAGACCGGGCGGTTTGCCATCATCAACCTGTGGCGCAACATTGCCCCCGCGCCCGTTGCAATCCATCCCCTCGCGCTATGCGACGGACAGACGGTGAATCCGGAGGACCTGGTGGTCTTTGAAATCCACTATCACGATCGGATCGGTGAAAACTACTTCGCCAAGCCCGCAAAGCAACACGAGTGGTGGTACTACCCGGCCATGACGCGCGACGAGGCCTTGTTGATCAAACAGTGGGATTCCGCGGGCGAGCTGGCCCGCTCGGGCGGCGCTCGGGCCGATTCCAGCATTGGCGGGGGCCACGCGCCGTGCAGCTTCAGCTTTCACACCGCCTTTACGGACCGGGCCACGCCGCCGGACGCCCCGGACCGCGAGAGCATCGAGGTTCGCTGTATCGTTCTCTACAGCGAATAGGAATTTCGCTCAGCGCTCCGTATCGAGCCGGGCCGCGTCGCCGGTCTTGCTGACCAGATAGATTGCAACCAGCATCAGCCCGACTGCGCCCCAGACCCAGCCCGAGTGGGCCTCACCGAAGATCAGGATGCCCCAGCCGATGCCGGTCAGCATCGCGATGTAATCGACGAAGGTGAACAGCAGCGGCCCGACTAGGCGCACGATCTCGAAGGCGAAGCCCCACAAGGCCGCCGTGACCACGATGGCGCCGATCATGGCCCAGTGGCCCGTGCCCCACGGGCCGTCGAAAAACCACCAGTCGCCCATCGCCACCATGATCGGAAGCGCGATGAGGCCGGCGGCGAGCATGACGCCGGCGCCCATGCCCGCCGACGAACTGCCCGCCGGGCGGAGCGTCACCATCAACACGGTCGAGAGCGCTAACGCTGCCGGCCCGATCACCGAGACCAGCACCCAGATTGCCATCTCGCGCTCGGGCAGGCTGGTTTCGGGCAGCATCAGCAGCAGTACGCTACCAAGGCCCAGCAGCAGCCCGATCATGCGGACCCGGTGAAAGCGCTCCAGGCGGGCGGTCAGAACCAGGCAGTAGGTGATGATCGGGATCAGGGAATTGACGATGGCGAAGATGCCGGCGGGGATCTTGGGTGCGATGAACGCCGCCATGCCCCACGACACGATAAAGCCCGGAATGGCGATGGCGATATAGCCCTTGATATGCGCAGCTGAAAACCCGGGCAGGCCGCCAAAAATTGCGCCGAACGCGAGCAGAAGTATCGCCGAGCCCAGGCCCTGCCAGGTCATATAGGCCCCGAGCGGAACACCCTCGGTCATGGCGACCCGGTTGATCGAAAAAAACAGCCCGAACAGGATGCCGTTGTTGAGTAGCAATAGGAGCGCCAGCGGGCTTGTGCTGCCGAGGTAGCGGCGCAGTCCTTTAGGTGTCGATGGAGACGGTTGGCTCATAACAGATCACTGAATTTTTGGGAAACGACGGGAAAATAATTAATTGGTTATAACAATAAGTTAGAATGTGACATTGCTAAATGAAATAAAGTAATCGGGTCCATCGGGGGCGCCCGGTTGTCAGGTCAGGGTACCCTTCTGACGCACCGCGCCCGCCGTCATATTAACCAGGAAGGCCGCGGGCAGAGAAAGGCCGAGCGCGCCCCAGATCCACAGCGAATAGACCTCGGCAAAATTTAAGATACCCCAGCCCACGCCGCTCAGCGTCGAGAGATTATCGGCCATGGTGAGAAAGACCGGGCCCGACAGGCAGATCAACTCGAGCAGGAAGAACCACATCAGCGCCTGGATCAGAACGATCCCCAGCAGCGCGCCGTCGCCCGCGTCGAACGGGGCGGCAAACCACCACCAGGTATTAGTCGAGGCCGCGATCGGCACCGTCAGCAGGGCCGAGGTCGTCAAAACGCCGGCGGTCAGCTCGAGAGAGCCCCTGCCCGACGGGCGCAGGCGGACGGCGCCGTCCGACGTGCCCGCGGGGCAGACCGGCGCCGCCATCGCGACCAGCACCCAGCCGACCATCTCGCGGCTGGGCAGGCTGGTTTCGGGCAAAGGATCATCAGCACGCCGCCAAAGCCCAGCACGATGCCGGCCATGCGGATCACCATAAACACCCCGAGCCGCATGGAGAGCGCGAACAGGTAGGTCAGAATCGGGATCAGCGCGAGGGTCAGCCCGACCACGCCGGCGGGTAGCTTGGGCGCGACGAAGGCGTAGATCGTAAACGGCATGACCATGTCGAACACCGCCATGAAAGAGGTGAGCGGGCAGGGGCGGCTTTCGGTTTGGCATTCCCTATCGTACCATATCTTGGTATAGAGGCGATCTGAACCCCCGGATATACTCGTTCCTCTGTTTTTTGGAGCTCACAGGATTGACCGCTCGAGCCCGCCGCAAGATTGCTGAACCGCCCCCGGGCGACGACCTGTTTGCCGCCGCACCAAATCGGCGCACGGCCAAGCAGGACTATTCCGCCAAGGACATCGAGGTTCTCGAGGGCCTCGAGCCGGTCAGGCGGCGGCCGGGCATGTATATCGGCGGCACCGACGAGCGCGCGCTCCACCACCTCGTGGCGGAGGTCCTCGACAACGCCATGGATGAGGCGATCGCGGGCCACGCCGACTGGATCGAGATCGCGTTGCAGGCCGACGGTGCGCTCACCGTGCGCGACAACGGCCGCGGCATCCCGGTCGATCCGCACCCCAAATTCAAGGGCAAGTCGGCGCTCGAGGTCATCCTTACCACGCTCCATTCGGGCGGCAAGTTCTCGGGCAAGGTCTACACCACCTCGGGCGGGCTGCACGGGGTCGGCGTCTCGGTCGTTAACGCGCTCTCGGACCGGCTCGAGGTCGAGGTCGCGCGCGACCAGAAACTCTGGGTCCAGAGCTATAGCCGGGGCGAGCCGTTGACCAAGCTCAAGAAGGCGGGCAGCGTCAAGAACCGGCGCGGTACGACGATCAGCTTTCACCCCGATCCCGAGATCTTCGGCGAAGGCGCGGCGTTTCGCCCCGCCACCCTCTACCGCATGGCGCGAGAGAAGGCCTACCTGTTTCGCGGCGTCGAGATCCGCTGGTCCGCCGATCCCGCCCTGCTCGAGGGTGCGACGCCCGAGCGTGAGACCCTGCGTTTTCCGGGCGGCCTGTCCGACTACCTCGCCGCCAGGCTCGGCGAGCGCGCTGCCGTTACGCCGAGCCCCTTTACGGGCGAGGCGGTGCTTACTAAGGGCTCCGAGGGCCGGGTCGAGTGGGCGATTGCTTGGCCTGAGGACGAGGACGGCTTTGCCGCGTCCCACGTCAACACCGTGGCGACGCCCCAGGGCGGCACCCATGAGGCGGGCTTTCGCGCCGGGCTCGCGCGCAGCCTGAAGGCTTACGGCGAGTTGGTCGGCAACCGCGTGGCGACGCAGATCACCGGCGAGGACGCGACCGGCGGGGCCTGCGCGCTGCTCTCGGTGTTCATCGCCGATCCTCAGTTCCAGGGCCAGACCAAGGAGCGTCTCTCGAACCCGGGCGCCCAGCGTCTCGTCGAGGTGGCGATCAAGGATCACTTCGACCACTGGCTTTCGGGCGATCCCAAGGCGGCGAACGCGCTGCTCGCGCGGATCTGCGAGCGCGCCGACGAGCGTCGCCGCCGGCGCCAGGAAAAGGAGGTTGCGCGCAAGCAGGCGACGCGCAAACTGCGCCTGCCGGGCAAGCTCTCCGATTGCTCGCGCGCCGGGCGCGAGGGCACCGAAATTTTCCTGGTCGAGGGCGATTCCGCGGGCGGTTCGGCCAAGCAGGCACGTCGGCGCGACACCCAGGCCGTGCTGCCCTTGCGCGGTAAGATCCTCAACGTCGCCTCGGCCAGCGCGGACAAGCTGCGCGCCAACCAGGAGCTCGCCGACCTCGTGCTTGCGCTCGGCTGCGGCATGGGCGCGAGCTTGGATTTGACCAAGCTGCGCTACGAGCGGGTCATCATCATGACCGACGCCGATGTCGACGGCGCCCATATCGCAACCCTGCTGATGACCTTCTTCTACCGCGAGATGCCCGAGTTGATCGCGCACGGCCATCTCCACCTCGCCCAGCCGCCGCTCTACCGCCTGGCGCGGGGCGACGCCGTGCTTTATGCGCGCGACGACGCGCATCGCGAAGAGCTGATGGCGAGCACTTTCAAGGGCGCGGGCAAGGTCGAGATCAGCCGTTTCAAGGGCTTGGGCGAAATGCCGCCCGCGCAGCTCCGCGAGACGACCATGAATCCCGACAAACGGGCTCTGCTCCAGGTCCGCATTTCCGACAACGAGATCCGGCGCACCGCGCGCCAGGTCGAGGACCTGATGGGGCGCAAGCCCGAGAAGCGCTTCGCCTTCATCCAGAAGAACGCCCGCTTCGTCACCGAACTTGACGTCTAGGCGCGGCCCCTAGGGCCGGGATTGTCTGAGGGCGGCCGGCCCCAAAAAAAATGGGACGCTGGGAGTCCGTGCGCCGCCTGCGCGCGTAAAGAGAAGCCGGAGCTCGCGACCGCGGGCCGGGGTTGGCGCGAGGCACGGCCGGCCCCCAAAAAGAGCCGAGAGCCTGCGCGGCGCTTGGGCGCGTAGCGGGGTCAGTCCCGGAAAGCCTTGAATTCTTGCCCGGTTCCGACTACATGACAGGAACATGATGTGCTTCGAGACGGAGATTGGCTCCGTCGATCCTCAAGATTGCGGGCAGGCCGCGTCGGATTCTCGCCGCCGCACCCGGTGCTGGGGAACGGGAAAGACCTCGGCACGTCCCCTAGAGGTTTCATGACATTTGACGAGCTGGGCTTAAGCCCGGACCTGCTCCGTGCAGTAGTGGACGCAGGCTATACAGTACCCACCCCCATTCAGGCTCAGGCGATCCCCCTTGTTCTGCAGGGCCGTGACGTCATGGGCTGCGCTCAGACCGGCACCGGAAAAACCGCGTCCTTCGTGCTTCCCATGCTCGAAATTCTGGCCTCGGGCCGGGCCCGCGCGCGCATGCCGCGATCGCTCATCCTCACGCCGACCCGCGAACTCGCGACCCAGATCGCCGAGAATTTCGAGATCTACGGCAAGAATCACGGGAAGCTCTCGATGGCGCTGTTGATCGGCGGCGTCTCGTTCGATGAGCAGTTTCGCAAGCTCGACCGTGGCGTCGACGTGCTGATCGCCACCCCCGGCCGCCTGCTCGATTGTTTCGAGCGAGGCAAGTTGATCATGAGCGGCGTCCAGCTTCTCGTCATCGACGAGGCCGACCGCATGCTCGACATGGGCTTCATCCCCGACGTCGAGAAGATTGTCGGCTGGCTGCCGCCGCTGCGCCAGACCCTGATGTTCTCGGCCACCATGCCGCGCGAAATCCGCCGCTTGGCCGAAAAATTCCTGAGCAATCCCAAGGAAGTTCACGTCGCTCCGCCGGCGCGCCCCGCCGAGGGCATCGATCACTCGATCTTGACCGTCTCCGGACGGCGCGGCGAGGACCTCTTCAAGAAGAAACGCGAACGTTTACGTGAGCTGATCATCGCCTTCGACGTGAAGGACGCGCTGATTTTTTGCAACCGCAAGAAGGACGTCGACACCCTCGGCAAGTCGCTCAAGCGCCATCGCATCGAAGGTGTGGGCACGCTCCATGGTGACATGGATCAGGGCAGCCGCACCGATACGCTGGGGCGTTTCAAGGCGGGAGAGATCAAGTTCCTGGTCGCCAGCGACGTAGCCGGGCGCGGCCTCGATATTGACTCGCTCTCCTTTGTGGTCAATTTTGACGTTCCCACCCACGCTGAGGATTACGTCCATCGCATCGGGCGCACCGGGCGAGCCGGCAAGAAGGGCCGCGCCTTCACCCTTGCCCTGAGGTCCGACGCCAAGTTCGTTGACGGAATCGAACGGTTGATCGGCTCGACGATCCCGCCGCTCGTCATGCCCGGCGAGGCGGCGCCCGCAGAATCCACGGACGCCGAACCCGAGGAGATCGAACCTACCGCTGCCGAGTCCGTGGAGGCCAAAACGGTGGAGAAGAAGCCGGCGCCCAAGCGACGTTCGCGCGCCGCAGGCCGGAGCAAGAAAGCTTCGGACGAAGCCGAGGCCAAGTCCCGTGCATCGCGGGGCCGGGGCCGCAAGGCTGCCGAGCGCAAGGCGGAAACGTCCCCGGTCGAAGCGGTGGAAGAGGCGACCCCCGAGCCTGAGAGCGTCGCGCCAGAAGACGACAAGGACACCGCCCCGGAAAAGCCCGCGTCCCGCGGCCGCGGCCGTAATGCGAAGCCCGCCGAAGTTAAGGAAGCGCCCGAGGGTTGGGGCGACCACGTCCCCGCCTTTCTGCTCGAGCGTTAGCGGGCCCGTAGAGCCGGGGCTGGCCCAGGGCGGCCGGCTCTCAAAACAAGAATGGCCAAGGCTGCGACAGCAGCCTGGCGCTTATGCGCCGAGAGCCTGCGTGGCGTTTGAGCGCGAAAAGAATACAGCCCGCAGGATCGGGGTTGGCTCAGGGCAACCGACCCCAACGAATAATCATGGCGCGCCTGCACGGCGCTTGAGCGCGTAAAGAGAACAGCCCAGGATTCGACCGCAGCCCGCCGCTTATGCGGCCGCGCCCGCGCAGCCGCGAACCGTTAGGTTCGCTGTCGTGAGCGAGATAGATCCAATCTAAACCCCCATCCCCTCGGCGGCGACGAGTTTCCCGAAATCCTCCATCACCCGCTCGGTGCGTGTGAACAGGTCGTCTATCTCGCTATCCGTGATCACGAAGGGCGGGGCGAAGATCACTGAGTTTTCCAGCGGCCGCAGGATCAGCCCGTGTTCGAGGCCGATCCGGCAGATCGCTTCGGTCGCGAGGTGCTTCTTCGCAAAGGGTGCGTTGGTCTCCCGGTCGGCGACCAGTTCGAACGCACCCATCAGCCCGACCTGGCGAATTTCGCCGATGAACGGATGCTCGTCGAAGCGGTGCAGACCCTCGCCGAAACCGGGCGAGACCGCCTTCATATGGTCGAACACGCCATCCTTGAGTAGCAGGTCGATCACCCGAAGCCCCACCGCCGCGCCGATCGGGCTGCCGCCGGTGGTAAAGCCGTGGGCGAATTCTTCGGCCTTTTCGCAAGCCTCTTCAAGCTCCGCCGAGAGCGCTTCCGAAACCATCGTCGCGCCGATCGGGTAATAACCCGCCGACATCACTTTCGAGGTGGTGATGATGTCGGGATCGCCCCCGAAGGTCTGAACGCCCCAGAACTGGCCGGTCCGGCCCAGTCCGGTCACGACCTCGTCGGAAATCAGCAGCACCTCGTGCTTGGCAAGCACTGCCTGGATCTTTGCGTAATAGGTCGTGGGCGGTGCAATCACGCCGGCGGCCGACATCACCGGGTCGGCGATGAAGGCCGCGACCGTCTCCGGGCCCTCCGCCTCGATCAGGGCGTCGAGCCGCTGGGCGAGGCGCGTGGCGTAGTCTTCCTCGCTTTCGCCCGCTTGCGCGTAGCGCCAGTGGTGGGGCAGGTCGGCGTAGCGCACCTCGGGCACGGGCAGGCCGAAGGGATGGATGTAATCCTTGCCGATCAGGCTACCGGCCACGATGGTGCTGCCGTGATAGGCCTTGTTTCGCGAGATGATCTTGCGTTTCTGGGGTTGTCCCTTGGCCCAGTTGATCAGCCAGATCATCTTGATCGCGGTTTCGTTCGCTTCCGAGCCCGAGTTGGAGAAGAACACCTTGCCCACGGGCATCGGCGCGACCTCGGCCAGCCGGTCGGCCAGCTCCAGCGCCTTTTCCGAAACCCGACCGAAGAACGAATGATAGGCGGGCAGTTTATTCATCTGCTCCACCATCGCGTCGATCAGGCGCTGTTCGGAGAACCCGAAGGCGATGTGCCAGGCGCCGGATATGGCTTCGATGTAGCGGTTACCCGAGGTGTCGAAGACGTAGATTCCCTCGCCCCGATCTAGCGCCAGCCCGCCGTTCCGGGCCACGTGGGGCCAGTAGGCGTTGCCGTAGAGAAAATGCTCGTCGTGGGGCCGGTTCGCCCGCGCGTTCGCCGTCGCCATATCTTTTCTCCCCTATTTCCCGATAATTTTGGCCAGCACCTTCTTGGCCCGCTTGCCGTCGAACTCGCCGTAGAAAATCTGCTCCTAAGTGCCGAAGTCGAGCCGGCCCTCGGTCACCGCGACGACCACCTCGCGGCCCATGACCTAGCGCTTGATATGGGCGTCAGCATTGTCTTCGCCTGTATCGTTATGGCGATACTGGCCGACCGGCTCGTGGGGTACGAGGGTTTTAAAAAATTTCTCGTAGTCGTGATGCAGGCCGCGCTCGTCGTCATTGATGAAGACCGATGCGGTGATGTGCGTGGGGTTGACCAGCACCATGCCCTCTTCGATCCCGCTTTCCACGAGGCAGGCTTCCACGTCGGCGGTAATGTTGATCAGGCCGCGCCGCGCGGGCACGCGATAGGTCAGCTCCTTGCGATAGCTCTTCATCACGCGAACAGGCTGAGCACACCCGTAAAGGTGTAGAGCCGGTTATGCGAAATCTCGCCATTGCAGAAAAACCCGGTCAGCGGAAAATCGCCCAGCGCGTTGCGGATCGCGTTGACTTCCCAGCTGGTCGCGCCGAACAGGTTGGGCCCCCGTGCGAGGCAGGAATAATAGAGCCCGCCCTTGGGCGGGCTCGAAAGCCGGTCCTTGAGGTTGGTCAGCATGCGCTCAAAGTCGCGCTCCGCCGCCGCCCGGTCGCGTCGGCAAAACATCATGCGGTCGCCGTGGGAAAGCTGCTGGTTCACCCCGATCACGCCGCGTTCGGAATCGAATCCCACGAGCTGGCGCGCGAGATAGTCGCCGGTATCCGAGCCCACCACGGGAAACGCCGCCAGCACCACGTCCGAGAGATCACTGATCTCGTTGCCCAGCCCGACCACGACGTCCTCGGCAAAGACGTCGACCGCCGAACGTCCGTCGAGTTCGATGACGATGTTGTCCTCGCATTCGGTCACGTCGTGATAGGGCCCCAGCGGTTCGCAGCTTTGGCTCAACGCGGTGACCACCGGCACGTCGCTCGATAGCAGCGCGCCTGAGAGGCCGCCCTCGGCGATGTCCCGGGTCACTTGCGGAAAGCCGCCGCGCGAGCTCGTCAACCCGCCCACCAGGTAGCCATTGCTTTGCTCGGCCAGGCCCTCGATCAGGCCGGCGATGTCTGTGTTGCGCGGGTCCCCATGCACAACGCCGAACGATGGATCGTCGCCGGCGGCAATCGCACCCGCGCCCGCGTCGTGAACCATCTCCATGACCCGGAATGATTCCCGGGGCAGATCCGCAATCAGCACCGAAACTGCCGGTTGATCGAAATAGTCGCGCCCCATGGCGCAGATGCCGAACCCCACCGTGCCGACCCAACTTTCCACGCCCGTCGCCTTGCGCAGATACCCGGTGATTTCGGGCAGGGCTTCGGCAAAGGAATCCGTGGCGTAAATAAAGCCGAGCCCGCCGCCCGGCCGTCCCGCGTCCTGGCCTTCGAGCTGTTCGGCGCAGAGCACGGCGGCTTCCGTCCAGTGGGCGGCGGCTGCGTGGGCGGCGCGGCAGACGGTCATGGCGCGGTCACCCCCAGCGCGTCGCCGATCCACGCGGCTGCGCGCAGCACGGCCCCGTCGGTCCGGTGCGGCCCGGTTACCTGGAGGCCGACGGGCAGGCCGTTGGGCCCCTCTAGCGCGGGGATGCTGACGGTGGGGGCGCCCATCATGGTCCAGAGCATGCAGAAGATCGGATCGCCGGTCGCCGCGATGCCGATCGGCGCTTCGCCCTTCGCGCAAGGGCTGATCACGGCATCGAACTCGGCGAACAGTATGGCCAATTCGGTGCGCATTTCCGCCGCTCGGCGCTGTGCCTCGATATAGCTCTCGGCGCTGATCTCCATGCCCGCCTCAATGCCCTCGATCAGCAGCGGCGAGAGCCGGTGGCTCTGGCTGGCGTAGGCCTCGGCGCGGTGGAATGCCATTTCTGCCAGAAAGATGGTGTGGTGGGTGTTGTAAGTGGCCTCGAATAGGTGCGGCATCTCGACCTCGGCCGCGCCCAGCTCCTCGGCCACCGACTCGAACAGCTCATCCAGCCCGTCGTCAAGCTGATCCCACGCGAAGGTCCGCACGAAGCCCAGACGCGGCCGCTCGAGCGGCCGGTCGAGCGCGGCGACGAGTTGGCTCGGCGCCTGGCCGGTCGAGGCGTCGTCGATCCCGTCGTCACCCGAGATCGCGTCGATCACCAGGGCGAGATCGCGCGCGCTCTGGGTGAAGGCGCCGATATGATCGAGCGAATGAGCGATGGGATCGACGCCCGTCACCGGGATCAGCCCGAAGCTGGGCTTCATCCCCCAGACGCCGCAGAACGAGGCGGGCCGGACCACGGAGCCGACCGTCTGGCCGCCGAGGGCCACGGGCACCATCCCTGCGCCTACCGCGGCCCCCGGTCCGCTCGACGAGCCGCCCGGCGTGCGGTTCAGATCGTAGGGATTGCGCGTCTTGCCCGGGTGGAAATAGGCGAATTCGGTCGTGACCGCCTTGCCGGGCAGTACCGCGCCTGCCGCGCGCAGGCGGCTCACCACCGTGGCGTCGGCCGACGGGCGGCGGCCCTCGCAGACTGGCGTGCCCTTTTCGGTCGGCAGGTCGGCGGTGTCGATCACGTCCTTGAGCGCGACGGGGATACCCGCCAGCGGGCCGTCGTGGGGCCCGGCGTCGACCGCTTGCGCCATGGCGCGGCCCACGTCCGGGGCGAGATGGACCCATGCGCTGACCTCGGGCTCCACCGCCTCGATCCGCTTGAAACAGGCGTCGAACACGCCCACGGCTGTTTCCGTGCCCTCGCGCACCTCCCGGGCGGTATCTTCCGCCGACGGGCAGCTGGGCCGCTCGATCGGGCGCGGCGCACCATCGCCCCGGTCCCGCTGATAGCGGAAGGCGGCCTTGAGTTCAGTGTCGTGGCGGGGGGTCTCGCCGCTCATGGTTTCTCCCGGAGGCCATGCCTTTGGCCCACGACAGGCCCGGCGCGGCGCGCTATTCTTTGGACTAGTGTAAAGGAAGCCATCCGCTCGGGGGAGACTTTCATGGCACCGCGTAGCATCACGCCAGCGGGCGTCGCCGTCGAAATTTTATCGGTCGAGGAAATGTACGCCTGCGACAGCGCGACCATCAGTGGTGGCACCAGGGGTGACGTGCTGATGGAAAACGCCGGGCGCGCTACGGCCGAGGCGATCGAGCGCCGGTTTGCGCCCGGCACGGTCGCGGTGCTGTGCGGGCCGGGCAACAACGGCGGCGACGGGTTCGTTATCGCGCGTCATTTGGCGAAGATGGGCTGGACAGTCCGGCTCGGCCTCGTGGGCAAGCCCGATAAGCTCAAGGGCGATGCCGCGCTCATGGCGAAACGCTGGAAGCGCAAGCCCGCGCCCGTGACGCCCGAGATACTCGACGGCGTCGATCTTGTGGTCGATGCCTTGTTCGGCGTCGGCTTGGGCCGTGCGCTGGACGGTCCTGTGCGCGAGACCGTCGCGGCAATCGAATTCCTTGGTATGCCTTGTGTTGCGGTCGATATTCCGAGCGGTGTCGATGGCCAGACGGGCGAGGTTCTGGGTGCCGCGCCCCGCTGTGCGCTCACGGTCACCTTCTGCCGGCGCAAGCCCGGCCATCTGTTGCTTCCCGGCCGCATCCATTGCGGCGAGGTCGAGGTTGCCGACATCGGCATCACCGGTGAAACCGTCGCGGCGATCGGCCCGAACACCGTCGATAATCGCCCCGACTGCTGGCTCGACGCCTATCCCTGGCCTCTAATTATCGGGCACAAATATAGCCGCGGCCACGCCGTCGTGGTGGGCGGCCCCGTCGCCACCTCGGGCGCGGCCCGTATGGCGGCGCGCGCCGCACTCCGGGTTGGCGCCGGGCTTGTCACCGTCGCCTGTCCGGACGACGCGTTGGCGGTCTATGCGGCGCAGCAGACGGCGGTGATGAACCAGGCGGTGGATTCCGCCAAACAGCTTGGCGAGATGTTTGACGATCCGCGCAAGAACGCCGCCCTCGTCGGGCCCGGCTGCGGGCTCGGCGATCAGTGCCGGGCGATGACCCTCGAACTGCTCGCAGCTGAGCGGCCTTGCGTCCTCGATGCCGATTCGTTGACGGTGTTTAAATCCGATCCGGATCAATTGTTTGAGGCGATAAGCTCCCCCTGCGTCTTAACTCCTCACGAGGGCGAATTCGCACGGCTTTTCGACCCCGCCGGGGGCCGTCTCGAACGCACGCGCCGCGCCGCTGCCCAGGCCGGCGCGGTGGTCCTGCTCAAGGGCGGCGACACGGTGATAGCGGCCCCCGACGGCCGCGCGGCAATCAACACCAACGCGCCCGCCGAGCTGGCCACCGCGGGCGCGGGCGACGTGTTGGCCGGGCTGGTCCTCGGCCTGCTCGCCCAGGGCATGCCCGCCTTCGGGGCGGCCTGCGCCGCGGCCTGGATCCACGGTGAGGCGGCAAGCCTGATCGGGCCGGGCCTGATCGCCGAGGACCTCACCGAATCACTGCCCCGTGTGCTCTTCGGGCTCAGCCAAGCGGCACGCCACGGCGTCAACGCCCCCACGGAGTGGGATGATCACGGCCACGATCACGGCCACCATCATAACTAGGGAATACGGACATGGCTGATCTAAAGGCACGAAACTTAGACGGCGAGGCGATCATACTGCCGGTGGCGGATATCGAGACCCTGGCCGGAAGCCTGTCGGGCGATCTGGTGGCGGCCGGCCATCCCGACTACGAGACCGCGCGGCGCATCTGGAACGCGACGGTCCAGAAGAAGCCTGCGCTGATTGCGCGTTGCCGCGATGCCGCGGATGTCGAGGCGTCGGTCAATTTTGCCCGCGAACACTCGCTTCTGCTCTCGGTGCGCGGCGGCGGGCACAACGTCGCAGGCAACGCGCTGTGCGACGGCGGGCTGACCATCGACCTCTCGTTCATGACTGCCGTCGAGGTCGACCCGGAAAACAAGCTCGCGATCGCCGAGGGCGGCGCCACCTGGCGCGATTACGACGCCGCCACCCAGGCTCACGGCCTCGCCTCGACGGGCGGGCTAATCTCAAGCACCGGGGTCGGGGGCCTGACGCTGGGCGGTGGCATCGGCTGGCTCAAGAGCGTGTGCGGGCTGTCCTGCGACAACCTCGTCGCGGTCGATCTCGTCACCGCTGACGGCAATTTGCGCCACGTCACCGCGACCAGCGAGCCCGACCTGTTCTGGGCGCTGCGCGGTGGCGGCGGTAACTTCGGGGTCGCTACCGCGTTTACTTTCGCACTCCACGAGATCGGGCCGACGGTCACCGGTGGTCTCATCGTTCATCCCTTCGAGGCCGCGCGCGAGGTGTTCGCCTTCTACCGCGAGTTCGTCGATGCCGGGGTGCCCGATACGCTCTCGACCACGGCGGGTCTCATCCACGGTCCCGACGGCAGCCCGGTCGTGGCGATGGGCGGAGCGCATTTCGGTTCCACCGCCCAGGCCGAGATCGATCTCGCACCCATGCGGGCGTTCGGAGCCCCGCTCGCCGACGGCATCGCACCGATGGAATACACCGCGCTCCAGCAGATGCTCGATGGTGCATTTCCCTACGATTCCCAGAACTACTGGAAGGGCGGCACACTTCCCGCGCTGACGCCTGAGGTGGTCGAGGTCATGATCGAGCATTACGCTAAGGTGCCCTCGACCGGCACGGCGGTGGTGCTCGAGCAGTTCGGTGGCGCCATGAGCCGGATCGCCGAAGACGCCACGGCCTTCGCCCATCGCGATATAGCGTTCGGCCTGCTGATCTTGGGCATCTGGCCCGATGCGGCGGACAATGACGCCAACGTTGCCTGGGTGCGCGGGCTTCACGACGCCCTGGAGCCCCATAGCGGTGGCGGAGTATATGTGAATTATCTCGACCGTGAGGAGGGCACGGCACGCATCCGCGCCGCCTACGGCGATGCCAAGTACGAGCGGTTGGCCGAGCTCAAGACGCGCTACGATTCGGGCAACCTGTTCCGGCTCAACCAGAACATCCCGCCGGCCGGTTGAGGCCGTTCGCCGCCCGGAGGCTCGCACCACGGGGAAAAGGCGATGTTCGAACGATTAGAAGGTTGGCTCCGCGCCGCCGGGCGCGACGTCATCGCGATCGGGCTTGCTGCAAGCGATCCGAGAGCGACCTGCTCGATGTCGCGGACTCGCAGCGGTTGATGGAGCTGACAGGCACGGAAAACCCCATCGCGGCGCTGCGCGTGGCGCTCGATGCCAGGTGGTCGGAAAACGAACCTGTTCAAGGCGGCGCTCAAGGAGCCGCTCAAGGAGCCGCTGATGGGGCTGTGTGCGCGCTACCTTGCGCTCGAGCGGGGACCCACGGGGCGGGCGCTCGACCCGGTGGCACGCTTTCATTTGCGCAACGGCGCGCAGATCGAGCGGATCAACTGGCTGGGTGGTACTTCGGAGAAGGGCCTCGCCCAGATCGAGGAAAACCACGAAGATTACGTGGGCGAGGGCAAGGTGGCGATCGGCTCGCAGGTGAAATCTCTGCTCGGCGCCCAGGCGAAATTGCGCAAGGCGGCCGGGGAGTGGGGGCGGAGGGCGATTCCCAGTCATTGTGGTTGGGCCGCGTTTCCTCATCGATCAAAATTATAGGCTCTTACGGCCATGAACCATCGGTGGGAACTGCTCGCGGACATCAATCTCGTTGGCGCCGTGACCATATCGGATCTCTGCCCCTGGCTGGTGTGGGTCTTCTTCGTTCCTGGCGACGGGATTATTTATTTTCTCTCGCGGTATCAAGCGACCGCTACATTCCTTGAAATAACCCCGGGTACTTATGGCAATTGGGCGACGGGGCTTATGTCGTCAGCCGCGTGGTTGATAGGTGCCTACTGCGCATTGCTTGTTACCGTCGCAATAATCTCCGCCATCTTCGAGACAGTTCCCGAAGCGCCGGGAAATAGCTAAAGACGCTGTCAATAGCGTGGTCAACGATTACAAGAATGCGCGCGATGGCAAAACTAAGCCCGACGAATGGAGTGTCCGGCGGATTGCGATTTACTGGTTGATCTTCGGGCTTGTGGTCAGCCTCGTCGAGGCGTCACTAAAGGGCCATTCAGTGGCCCATAACGTGGGGGTCATAGTCGGTGGAACGGCCGCCGGAGCCCCTTTCGGTTTCTTGATTGCAAAGGGCGGCAACGCCCTCATTCGGTAGCCCCTGCCAGCCTCTAAAACCGCTCTTCAGCCCCAGAAGAAGGGGCGCTTGTAACCCGATTTTTCGCCCTGCCAGATGACCTTTTCCCGCACGATGTCGGCGCGGTAGTTGGTCTCGTGACGCTCAAAGAAGCTGCGCCCGAACTCGAAGCCATTTGTGAGGGGGGCGTTGGGGTCGTTCTTCACGTCGCTCCGGCTGTTGGCCGTGGTCTGGACGATGCCGACGAAATCATGGTGCAGGTAATCGCATAGCATGATCATCTCCTGGATTGCGGGCATGCGCGCGGCGATGGAGTTTTCCTCCGCTGAGAGCACGAGGCCGGCTTTCTTATCCAAGACGCCCTCGACGAAGCTGCCCGTGCCGAAGCTATCGCCTTCGTCGGAGTAGTAGCAAAAGAAGCGGTCGAGGAAGTTCTTCATCTGCGAGGAAACACCGTACCAGTAGATGGGCGTGGCCCAGACGATGCCGTCGGCGGGCAGGAACTTGTTCCACAACACGTCCTTGTAGCCGTCGTCGATGGTGCAGTTGCCCTCATCGTCGCGGCACGTCTTGCAATCGCGAAAGAGCTGGGTGATGTGGTCGGGCAGATGGATAAGCTCGGCGTCGTGACCGGCCTCGATGGCGCCGTCGACGACGGCTTGCGCCACAACGCGGGAGTTGCCGTCGGGCCGGGCGCTGCAGGACAGCGCGACGAGCTTTTTGCGGGCGCCTCGGGCGCCGGGATCGATGGGGCTTCGCGGATCGGTCATGGAGGGCTCCTTGAGACTCGGTGCGGTGCGGGTTTGGGCGCGCGGGCGGCGCGAGCGCATTCAAGCCCGCCCGCCGGTTGCCGTCAATGGATGTGGCCGGGGAGACGTGGGGGGGGGGGGACGGGTACCAAGCGCCGGCTTGAACCGGCCCGCTACCTCGCCTAACGTGAGGGCGGATTTAGCCACAAAGACCCCGCACCATGGATCATCAAGACCAGCCCTTCGGGGGCTATTACCAAAGCACCCTGCCCGAGATCGAGCCCGAGCTGACGCGGGCCGGGCCGGGAACGCCCATGGGCGAGTACTTGCGCCGCTTCTGGCAGCCCGTCGGGCTGGCGCGAGACTTAACCGACCTGCCCAAGGCCGTGCGGATGATGGGCGAGGATCTGGTGTTGTTTCGCGATGGTTCGGGCAGCTATGGGCTACTCCACCGCCAGTGCTGCCACCGCCAGGCGTCGCTGGAATACGGGCGGGTCTGCGAGCGGGGCATCGAATGCCGCTATCACGGCTGGCGCTTCGATGTGGACGGCACCATCCTCGCCATGCCCGCTGAGCCCGACGAGAGCCCGGCTAAGGAGGCCATGCCCAAGGCGCTGCGCCAGGGCGCCTATCCGACTCACGAGTTCAAGGGGCTGATATTCGCCTATCTCGGCCCGCCGGACGAGAAGCCCGCGTTTCCGGTGTTCGATACGTTCGACATTCCGGGCATGACCATGACGCCCTACGCCATGACCTGGCCGTGCAACTGGCTCCAGGTGCTTGACGCCATCGTCGACCCCGCCCATACGGCGGTGCTCCATTCGCCGCCCGACGGTCCGCAGTTTTCCGAGGGTATCGGCGAATTAGGCGAACTCACCTTCTTCGAGAGCGAGAGCGGGGTTTATGGTGCGAATACACGGCGTGTGGGCGCCAATATCTGGGTGCGGATCAACGAGCTGATCCTGCCCAACTTCACCCAAGCGGGCGCGGCGTTTGCCTGCGACGGCACGACGCCGGGCTATTTCGGGCGGAGCGCGTTTACCCGCTGGGTGGTGCCCGCCGACGACACGAGCACTCACATCATCGCCTGGGCGAATTTCGGTGAAAAAGGCGACCCTATCGAGTTCAACACGCCCGACGGGATCGACCGCATCGAGCAAGGCGAGGTGGTCGACCGGCCTTACGAGGAGCGCCAGCGCCGGCCCGGCGATTACGAGGCAGTGAGCGGGATGGGGGCGATCACGCGCCACCGGAGCGAGCATCTCACCGCCATCGACGAAGGCGTGATCACCATGCGGAAGCGGCTACGCAAGGCGGTGCGGGCACTAAAAGAGAACGGCGAGTCGCCGCGTCAGCCGGGCGAGGGCCGGGAAGAGCCGATCCCAACCTGGGGCGGCGATACGGTGCTGGCCCTGCCCTCAGACGGCGCGGGCGACGACGGGGCGTTCCTGCGCGCGGTGGCGGCCGGTGTGATCGCGATCCACCGCGCGGGCGACGCGCTGGCGCCCGAGGGGCGTTTCACGGTCATGGAGGGGCACTTGCGGGCGCTCACGGCAAAGGTTATGCAGGGGCATACGGCAACAGGAGAGGCGGAGACATGAAAATTTTTCGAAGCGCGCTGGCCATGGGTGCTGTGGTTTTTCTGGCGGCGTGCCTAGCCCCGGATTTTGGCCCCGAGGGCCCCGGCGAGACGGGCGAGAGCGCCATCGGCACGGTGCTGACCGACGCCGGCGGTATGACGCTTTATACCTACGCGCCCGACGAGCCGGGAAAATCGAACTGCACGAGCTTTTGCGCCATGTTCTGGCCGCCGGCGGAAGTGGCGGAGGGGGCGGAGCCCCATGACGGCTTCACCCTGGTTCCGCGCGAGAACGGCAGCATGCAATGGGCCTATGAGGGCCAGCCGCTCTACGGCTTTCTCGAAGACATCAAACCCGGCGACGTGAACGGCGACGGCGAAGACGGCGTCTGGTTCGCGGCACGGCCGTGAGGGTTGGGCTTCCCGAACCCGTCGCTTCATTCGGACGGCAGCGAGGAGGCGGGTACGGGGTTGTACAAATAGGTTGTAGATTACGAAATCTTTACTTCGGTTTCGTGCAAAAACTCCTCTAAAATTCGGGTTAGGCAAAAAAACATGGGCCCCAGATCGGCTGAAACGGATAGGCTTCGGAGCTTAAAAAATAAAAAGCAAGATAGTGCCCGTAAGGGGAATGACACGCGCAGCATCTGTTTTTTTTGGCGGTCACGGCCCTGGACGCGATCTTGCTTTCGGCGTGAAATTTTTTCAAAGATCGAGCTAATTTCGAACCGGAGATTTATAGGGTCGACTCGCTGGACGACGTAAACAGCGACAGCAATAAATCTGTTTTACCTACCCAAATTATTGTGACGGATGCCAAGCAGATGCTCATTACATGTGTGCCTAGTTTGCGCGAAGAAAAAGAAACAGATTTAACCAAACAGATTTACTGCGCGGAGCCGATTCCGGATATCGCCTAGGCCTTCTCGGACGTGCTGCAGTTGGGGCTGCAGCTGAGTATCGCGGGCGAGGGAAGCGGTGATGCGAATTTCGGAAGCGCAATGGCCACGGGCGTGGTCCAGCTCCTGCGCGACGAGATGTACCGGGCCTGCGAGGCCTATCTCAACGGCATCATCGGCGACGTGGCCTATACGCTCAAGCTCGCCCGCCTCGACGAGGGCAAGCTGCACGAGCTTTAGACGGAATTGGGCGAGCTCAACAAAAAGAAAAAAAGGAGAGCTGGAACCGGCAGACATCGAAAAACTTAAGAGGACATTCTCGACTTCACCTGGGGAATTGCGCAGGCACGAGCCTTCTGACGGCGCCGCGCCAATATTAACGCTTTGCCGCGCTCACGCGTTCTTGGCGTGCCACTCCTTGACCATCTGGTTGTAGTAATTGCTGCTCTGGAAGAACTCCACGAAGATGCATGCCGTCTTGCCCACGCACCAGGCATCGTGGCCCGGCGGCAACAGCATCATTTCCCCGGCCGAGAAATCTTCCTTCGAGCCGTCGTCCATCACCACCCGGAGCGTTCCCTGAAACACCATCGCGACATGGGGCAGCGCACAGCTGTGGGTGCCCGCATAGGCCTTGAGGTGCTTCGACCATTTCGCGCCGGGATGAAAGGTCACGCGGGTCGCCGTGACCTTATCGAGAACGACGGATTGCTTGGTGATCTTGCCGTCAATTCCCTCGGCCTACGCCGGAGCGGGTCTTCGTCGCAGATCATCAATCAGGCCCAAGATTTTCCGGAACAGGCTCCTCGGCACCGCTACCTCGGCCAATTGGAACGTGACGTACCGGCCATGGCGAGCGGTACCAGGCCGACCACCAGGCCAACCATGATCCCGCCCATGATGGCGAGCGCGACGACGTCCCAACGGCTTTGGGTCGGACCGGGCGGAGGCGCGCTCATAAAATTTTCTTTGTTAGCCGTTGCGCTCTTGAGGCAAGAGCGCAACGGCGTTCAGTAGCCACGTAGACCATCTGATAGCTCTCACGTGCCGCGCAGGTAATTGGGTCGCGCTCAGTCGCCGCGTAGGCTGGCGCCGCATCTTTTCTTGGGGGGCTGGCCTGCGCCTCACGACTACCCCGGCCCTGTGGCGGCCCCCGGAATTATCTTTGTTGGCCGGGTGCACGGCCGGCGCGGGCTTATCGCGGCCCAGAATATGGATGCAGCGGGTCTCTCGTTCAAAGTCCTGATCAATAGCCTAACTCCGGGCGGACCTTGTTGCGTAACGGGCGGCCTTCGAGGAGGCGCGCGATGTTGTCGAAGAAGAGGTCGAGGATGAGGGGCACGTAGCGCTCCTGCTCGTCGGACGAGACGTGGGGCGTGATGATCAGGTTGGGCACGGTCCACAGCGGGGAGGTGCGGGGCAGGGGCTCGGGGTCGAAGACGTCGAGCACCGCGCCGCCCAACTGCCTGGCGCGGAGCAAGGTGGCCAGCGCCTCGTAATCGATCAGGGAGGCGCGGGCCATGTTCACCAGCCCGGCGCCGTGTTTCATCAACGCGAGGCGCTTGGCATCGAGCACGCCCACGGTTTCGGGCGTCGAGGGCAGGCTGACGAGCACGAAATCGGCGCGGGGCAGCTGGGCCTCGAGCTTGTCGAGCTTGACCATCTCATCGATATGGCGGGAATGGCGGCCCGAGCGGCGGATCCCGATTACGTGCATGCCCATATGCTTGGCGTGTGCCGCAACCGCGTTGCCGATTTGGCCGACGCCGAGGATCAGCAGGGTCTTGCCCTCGAGCGCGGTGGAATAGGTCGGGCCGTAATGGGCGGCGCGCTGGGCCTCGATCAGGATGGGCATGGCGTTGTTCAGCATGAGCAGCGCCATGAGGCCGTATTCGCCCGACTTGCGCGCGTGCACGCCTTTGCTGTTGGTCAGCGCGACGCTCTTGGGCAGCCAGCTCATGGGCATGAGATGCTCGACCCCGGCGCCGACGATGTGGATCCATTTGAGATTGGGCGCGTGGTTCGCGAGATCGGCGGTGGGCAGATCCCAGGTCACCAGGACCTCGGCGCTGGCCATGGAATCGTCGAAATTGTCGTGGTCCCAGTCGAACACCGGCTCGATCAGGAGCGCGAGTTCGGGGTGATTTAGCGCCGCCTCGTCGAAGCGCTTCCGGCTGAACGCGAAGACGCGCTCTCCCTCTTCGCTGTCGGGCCAGCTTCCCGCGCTTGCCCGATTGCTCTTGAAATGAACTCGTATCTTCTTAGTCATAGGCCCAATTATGCCACGGGTGACTAACCAGCCGGGGTGGTTTTTTCGCACAAGCGGGATTTTGTGCTATATGGATTCGCGTTCTTGGGGGAATTTCCCCGAGGGCGCAAGTCCCGTCGAGCGCGGCGGGCGGGCGTGGCGGAATTGGTAGACGCGCCAGATTTAGGATCTGGTGATGTAAGTCGTGGGGGTTCGAGTCCCTCCGCCCGCACCAGCGTTCCCGTAGCAAGCCTTTAAAGAGCATTCATCCCAGTCTTCAATTTTTAGAGTCGGCGATATCTGATATGGAAGTGACCGAGACTCAGAACGAAGGTCTAAAACGCGCCTACACGGTCGTCGTGCCGGCCGCGGCGATCCAGGGCGAAATCGATGAGCGCATCGCGGAGCTCAGCCGGACCATCGAAATCAAGGGTTTTCGCAAGGGCAAGGTGCCGCCCTCGCTGATTCGCAAGAGGTACGTGTCGTCCGTGCTGGGCGAAGTGCTTGAGCACCAGGTCAACCACAGTTCGCGCGACGTCATGGGCGAGCGCGAGCTGCGCCCCGCGGTGCAGCCCAAGATCGAGATCACTAAGTTCGCCGAGGGCGAGGATCTCGAATACACCATGGAACTCGAAGTGCTGCCAGAGATCGACCCGGGCGACCTGACAAAGCTCAGCCTGATCCGGCTGGCCGTAACGATCGACGACGGCGAACTGGACAAGGCCCTCGATCGCCTGGTCGAACAGGAAAAGCGCTTCGAACCGGTGAGCGAGCCCCGCGCGGTGGTGAGCGGGGAGATGGTCCTGATCGATTTCGTGGGGCAAATCGACGGCGAACCGATCGAGAACGGCGCCGCCGAGAACTTCGAGCTGGAGCTGGGCTCGGGCGCATTGATCCCGGGCTTCGAGGAGCAATTGACGGGCGCTAAGGCCGGCGATTCCGTGACTGTGACGGCGGCCTTTCCCGCCGAGTATCCGGCCGAAGCCATGGCCGGAAAAACGGCGGTCTTCGAGGTTGAGGTCAAAGAGGTGCGCGAGCCGGTCAAGGCCATACTCGACGAAGCGTTCGCCGAACGGCGTGGCATGGAATCGGTCGAAAAATTAACCGAGGCGGTGCGCACGCAGATGCAGAGCGAATACGATTCGCTTGCGCGCGAGCGGCTCAAGCGGGAGCTGTTCGACAGCCTTGCCGCCGAGCATGACTTCGCGCTGCCTGAAAGCATGGTGGAACAGGAATTCGAGAGTGTCTGGTCGCAGCTGATCGAAGAGATGAAGAAGACCGAGAAAACCTTCGAGGAACTCGACCAGAGTGAGGAAGAGGTGCGCGCCGAATACCAGGGTATCACCGAGCGGCGCATCCGGCTGGGCTTGCTACTTGCAGAGGTCGGCCGGACGAACGATATCCAGGTCAACAAGAACGAGTTGATGCAGGCCGCGCTGCGGCGCGCGACGAGCCAGTTTCCCGGCGAGGAGCAAAAGGTGCTCGAGTTCTACAAGGAGAACCCCGAGGCGCTCGACGAGTTTCACGGGCCGATCTACGAGGAGAAGGCGGTCGATTTCATTCTCGGGAAGGCGAGCGTGACGGATAAGCCGTCGAGCATCGAGGAATTGCTGGCCCCGCCCGAGGCGGCGACGGAGACGGCCAAACCCAAGCCCGCGAAGCCCGCGAAGAAGCTGGCGGCAAAGAAGAAAGCGGCCGCGGCCAAGACGCCGGCGGCAAAG